>VGRO01000075.1 GCA_016875335.1 Deltaproteobacteria bacterium | reverse complement strand
AGGGCTGAGGTACTTCCGGCCGCGGCTGCGGCCTGCCAGCGACCGAAACTGCCTGAATTTACTTCAGGCAGTTCTTGGTCGCTGCCTCGATCGCAACCACCACGGAGCCTGTCGGACGATAATCCGACAGGCTCCTAGTAGGCGAAACCGATTGAGGATTTGTTGCGGCATTACGGTCCGTATCCCGACGCGAATTTGGGGTTTCGCCTACTAGCGCGTCACGGGCTGAGCATACCGCGGATCATCACCCAGCCCAGGCCGATCGCCGCCACCAGCGCCACCGAGGCCGTCGCTCCGCAGCCGAGCAGCAACCAACGACCGACCAGGACCTCGACCTTCGCTTCGGGCTTGCCGGGGGCGATCGGCCGGTCACTGCCGGGCATGCGGTCGGCGGTGGCGGGCAGTTCGGTGTTCGGTTGCGCCATGCCGGCGATCCTCCCGCCCTTGTCGATTGCCGTCAATTCCGCTACACCGCCGGCCACGCCGCAACCCGCGCGCGGAGCTTGCCCGAACATGCCGACTGGTCGCCGACAAAAAGTGCTCGAACGCCTTGCGGCCCTGGAGCAGCAGGCTGAAATCGGCGGCGGCCAGGACCGCATCGACAAACAGCACAAGGCCGGCAAGCACACCGCCCGCGAGCGCATCGAGCTGCTGCTCGACGCCGGCAGCTTTGTCGAGATGGACAAGTTGGTCACGCACCGCTGCACTGATTTCGGCATGCAGGACAAGGCGGTTCCGGGTGACGGCGTGGTGACCGGCTACGGGCTGGTCGACGGCCGGACGGTTTTCGTGTTCGCACAGGATTTCACCGTGTTCGGCGGGTCGTTGTCTGGTGCGTTCGCCGAAAAGATCTGCAAGGTCATGGATCACGCCACGCGGGTTGGGGCCCCGGTGGTCGGCCTGAACGACTCGGGCGGCGCGCGCATCCAAGAGGGCGTGGTCAGCCTCGCCGGCTACGCTGAGATCTTCACCCGCAACACCCTGGCCTCGGGCGTGGTGCCGCAGATCTCACTGATTCTCGGCCCGTGCGCAGGCGGCGCGGTGTACAGCCCGGCGATCACCGATTTCGTGGTGATGGCGCAGCAGACCAGTTTCATGTTCATCACCGGCCCCGACGTCATCAAGACCGTGACCCACGAGGAGGTGACGCAGGAGGACCTGGGCGGCGCCATGCGCCACGCATCGACTTCTGGGGTCGCCCATTTCGCCTGCGACGACGAGCGCCAGGCCATCGCCACGGTCCGTGCGCTCTTGAGCTACCTGCCGCAGAACAACCTGGAGAAGGCGCCGATTGTGCGCAGCGACGACCCGTGGGACCGCCGCGACCCGGCGCTGGCGACGCTCGTGCCCGACGAGGCGACCAAACCCTACGACATCAAGGCGGTCATCGCGGCCATCGTCGACGAGGGAAATCTGCTCGAAGTCCACGAACATTTTGCGCGCAATATCGTGGTCGGCTTTGCGCGGCTGGACGGCCAGGCGGTCGGCATCGTCGCCAACCAACCGGCGGTGCTGGCCGGCTGCCTCGACATCGACGCCTCGACCAAGGCCGGCCGCTTCGTGCGCTTTTGCGATGCCTTCAACGTGCCCATCGTCACGTTCGTCGACGTGCCTGGCTTCCTGCCCGGCACGCGCCAGGAGCACGGCGGCATCATCCGCCACGGCGCCAAGTTGCTCTACGCCTACGCCGAGGCCACGGTGCCCAAGCTCACGGTCATCACCCGCAAGGCCTATGGCGGCGCCTACGACGTCATGGGCAGCAAACACGTGCGCGCCGACCTGAACTTTGCCTGGCCCACCGCCGAGATCGCGGTCATGGGCCCCGAGGGCGCCGTCAACATCGTGTACCGCCAAGAACTGTCCAAGTCGACTGATCCGGCCCAAGCGGCGCGGGACTATGCCGAGCTGTATCGCGACACATTCGCCAATCCGTTCAAGGCCGCCGAACTCGGCTACGTTGACGAGGTGCTGCGGCCCGAAGACACCCGGCCGCGGCTCATCCAGGGCTTGCGCATGCTGGCCAGCAAGCGCGCGCACAACCCGCCGCGCAAGCACGGCAATATTCCGCTGTAGTCCGACAAGGCCGGCCGGTGCAGCCAAGGCCTTGCGCGGTCACGGTCCACAAGGGGGCAACGCGGCCAGCGATTCTGCCACCCAGCGCCACGCTGGCGCAGTCGCGGCGACGGCAAACAGCGCATGGTTGGCCCCAAGCAGGCCCACGGCGACCGGCATCGGCGCCCGAACGCGGCCCTGACCCGCCTCGCAGGCCGGCAACACCGCGCACGTCGCTTCGCAGGTGACGAGGCTGTCGTGCCCCGCTCACGCCCGCGCTTGGGCGCCCCAGGTCTGCGAAGTGGCACGGCCAGAACCCCAGAACAGGATTGGCAGCACGGCGACCGCCCCGATGGCGACGCGCAGGGGGCGGTCACCCGTCGAAAGAGGCAGTGGCTCCGAGCGACAGGCGGTTCGGGGCTTGCAGCCGGGCGGCGCGGCGCAGGCCGGCGTTGCGCGGCTCGGACAGGCAGCGTTGGACTTCTGAGGTGTAGAAGATGCCGTCGCCTTGCAGGCGCGGGTGCCCGTCGTTCCACGCGAGCCAGCCGCGGTCGGCGAGCACTTGCCACCACGGCGCAAAGTCGACGGCCAGATCACTGCCGAACGTGCGCGCATAGGCGTCGGCGTCGAGCCACGGACAGCCTTCCAGGCCCTTGAGCACGTAGATGAGTTGCAAGTCCACGCGATTGAAATCGAAAATCGACTCGACGGCGCTGCGGCCGGCCTCGAGGCGCGCATGGTACGGTTCGCGGCCGCTGACGTTGCGGTAGGCGTGCCCGGGCTGATCGAGCGTGCCGGCGAAAAGCGAGTTGGCCCCGTAGCCGACGCCCAAGCGGTCGTTGTGCAGGGCGTCGCGGTACATCTCCAGGAACTGCACCGGCCGTTGGTCGGCGCGGCAGTAGTCGGTGTAGCTGTCCGAGCGGTAGCCGAGTTCAAGCAAGGTCGCCCGACCAGCCAGGAAAGCGTCGCGGCTGACCTCGACCGGCGGCAGGTTGTGCTTTTCGCGGGCGAACACCGAGTCGCCGCCGAGCGTCAACGGGTGGTTGACGATGCCGTCGACGCCCCAGGCGTGCAGCAACCGCACGTCGTCGACCACGTCGGCAGGCGTCTGCTCGAACCAGCCGGTGATCAGGTCGACCGAGCAGTGGATCCCGCGGGCGCGGCAGAACTCGACCGTGCGCTGGATGTGCTCATTGCGCTGGGTCCGGCCGCTGTACTTGATCAGGTGCTGCTTGAGGACCTGGGCGCCGACGCTGATGCGGTTGACGCCGACCTCGTGCAGCGCCTCCAAGCGACCGGGGGTGAACAGGCCCGGCGTGCCCTCAAAGCTGATTTCACAGCCGGGAGCAAATTCGAACAGGTGGCGCAGGCAGGCAAAGATCTGCCGGATGCTCGCCTCGGACAAGAGGTTGGGCGTGCCTCCGCCAAAGTAGAGCGTGCGCAGGCTGCGCCGGCCCACCTGCTGCGCCACGCGGCAAACTTCCAAGAGCAGATCGGCCACGTAGGCGTCGACCGCTTTGTAGGTGTGGTAGTCCTCGCGGGCGAAAAGGCAGAAGCCACAGGCCTCGGGATCGGTCGGCGGGCAGAAAGGAATGTGCAGGTACAGGTTCAGTGGTTTGTCGCTGTCCATCGGCGCCAGCAACGCGGCCTGCGGTGCCTCGCGCACCGCCCAGAAGCGCGGCGAGGGATGGCCATACTGGATCTTGGTCCCCGGTTCGCGGCTCAGGTGCTTGTCGAGGTAGGCAGCCACTTCCGCGGCGCTCGGGCGGACATCCATCAGTGCCTCGTTGCGTCGGCCAGCCGCTGGGGAGGGCGACCGCCGTCCGCAACCCGCCGTCCGGTTCGACGACGCCGGGCTGCGGCCATGGATTGCATCGTAGCGGACGTCGCGCACGCTGGCCATAGCGGCGTACGGTCGATGCGCACCCGCCGCCCGATGGACCGGTCTGAACGCTCCCCGGTCGGGCAGCACGCCCCGCCCACAACCCGGTCAGGGCCAATTGACCTTGATCGTCTGCTGCGCCTGCACTTCGCCCACCAGGGTCTTGGTCCCGTCCGGCCATGCCACCGTCACGGCGGTCGCCTTGCTCGCGGCGCCGAGGCCAAAATGCGCCACCCGAGTCGGCGTGCCGCCAAACGCCCCGCTGCCAAACAGCCACCGCGTGACCTTCTTGCCGCCAATGGTCGCCGTGACGGTGGTGCCGAGCGCATCCTGGTTCTTGCCTTTCCCCTGGACCACCACGCGCATGCTCGACCCCTTCTTGGGCAGGTCGTTGCGCAGGATGCGCACCAACGAGGTCATGATGTCCGGGCCGGGCCGGGTCTGCACCACGTCCAGGTCGCCGTCGTCGTCCAGGTCGATCGGCCGCTGCTCGACCAGGATGATGTGGGCGTAGGCGCCGCCGACGACGCGGTAGGCGGTCGCGCCGCCTCCCACCTTGCTGAGGTGCATCACGTCGACGCTCGGCACCCCCTTGAACATCGAGGCCAGTCCGCTGCTCTTGCTGACCAGGCACATGGTCTTGGGGTCGGCGGTCATCTGCACCGGCAGGTTGGCCGCGTTGGCGACCCACAGGTCCTCGAGCCCGTCGTGGTCGAAGTCGGCGATGATCGGCGACCACGAGCTCGCCGCCCAGTTGGGCGCCCAGGTGTCGTAGTCGCCGCCCTTGTCGACGAACGCAAACGGCGCAGTGCCCTTCCACTGCGGAGAATTGATGTACACCGGGGTCGGCCCGGACTCGGCGATGACCAGATCCGGCAGTCCGTCGTGGTTCAAGTCGCCCGACGCGCAGCCCATGGCGCCCGAATAGCTGTGCAGGCCGACGTTGGTGTCATACGACACGAAGGTGGCGCCGGTGTTGCGCAAGATCCGCGCGCTGCCAAAGTCGTCGGCCACGGCCACATCGACCTTGCCATCGCCATCGAAATCCATCGCCATCGCCGTGGTCTGGGTCCCGCCCGGCGGCGGCTTCCACTGCGCGGTGGCGTCGTCCAGCGGCAGTTGCGACCCTTGGATCAGCACGCGGTCCTGCAGGTTCGGCAGATTGGGAATCGGCGGGTTGAAGGTGCACAGCAGGTCGTTGGCCGTGTAGTTGCAAGCCATGCTTTCGCAGCCGGGCGGCGCGAACCCGGCCCCGATGTACAGGTCGAGGTCGCCGTCGCCGTCGAGATCGGCCGGCACGACGCTGAACGACTCGAAATCCATAAAGAACGGCAACCAGTCGTCGCTCTTGTTGTGGAAGCCGCCCGCGCCGTCGCCCAGGTAGAGCGCGAGGCCCGAGAACCCGCCGACCAAGAGGTCGGGCTTGCCGTCGCCGTTCATATCTACGGAAGTGCAGCCAAAGTTGGCCTGCGAGGTGGCGCTGTCGAACTTGGACTTGACGTGCTTGGGCGGGCCGGCGCCGAGCAGCACGGCGTGGATGGTCGATTTCCAACCCTGCGATTCCATGACCACGAAATCTTCACGCCCGTTGCCGTCGAAGTCGGCCACCGCCACGCATGCGTTGTGGGTCTGCGCTGGATCGATGCCAAAGCTGGCAGTCTGGTCCACCATCGCCGCCAAGGGCAGCGTCGCCGGGTCGACGGGCGTGACCGGCGGCACCGGAGGCAGGTCGGGGAAGGCGGCGGCTCCTGGGCCGACGTCGCCAGCGCCGTCCAAGGGGGCCGCGGCGTCCGCTGTGACGTCTGCGGGCGCGCTGGCGGGAGCGTCTCCCAGCGCCGAGGCACCGTCCACCAGCTCCGCACCCGCGTCTTCGACGGCGCCCGCGTCCAATGGGGTCGCGGCGTCCGCCGCGCCGATGACCTCGGCCGGCGTCCCTTCCGCGTCGCCGTCCGCTCCCGCCGCGTCGCCGATGTGGTCTTGGACCGCGTCGACCGGGTTGTCCGCCGCCCCGTCGCCGCTGGTGTCCGCGACGCAGGGCATGACATGGCTGGCTGCGTCCAGATCGGACGCCATGGTGTCGGTTGCGGCCCGCCCGCCGATGTCCGCGGCGACGTCCGGCGCAGGGAGATCCGCTGCGGCGCCCTTGCTGTCCGCTGCGGCGTCCGCACGGACGGTGTCGGGACCCGCGGCGCCCGCCCCAGCAGTGCAAGCCGAGCGCAACAAGGCGAGCACGCCCAGCAGGGCGAGGCGACGGTCCAGCCTGCCGATCACTGGACCTCCTGCATGGCACGCCCGCGGCGTCGCCCAGGGGGCAGGCTTGATCCACCCACAACAGCCCAGCGCCCCGCGCGGAGCCCTCAACGACGCGGCCCGATGGTGGCGCGGCGCGCGGCGGCGGCCCTTCAGCCTCGCACGCAAAGTGATGCTGCACCGCAGGTTCGGCCCTGTCAAGCGAGGTTTTGTCAACGCGCACGTCGTTTGTCGCGCGACACGGGGGCCGCTACCATCCCGGCCGCGGGGCGTGCGGTTCGGGCGAAGGTCGCCCACGTCAGGCCACGCAGGGCAAGGCAGCGTGCTCGACCGGCGTCAACCCAGCCCACATGCGCTTGCGAGCGTCGGCCTGGTGGCCGGCCTGTGGACGGCAGCGACCGTCGCGGCCGACCCACCGCCCACCGGGCCCGACCATGCACAGCGCGTGTTGTTGCCGAGCGCCGCGCCGCGCCTGCAAGCCGCCCTGGACCGCGCTGCGCCCTCCTGGCGCTTGGCATCGGCGCACATCGCCCGCGACCGCGTCGACGCCCTGGTGTGCTCCGTCGCCCGATGCCACCGCCTGCACCTCTCGGATGCGCAGGCGTGCCGTGCCGCCGTCGCCGGTCCCTGGTGCGTGGTGTGGCCAGACGGGACCCCGCCTGCGGCCGATACCCTGCTGCGTGCGCTTGCCACCGACGCACCCGCGGCCATCTGGCATGTCATCGCCGCGCGGCCTGCCCAGCCGCCCGTGGGCCTTGTGCCGCCGCCTGCGGATCCGACGTCCCCGGCGCATGACCCTGTCACCGCGACTGGTGCCCGATTGGTCACCGGGCAGACGCCACACGACGCGCCCGCCGCGGTCGCAGCGGCCACACCCACCGACGCTGACCCGTTGTTGCGGATGCTGGTGTTGGGCCTGGTCGTCGGGTTCGCGGCCCTGCTCGTGCTGCGCGGCCTTGGCGCCAAGCCCCAGTGACTTTGCGCGGGTTTCGCAAGGTTTGTTATCGTCCCACAACCTCCCAGGCTGGCGGCAGGCGCCAGGTCACGGCGGGGCGCAGCAGAACCCATGACACCAACCGGCGTCAGTGCCAGACGTGCAGCGCGTGCGGTCGCGGTGGCCGCCGCTTGGTGCGCGGTCGCCCTGGCCTGCGGCACCCACAGCCCTCCGACGGGCGCCGCCCCCGCCGTTGCCGACGCCTCCAAGGCGCCGCCCGCGCCGGATTCCGGGGCCGAAACCGCGACGGCGGAGGCCCTCGCTGAACTTGGCGCGGCGACCGATCTGGGCATGCCCGACCTGACCGGCGCGGCGGACCTCGACGGCGAGATCAGCGCGGTCGCTGGCGCGGAACTCGACGCGGCCGCCGAAGCCGTGAACGACGCACCGACGCTGGACGACACGGAGGTCCTCGCCGCCGCCGATGCCGAGGTGGCCGCGCAACCCGGCGCCGACGGCACGGTGGACGCGACCGCTGATGTGCCCGACTCGCTCGACGGCGGCGCTGCCGAAGTCCTGCCCGCCGATGTCAGCGCCCCGGCCGACGCGGCGCCCGTGCCCATCGGCCCCATCGACCCGGCGGCGCTGCCGTTTGCCGAGTTCGCCAACGTCACCGCCGAGTTTGGCATCGATCCCGACAAGCCGCATGGCGTATGCGTCGCCGCCGCCGACCTCGATGGCAATGGCCGCGAAGACCTGCTGGTGATCGAGCGCACCGGCACCAAGGCCAAGATCCATGCAGTCTTGCTCGGCCCTGCGGCGCCAGCCCACGTGTGGACCGAATTCGACACCACGTTGCTCTTGCCCACCACCGGTTGTGTGCTGGTCGACATGGACGACGACAGCAAGCCTGATCTGCTGGTCGGTGGGCCGTCCGGTGCGGCCTTCTACCACGGCGACGGCAAGGGCGGGTTCGTCGATGCCAGCGCCGACTGGTTGCCGTATGTGATGGATTTCACGGCGTGGGCCATCGCGCCCGTGGACCTCGACGGCGACGGAGACCTCGACCTTTTCGTCGGCGCGGGCTCGCCTGCCTTCGATACGTCGAACCCGGGGCCAGGGCCGGCGTGCGGCAGCAGCAAATGCGGGTACGAGGGCGACGATTTCGTCTGCGCCCTGGTCACCAAAGAGCCCAACATCGCCGATCTCCAAGATCGGGTGCTGATGCGCGGCCCCAAGCTGCCGCTCGTCGACCAGACCAAGGCGTGGAATGTGCCGCCGGCCGGCATCCTGTCGGCGCCCCTGCCGCTGGACGTCGACAAGGACGGCAAGATGGACGTGTTCCTGGCGAACGACTTTGGCGAGCACTACCTGTTGCGCAACGCAGGCGGCGCGTTCGAGCGCTACGACATCGACATCGGCTTCTACCCGTACGCCCACGGCATGGGCTGGGGGTTGGGCGATTTCAACGGCGACGGCCTCGCCGACTTGGTCCTGCCCGACGTTGGGCCCAACCCGGTGTTCATGCAGGTCAAGCCGGGACCGATGCTGCCAGTGGCATTCGTCGACAAGGGCGGCGAAATGGGTGTCTGGGGTCCGACGTGGAGCGCGAGCACCTGGTCGCCCATGGTCGCCGACTTCGACCACGACGGGCTCGAAGACATGCTGGTCGGCAGCGCCCTGAACACGTCGCCCAAGGACCTGCCTGCCGTGACCGCCGGATGCACCAAGAACGGCGTGCTGCCTTTCGGCGGCCACCCCAACATCGACCTGCTGTTCACGGCTTCGCCCGGCGGCGGGTTCACCGCAAAGCGCTTTGCCTCCGGGCCGGAGTCGCACTTCATGGCCATCGCCCAGGCTGTGGTCGATTTGGACGCCGACGGCGACCTCGACGTGCTGCAGTCGCGGCCGGGGTTCAACCTGACCTCGCGAATCCGCGTCTGGCGCAACGATCTGCCCAAGAAGGGTGCGAGCTGCCGCGTCGTCGTCCAGGGCAAAGCCGGAAACCGCGACGCCGTGGGCGCCATCGTCACAGCGCAGATCGGCGGCAAACTGCGCACGCGCTGGCTGACGGGCGGCGGCGGCTTTGGCAGCACCCGGATTCGCATCGCCGAATTCGGCCTGGGTGGCGCACCCAAGGCCAGCAACGTCGTGGTCACCTGGCCCAACGGCGCCAAGACCGCGGTGGGCGACGTGGCGGCCGGGGCGACGCAGGTGGTCGTCTGGAAGTAGGCCCTGGGTCGGGGCAGCGCGCCTGGGAGCCTGTCGGACGATAGTCCGATTGGCTCCTGGCTACATACACTGAACCGGCCAAGTCGCCGAGGTGTGCGTGCCGGCCTGCAGTTCGCCCAGCTTGGTCACCTTGCCGTTCGGCCAGCGGATGGTGACGTCCTTGGCGGACGCTGCGTTGCCCAGGCCGAAGTGCGCAACGCGGCTGCGCGTGCCGCCGGTGCCGCCCGACCCGACCAGGTAGCGGGTCCGCAGCGCGCCGCCGACCTTGGCGGTAATGACTGTGCCGAGCGCGTCGAGGTTGCCCGGCTTGCCCTTGACGTGCACGAAAAGGCTCTTGCCCTTGTTGGGCAGGTCATTGCGGACCACCCGCACCAGCGACGTCATTTTGGCGTTGGGCCGCGTCTGCACGAGGTCCAGGTCCCCGTCGCCGTCCAGGTCAATGGTGGCCTGCGCGACCATCGCAAAGTGCGAATACGGGCCGGAGGGGAACTGGAACGCCTGCCAACTCGATGCACTGCCGGCCGAAAGGAACAGCACGTCGGGGTTGGGATAGCCGTCGTACGGCTTGGCCGCGGTGCCCGCGCAACCCGCGGCGACGTTGGGGAACTCGTCCGGGTTGGTGGTCGAAATCGACACGCCCATCATCACGTCGTCGTACCCGTCCTGGTCGAAGTCTGCGATGAGCGGTGACCAGGTGCTCGCCATCCAGGTCGGCGACCACAGCCCCCACGGGCCGCCCGCGTCCTCAAAGCCCACCGGCATGCCGGCCGGCGCCTTGCCTTGCAGGAAGAGCGGATTGGGCCCGGCGTCGGCCATGATCAGGTCGGCCAAGCCGTCACCATTGAGATCTCCCACTCCCCAACCCATGCCGTGGCCATACGAATGGAAGCCGATATCGGTGCTGTACGCAGCGAACTTGCCGCCAACGTTGCGCAGCAAGCGGTGGGCGCCAAAGTCATCGCCGACCAGCACGTCCATCTTGCCATCGGCGTCGACGTCCAAGGGTTGGGCATTCGACCACATGCCGCCGGGCGGCACGCCCCACGCCTTGGTCTGGTCCACCAGCGGCAGCTTGGCACCCTGGATGAGCACACGGTCCTGCAAGCTGGCCGGCGCCTCGGGAAACGGCATCATCATCGAGCAGATGAAATCGGAGTCCTGGTAGCCGCAGTTGAGCGAACCGCAGCCGGGGCCGCCGCCGTCGGACGTCATCGGGGTCACGCCCGCGCCGACGAAAAGATCGAGATCGCCGTCGCCATCGAGGTCGACTGGAGCCAGGGTCAGCGTCGCAAAGTCCATGATGTAGGGCAGCCATTTGTCGGTGTGGTCGACAAAACTACCTTTGCCGTCTCCAGCGTAGAACGCCGCGCCCGCATGGCCGCCGGCCAGCAGGTCCAGCTTGCCGTCGCTGTCCAGGTCGACGACCGAGCAGCCGGTGGAGGGCAGCAGCATCGTCGTGTCGAACGGCGTGTACACGTGTTTGACGGTCGCGCCGCCCAGCAGGACCGCATGGATCGTCGCCTTGGTCTTGTCGACTTCGATGACCAGAAAGTCGTCGTGGCCGTTGCCGTCGAAGTCGCCGATGCCGACGCAGGCG
Source organism: Deltaproteobacteria bacterium (assembly GCA_016875335.1). Taxonomy (GTDB): domain Bacteria; phylum Myxococcota_A; class UBA9042; order UBA9042; family UBA9042; genus SXRM01. The sequence continues at coordinate 14,431 of VGRO01000075.1, read as the reverse complement.
CCATGGACCTTGGCCGGGTCCACCCCGAAGGTGGCGGTGATGTCGGCAAAGGCCACCTTGGGCAGTTGCGTCGGATCTTGCGGCTTGATGGGTGGGGGCGCCAGGTCTGGCCCGGCTGCATCGCCAGCATCCTGGGCCGAGGCGCCGTCCAGCCCGTCGTTGCCATCCTTCCCGGCTTGGGCGTCGGTGGCCGTGGGGACGTCTGGCGCGGCCGCGGTGTCTGGCGCACCCCCAAGGTCCGCCGCGCCGCCGGATTCGGCGCTGTCGGCGGGGCCGGGCACGTCGGCAGGGTCGTCCGTCGCATCGGCCACCAGAGCGGTGGCGTCGTCCTGCACGTCGAGGGCCGCATCCGCGGTGTCGGCACCACGAGCGCCCACCGTGTCCGCATCTTGGGACCCGGCGGCGTCCTCGAGGTCGGCGTCGTTCGGCATGGCGGGCTGCGCGTCTCCGGCCGTTGCGAGGTCCGCCTCAGAAGCGGTCTCGCTCCCGTCCCACTGATGTCGCGCACTGTCCGCCGGGCTCACGGCCGCGGGACCGGTACAGCCCGAACTTATCAGCATGGCGACCAGCAACCTTGGCGCCCACCCCGCGGGCGTTGCCTCCCCTGCGACGCTGCTGGCGCGGCGCTGGACGGCCTCGCACGCTCGCCTGTCGGAGGCGGCCCGGCGCACGCAGGTGGCGATGGTGGCGGTCATCGAATTCCACGCTGGCGCACGCGATGGTGGACCGTGCGGCAAGGCCTTGAGCATACGTCACGCAGCGAGCGAGTCAATCCGCGCATGTGCGCGTGCGCAGTTGCAGAGGCGCGCTGGCGGTTCGGCCCGCTGGTCGCGCTGGCGAGGGCAGTGGACTTGGCCGCAGGCTTTGACAAACCCACAAGCGAGCCCGAAAATTGCCCTCTGCACCGCGCGGCCGCGACCCTGCGGCCGTAGCGTTGCAGCCATCCCGTCGCAGCCCGCCGCGCGTACCGCGGGGACGCACGCCGCCTGGGAGCCTGTCGGACTCTCGTCCGACGGGCTCCGCGCTGATCGCGATTGGGGCATCGACCGAGCACCGCCTGAAGTGTTTTCAGGCAGTGTCGGTCGTTTGCAGGCCGCAGTCGCGGCCTGCCTCGGCGCCTGTCGGCCAGAATCTGGCGATCCTGGCGTGTTAGGGCCAGAAAATGATTTACTCAATCATTTCTCGGGCCCGTTTGCTTGCTCCGTGGGTCGCCAGCTCGCGGACCAAAGGTCCGACTCGCGGCTCCGTCCTCATGTGAGAGTGATCGACTTATTATTTTCCAGTTCCTTACCGGCAGGCTCCCAGCGCCGATTGCGTCGACCGGACCGCGGGGTTGCGGCAGCACCGTCGCGGACCAGCAGAGGTTCCACCTGATGTCGAGCGTCCACCGCAACTCCGCGCCCTGCCGCCGTGGGGGCAGACCGCGTGCGGCGATCGCAGTCGTGGCCGTTTGCGCCGCATGGCTTGGGTGCGCTCGGCCAACGCCGGCGAGCGTCGCCGCGGATGCCCCCGACGGCGAGGCGGACCAGGTCGGTGCGTCCGAGGCCATCGCCGTCGCGGATGCCGTCCGATCGCCCACCGATGCCAAAGACGCTGTGCAGCCGTCGGCCGACGCCACCGCCGCCCAGGATGCCACCGCGACTGCAAGCGACAGCCACAATTGCCCCTTTCCGACCGAGCCGGGACCCGATGCCGACGTGGGCCAGGTTCCCGAGCCCGCCGCGTGGTCGTGCCCGACCGACCCGCCCGAGTTTTTCAAGGGCAACGCTCCGCCGCCCGCGACGCTGGCCATCGAGGTCGGCGCCGTCAAGCCCGACGGCGCGTTCAAGGTGTACAAGGACGGCGTGTGGGTGCCGATGGTGCACGGGCCGCAGGGCGGCTTCCACATCTATGCCGGCGTGCGCGTGCAATTGCCCGGCGCCACCATGCCCAAGGCCAAGTTGCAGGTCGAGGCCCGCCTGTGGGATGGCTGCAAGATCGTCGGCTACGGCGTCGCGCCGGTCAGCTATGGCGGCCTGCAGCCCGGCAGCAAACCGCCTACCTACGTCGTGGGTGAATCGGCCATGCCCGGAACGCTGGTGATCTTCGACGACGGCGGCACAGGCGTCAAGTCAACCCAGTCCTGGTACTACTGCAACCGTTGGTATGATCTGCGGGTGGCCGTGCGCGACGTGCTCACGGGAGCGTGGGCGCAGAGCCAGGTTCGCGTTCGGACCTACGACACAGCCAAACACCAATAGGCGGCGCGCCGTCCTCCCGTTGCCGCAAGCCCGGCCGTGGCGGTGTCTGCGGCCCTGGGTCCCTGTGCATGCGGGATGGCAGCGGTACGTCAGACCCGAAGTTCGCGCCGGGTCCAGGCGCGCAACAGGGCCGAGGTACTTTCGACCGCGGCTGCGGCCGAGTGCAGGGGTGAGCGCGCATGGGCGCACGAGGGGGCTGCGAGACCCCTTCACGCAACAAGCCCTGGTCGGCCAAACCGATTGCGGAGTTGTTGCGCCATCACGGCTCGTATGCCGGAGCGAATTCGGGCTATTGCCTCTAGTGGGTGTAGCCAAAACCCCGTCCCGCTACGGCCGAAGATCCTGGGCATCTCGCGGCTTACGTCCTCCCCTGTCCGAATCAGTGTGCTACTGGCTCGGTCGGCGCACTGCGAGTGCGCCTCGGTCGGTCGCTGCGGGCGCGCTCGCGATCTGCCGGCATGCTCTTCGACCTCGCAACGGACGAGATTTGGCTGCACCCTCTTTGGGTCCCGGAATTGATTTACTCAATCATTTCTCCGGCCCGATTGCTTGCTCCGTGGGTCGCCAGCTCGCGGACCAAAGGTCCGACTCGCGGCTCCGTCCTGATGTGAGAGTGATCGACTTGTTATTCTCCAGTCCCTTAGGCCAAGTACAGCAAGGCCACGCCGCACACCGACGCCGCAGCGCCACCGATGGACCGCCAGGTGACGCGCTCGCCCAACCACGCGGCGGCGATGGGCAGGATGAACAGCGGCTCGGTGGCATGCAAGGTCGCCGCGACCGCGACATCGATGGCTTGCAGCGAGGCGTGCAGCGCCCAGAAGCCGCCGAGCGTCACGACAGCCACCCCGGCCAGCAACGTCGGGAGCACCGACGGTCGCACACAGGGCGCCAGCGCGCGCACCAGACCGCCGCGCACCGCAGCGACCGCGGCCAAGCCCAGCGTGCCCGCGCCGACGCGGACCAGCGTCGCATCCAAGGCCGAGGTGTCGCGCATACCGACCTTGGCGAGCACCGTGCCGGCGGCCATGGCGACCACTGCCCCCAGCCCATAGCCAAGACCGCGGCGCGCGAGCGCAGGTGCGGATGCGCGCAGTTGGCCGGACAGCACCGCGCCGACGCCGCCCAGAACCAGCGCGATGCCCAGCCAGGCGAACGGTGCCGGCCGCTCGCCGAGGCCGGCCACGGCCAAGCCGATGGTCAGGACCGGCGCCAACATCGTCAGGGTCACTACCGCGTGCGCGTCCAGGCGGCCAAGCGCCAGAAAGAACAGGGTGTCGCCAACCGTGATGCCGACCACCCCGCTCAGCGCCAGCATCCACGGGGCCGAACCCGGCAAGTGCGGCCCGCCCCCCGCGATCGTCGCCGCGGCGAGCAGTACCATGCCGAGCAGGGAGGTCACCAGGTTGAGCCCGATGGCCGGCACGTCGCGCCCAAGCCGCTTGTAGATCGTCGACCCGACGGCCCACGAGGCCGCAGAAACCAGTGCCAAGGCGATGCCGACCGAAGGGTGCATCCGTGCCGCAACCCGCCGCGGCGGGCGGCGATGTGCGACCGTACCCCAGGCGGGCCGGCCCGGCAATTGTCTGGTCCGCGGCCCGCGCACCCAAATCGAGCACGGAGGCAGACTGCCCACCCGTGCCGTATTGGCGTTCCCGGATCCGCGCCGCCCGCCGTTTCTGGCCCGCAATCGGCCGCACGTGGCATCATGGCCGCGGTCCCTGCCCTGAGGTGGGCAATCATGGTCCGTGGTGCCCTGCATATCGTGGTGGTGGTGGCGTTTGCCGCTGCGGGTTTTGCCGCGGTGCGCCTCGCCAGAGGGCGACCGGCGCAGGGCGTCGACCACGGCGCGTCCTTGGGGCTGGCACCCGGCCAGCATGTCGCGCTCCTGGGCGATGTCCCTGAGGTGTTGGACAGATCCGTGCGTGCCGGCGTCGCCCCTGGCGGCCGGGTGGTCCTGGCTTCCGGCACCACGGTGCCGCCCTGGGACGCTGGCGGCTCGTTTGACGTCGTCGTGCTGGTGGACGCGCCGGTCGATGTCCGACCGCTGCTGGCGAAGGTTCGGGCTTGCTTGCGACCCGGCGGTCAGCTGATCGTCCGGCCGCAGGCGACGCCGCCTGAATTCGCGCTCGGCGAGGGCTTTGCGCGCGCCTACCACCGGGCGGCCGACGCCGCCGCAACGCCCGCGGAAGCGGCCTTGCGGCGGGCACTGGATGCCCGCTTGAGCGCCGCGAGCCGCGCTGGCATGGCCCTGTGGCGCGACGGTCCGCCTCCGGAGGTGCTGCGCGTCCTGCTGAGCCGCGACGTGGACCGGGTGCTCGACGACCGGACGCTGGTAACTTCGCTCAACGACCAGTTGGGGGCGCGCGGGTCCGGCGTCGCCCAGGCGCTCGTGGCGCAGTTGCCGGTGGTCGAGGCGCGCCTGCTGCAATGGCTGGTGCTGGCCTATGACGACGCGGGCCTGCTTGATCCCGCCGGTGCACCCTTGGACGCTCGTCAAGCCCGGGCATTGCGCAGCACGGTGCGGTTGATCTTCAGCCCGCTGCTCGGACCCTTGCAGATCGACGGCGAGTTCCTGCGCTCGGACCCGGTGGCGCTGCTGGCCCGCATCGAGCGCAGCGGATTTCGCCGCACCGACCACCTGGCGCCGGCCGACGGCTGGTCCTTTGCCGTGCAGGCCGAGCCGTGAAGCGCAGCGCCGGCGCCGCAGCCTTCTTGGGGTTGGCATTCGGTGCCGTCGCGGGCCTGTTGTGGCCCACCGATCCGCCTGCAGTGGCGCGGTCGGGTGGCGTGACCCGTTTTGGCCAGGTCGCGCGCTCGCTGTCGCAAGAGGAACGCGAGCGGTCCGTCGAGCGCAAAATCGGCGCGCTCGAACACCCGGTGCGCGACCGTCAGTTGCCGCCAGACGTCATCTTGCGCGCACTGGACATCCAGCCCGGCATGACGGTGGTGGACATCGGCGCCGGTACCGGGCGTTTGAGCCTGCCCATCGCCCGGGCGCTGAACGGCCGCGGCCGGGTCTTCGCAACCGACGTCGACGACCGCCTCGTGCCCGTGTTGCGCGACCGCGCCGCCGCGCAAGGGCTTGAGGTCCTGCAAGCCGTGCACGTCCAGCCGGGCTTCGACCCGTTCTACCGCGACAAGCAGTTCGATCGCGTGGTGATGTGCAGCGTCTTTGAGTACCTGCAGTCGCCATCGGCGTTCTTCGAGGCGTTGCGTCCGTCGTTGCGACCGGGCTCGGGCCGGCTGGCCATCCTGCAGGGGCACACCCGCGCCCGGTACTTTCCCACCGATTTCGACGGCACGTTTCGGCGCGCGCCGTTGTTGGCCCAAGGGGATGGGTCGCCGGTCCTGCGCCGCATGCCTCCCAACCTGCGCGCGCACCTGCGCCGAGTCCCGGTCGACCTGCCGGTGGACGCGACATTGGCCGCCGATCTTGCCGTCGCGTTCGAGCGGATGCTCGCCGACCCCTTGCTCGTCAGCGACCTCTTGTGGCACGACGACCCAGCACTCGGCCTCGGCAGGACCTGGTTGCGGTCGATCGCGGCCGACGACCGGGCGCTGCTCGCCTGGATCCACGTCCACTTCGACGACACCCACCTGTGGCAAGGCCCGTCGCAGCCGCAGACCCAGGCCGAGCGGGAGGCCGTGCGCACCGCAGTGTGGACCGCGCTATCGCCCTACTTTTCTGACACGTTGCCGCGAGAGATCTTTGCGCGCGGCATCTATCTCAGCCCGGCGGGAATCGTCCGACGCATGCAGGCGGCCGGCTATCGCCTCGACAGCACCGTCCAGGCCCTGGAGGGCCACGACTTCCTCCTCTTTTCTCGCGCCGCAAACTAGTACTTCAGGCCCGAAATTCGCGCCGGGTTTCGGCGCGCAACAGGGCTGAGGTACTTCCGGCCGCGGCTGCGGCTGGCCGCAGGGGTGAGCGCGCATGGGCGCGGCAGGGGACTGCGAGCCTCCTTCACGCGACGGGCAGCTAGTAGGCGAAACGTATTGCGGGTTCTTTGCGGCATGACGGCTCGCATCACGGAGCGAATTCGGGGTTCCGCCTACCAGGCGGTGTGACCAAACCACGTTCGTTGCGAGGCCGGAGAGCCTGCTGGCAGATCGCGAGCGCGCCCGGAGCAACCGACCGAGGCGCACTTGCGGTGCGCAGAGTGAGGGCCAGGAAATGATTTACTCAATCATTTCTCGGGCCCGTTTGCTTGCTCCGTGGGTCGCCAGCTCGCGGACCAAAGGTCCGACTCGCGGCTCCGTCCTGAAGTGAGAGTGATTGACTTATTATTTTCCAGTCCCTGAGCCCGTACCACACCTTTTCGGACGGGGAGGACGGAAGCAGCGGGGTGCCCAGGCTCGTCGCCCATAGCAAGACGGGGTTTGGGCCACGCCCTCTTGGCCCGGCAGGGCGTTTTGGCTTCGCTGCCCGGCTACTTGCACATGAACAGCACGTCGTCGATGTAGGCCTTCAAGGCCTTGTTTTCCGCCGACGCCGCTGTGCCGATGGACAGATTGCAGTCTTTGCCCAAGTAGTTGCTGTCCGAAATGTCGCCGACGAACGTCTCCCAGCCCACCGTGCTCGCGCAGTGCTGGGCCAAGCCAAGGTTGGTCGGGGTGTTGCCGGGCGGCGGCGGCGAGTTGGCCGACGGCATCGTCGTTTGCTTGCCGATATAGCAGCGCAGCGAAACACCGGAGAACGCGGGCTTGATGTTTGGAGCCGCGATCGGGTCGGGGCACTTGGGCGTCTGCACAAACATGTTCAGGGCGTAGCTGTAGGTCAGACCGGCCACTGGGATGAACGTCGGCAGCTTGGTCGACATCAGGTTCTGCGTGTTCGCCGTGGGCTGCGATGGGTTCGGATAGCCATTGAAGGCCGAGTACTTCGGCGACTTGACCTGGTCAGTCGACAGGGCCCACGGTTTCCACTTGTTGGGTTCGCCGGCCGTCAGCGACCAGAGTTGGCTCAGCGCGCCCGTGTCGAAATCGGCCCAGAAGCACGCGTAGAGGCACTTGCCGGCGACGCCCAGGTCGTCGATTTCGAATAGGCCCTTGCTCGACGAGGCAAAGCCGGTGACCACCGAGATTTCGACGTCGCTGGTGGCATTGGCCGGTAGGTCCACCGACACCGTGATCCACGTCGCCTGCGCATTGCAGCGCCGGTACACCTCTTTTCCGGCCACCTTGACCACCAGATCGTCGTTGCCACAACCGGCGTCGCCCACGGTCGGCGCGCGCATGGCGAACCAGAACTTGTCGCCAGACTGTGCCGCCACTTTCGGGATGGTGATCTTGGCCGTCTCCTGCTTGCCGCTCGACGGAGCGCCCGTGTAGGCGGCTTTGAGGTAGCCGACGCCGGAGTGGCCCGCCGCGGACGCCGCGACGAAATTGACGTAGGTCGAAGCCGTGGACTCGAAGCGCCACGGCTGCGGGATGGTCGCCGCAACGAGGTCCACCGGATCGGCTGCCGGATCCTCAATCAGCGGTTCAAAGGCCGCCCCGAGGCAGCCCGGACCGCACGCGCCGGTCAGGCGCACGCTGTCGATGTGGATGGTGCCGCTCGATTGGGCGTCGGTGCGCGCCACGGCCAGGAACTCCAGATCCACCGGCATGCCTGAGAACTTGGCCAGATTGATCGTGATCTTCTGGTACTTGGTGCCCGGGACCATGTCCTTGTCCTGGACGTTGTCGCACTTCTCCCACACCACCAGGCCGTTGATGCGCACCTGGAGGTCGTCGCCCATGCAGCCCTGCATGCCAAACTCGGTCATCAGGTAGAACTCGAGCGTCGCCGCGGCCGAATCCGCGACGTACAGGCGCCGGTGGCGCAACGAGGCCGTGACCAGGGACGGTGGCTTGTCTCCGGCCAACGGGCCCTTCCATTTGGCCATGAACGCGCCGATACCGGTAAACGGCGTGGTTTGCGTGTGCGTCCACTTGGCGTAGGTGGAGTCGGTGCTGGCGGTCGCCCAGCCGGGGAGCATCGTGGCGGTTGGCCCGCCGGCCAACTCCTCAGCGTCGAATTGTTCGTTCAGGCAGGTGACGCAGCCCGCGATCGGCGTGTTGATGCACTTGCCTGCTGTGCACGAATCCAGCGTGCACGCGTCCTTGTCATCGCAGTCTTTCTGTTTGCCGCCCGTGCACTTGCCGTTGGCGCACGAGTCTGCTTCGGTGCACTTCTCGTTGTCGTCGCAATACACGATCTTGGTCGACGTGCAGGTGCCCGTGTTGGTGACGGGGTCGAGCACGGTGCACTTGTAGCCCGTCGCGCACGGAACCTTGTCGGGCGTGCAGTCCACAGGTGGGTTGAGTATCGGGTACGACTCCTTGGGCGTGGCGTCGCACTTGAAGCTGTTGTCGCCCGTGGACTTGCATACCGCGTCCGCGCACAGCCCGGCCAAGGTCGCGCAGGTCTGCACCTCGCCGGCCTCGCAGAAGCCCAACTGGCAGGTGTCGTCGACCGTGCAGCCGCTGCTGTCGAAGTTGCACGCAGTGCCGTTCTTGATGGGCGCGTTGTCGCACTGGAAGGTCGTGGACCCGGACGGCACGCAGATGGCAGACAAGCACTGTGATTTCGGAGCTTTCGGGTCGGTGCAGTCCACCTTGGCGCCGGGCTCGCACTTGCCGGCCTTGCACTTGTCGTCCTTGGTGCAGCCCGACAAGTCGGCGTCGCACGCCGATCCGTCTGGCTTGGGATCGCCCTGGCAGGTGTAGGTGTCGGCGCCGGTAGGCTTGCAAATGCCCTGCGAGCAGCCCGTGGTCACGCCGAGGCAGTCGACGGCCTTGCCCGGTTGGCACGCACCCGAGCCGTTGCACACGTCGCCCTGGGTGCAGCCGTTGTTGTCGGAGTTGCACACCTTGCCCTTGTCGGCGAACCCGATGTCGCAGAAGCCCGACGACGGACCGGTGGACTTGCACACACCCAACTGGCAGCCGTCGGTGCTGTTTTTGGCCGAGCAGTCCATGGCCTTGCCCGCCGTGCACTTGCCGGTCTTGCAAGCGTCGCCGATGGTGCAGCCGTTGTTGTCGGCCTCGCACGGCAGGTCGTCCTTCTTGGGCGCGCCGATGCACTGGAAGGTGCTGGCGCCGGTGGTCTTGCATGCGCCGACCGCGCAGTTGGTGCTGGCCGACTGGCAGTCGGGGGGCGCGCCGGGTACGCAGGTGCCCGCCGAACACTTGTCGCTCTCCGTGCAGCCGTTGTTGTCGGCGTCACACGCCTTGCCCTCGTTCTGCGGCTTGGGAATGCACGCGCCCAGGCCGCCGTTGCCGGTCTTGTCACACGAACCGGTCGCGCAGGTGCTGTTCAGTTCGCTGCAATCGTGAGGTTGGGTGCCCGGCTGGCACTTGCCGGCCTTGCAGAAGTCGCCGTCGGTGCACAGTTGCTTGTCTTCGCAGGCGCCGCCGTCGGCCACGTTGGCGGTCACGCACTGGAAGGCGCTGGCCCCCGTGCTCTTGCACGATGCGGTCTGGCACTCTTTGGCGACGCCGCTGCAATCGACGGTGGTGCCGGTCACGCAGGTGCCGAGCGAGCAGAAGTCGTTGGCCGTGCAACCGTTGGCGTCGGCGTCGCACGCGGGCGATCCGTCCTTGGGCAGCGCCACGCACTTGAACTCGCCGAGCTTGCCCGTCTCCTTGCATTCCGAGTTGTTGCACGCGTTGGCGTACGTCGAGCAGTCGGCCGGCGGCCCGGACTTGCACGCGCCGCCCTGGCATGCGTCGTTGACCGTACAGCCCAGGCCGTCTTCGCACTTGGCGCCGTTGATGGCGTCCTGCATCACGCACTGGCCAGTCGGCGGCTGGCAGGTGTTCTTTTTGCACGCGGTGTCATTGATCGTCTCGCAGACCGTCGGAGCAGCATCGAAGTAGCAGGCTTTCTTGCCCGTAGCACCCGCCTTGCACAGGTACTTGCCGTCGCACTTGTTGTTGTTGTCGAAGATCTCGCAGTCCTTGTCCACGGCGCACAATCCGCACGCCATGGTCCCGCCCTGGCAGTTGCCGCCCAGGCACACGGTGTCCTTGGTGCATGCGTCGCCGTCGTCGCACGGAGTCTTCTCGCTGACGTCAGTGGTCACGCAGCCCTTGAGCGGGTTGCACTCATCCTTGGTGCACGGGTTGCCGTCGTCGCAGGTCTTCTGCTTGCCGACGCATTGTCCCTTCTGGCAACCGTCGTCGGTGCACGGGTTTTTGTCGTCGCAACTGACCTGGGTGTCTTCGCCGGCCAGGAACACGCAGCCAGTCGCCTTGTCGCAGCTGTCCACGGTACAGCCGTTCTTGTCGTCGCAGACCACCTTCTTGCCGACGCACTTGCCCGATTGGCACTGGGTCTGGTCGGTGCACAGGTCGCCGTCGTCGCACATCGCGCCGTCGAGCACTGCGTGCTGGCAGCCCTTGGCCTTGTCGCACGTGTCAGTGGTGCACGGGTTGGCGTCGTCGCAAGTGTTCTGCTTGATCTGGCAGCCCTTTTTGGGGTCGCAGGCGTCGTTGGTGCACACGTCGCCGTCGTTGCAGTCGATCGACAACCCCGTACACGCACCGCCTTTGCAGTTGTCGTTGAAGGTGCACAGGTCGTTGTCGCTGCACGCCTTGCCGTCGTTGGGCACGCTCAGGCAGCCCTTGGTGGGCAGGCATCCCTGCGGGTAGGCGATGCACACGTTGCTGGTGTCGCACTGGAACACCTTGCCGCCGCATGCGCCCTTCTTGTCGCACTTGTCGTTGTCGGTGCAGGCGTTGCCGTCGTCACAGGGCGTGCCGTCGAGCGCCAGGAGCACGCATGCGCCCTTTTCGCACTTGTCTGCGGTGCATGCGTTGCTGTCGTCGCACTTCTTGGGCGTGCCGACGCACGCCGCCGACTTGCAGGTGTCACCGGTGGTGCAGCCGTCGCCGTCGTCGCAGTCTTTGCCGTCGATGACGATGTTCTTGCAGCCGCCCTGGCCGTTGCACGCATCGATGGTGCACGGGTTGTTGTCATTGCACTTGAGCGGCGGGCCGGCGCACACGCCGTTCTTGCAGACGTCCTTGCCGGTGCAGCCGTCGCCGTCGTCGCAGGGCAGGGTGTCGTCGACCTGGTTGGTGCAGCCGTTGATCTTGCTGCACAGGTCGAGCGTGCACTGGCTGCCGTCGTCGCAATTGAGCTTGTTACCCACGCACTTGCCATCCTTGCAGACGTCGTTGGTGGTGCAGGCGTCGTTGTCGTTGCACTTGGCGCCCGTGGCCTTGGGGCCCGATGCACAGCCGAACTCGGCCGCGCAGATGTCGTCGGTGCACGGGTTGCTGTCGTCGCAGGTCAGTTTCTTGTTCGACGTGCACTTGCCTGCCGTGCACGTTTCGCCCAGCGTGCACTTGTCGTTGTCGTCGCAGGCGGTCTGGTCGGTTTTGATGACCGGTTTGCACTGGCCGCTGCCCTTTTCGCAGGTGCTGACCACGCACGGGGTGTCCTTGCTGGTGTCGCACACAGTCTCGGTGCCTGCGACCGGCTTGCAGAACTTCTGGCCGCCAGCGCCCGACAGACACTTGTATTTCTCGTTGCACAGGTCGCCGTCCTTGGTCTCATACACGGCGCAGTCTTGATCGGTGGCGCACGCGCATGTGTTGGTCGGGTTGAGGCATTGACCCTTGGTGCACTTGTCGCCTTCGGTCGGGGTGCAGAGCGTGCCGTCGTCGCATACGGTGCCGTCGGCCTTGGGCGCGAACTTGCAGCCGACCTTGGGGTCGCACGAATCGACGGTGCAGTCGTTCTTGTCGTCGCAGGACAGCTTCTTGCCGTTGCACTGCCCCTGGGCATTGCATGCGGCGCCGGTCAGGCACTTGTCGGTGGCGACGCAGGGCACCCCCTCTTGCTTGATGATGGCGCCGCACACGCCGGTGTCGGGGTTGCAGGTGTTGGTGCTGCACGGCGTGTCGCCGCTGGCATCGCACTTGACCACGCTCGCGGCCTGGACTGCGCAGACCTTGCCCTTGGTGCCGCCGTCGATGCACTTGACCATACCGTTGCACACGTCGTTGTCGTCGAATTGCTTGCAGTACGAGTCGCTTTCGCACGCCTTGCACTCGTCCTTGGCGGCGATGCACTTGCCGGCGTCGCAGTAGTCGTTGACGGTGCACGAAAGCCCGTCGTCGCAGGGCGAACCGCCAGCGGCAAACTTGTACTGGCACCCTTTCTGCGAATCACACACGTCGATGGTGCACGGGTTCTTGTCGTTGCATACCACCGTGGTACCTGCGCATGTGCCGCCCGCGCACAGGTCGCCGCTGGTGCACTTGTCGCCGTCGTCGCAGGGGCCGTCGTACGATTCGTGCACGCACGCCTTCTTGATGTCGGTGGCCTTGGGGTCGCACTTGTCGTTGGTGCAGGGGTCGGTGTCCTTGCAGTCGCGCGGCACGCCTTTGCAGCTGCTGGCCGAGCACTTGTCGATTTCGGTGCACGGGTCGCCGTCGTCGCAGAATACGGTCTTCTTGGGGTCCGTCGGCACGTTGATGCAGCCGGCGCCGGGCTGGCAGTTGTCGTTGGTGCAGGGGTTCTTGTCGTCGCACCCGCCGGTCGCCAGCAAATCGACGCCCAGGCACTTGCCGGCCTTGCAGGCATCCTTGCTGGTGCACTTGTCGCCGTCTTCGCATGCCGCGCCGTCCTTGACTGGCAGATAGGCGCATTGACCGCAGATCTTGGTGCCGCCGTTGTCGACGCACTTGTTGGGGTCGCAGGCGTCTTGGGTGCACGGGTTGCCGTCGTTGCACACCAATGGGTTCGACTTGCAGGCGCCCTTGACGCAACTGTCGCCGACCGTGCAGGCCTCGCCGTCGTCGCAGGCCTTGCCGTCGATGGGCAGGTGGTCGACCTTGGGTTTGGAGAGGCCTGCGCCCTCGCACTTGTCGTCCGTGCACGGGTTGCCGTCGTTGACGCCGGGCGCGTCCTTTTCGCTGCACGTACCCTTGACGCACTTGCCGTCGACAAAACATGCGTTGTTGGTCGTGCAGGCGTTGCCGTCCGGCACCGGCTTGTTGATGCAGCCGATGGCGGTGTCGCACGAAGCCGTCACACACGGACCGCCGGTGGCCGCGCAGTTGATGGTCGCCCCCGCGCACTTGCCCGTCGAATCGCACAAATCGTTGTTCGTACAGGCATTGTTGTCGTTGCATACCGTCCCGGAGGCGGCATTGGCCATCTCGCAGGCGCCGCCCTTGGCTGGATTGCACGTCTCCAAGGTGCACGGGTTGTTGTCGGCGTCGGCGCAGGCCTTGAACTCGCCCGAACACTTGCCGCCGACCTGGCACTTGTCGCCGACGGTGCAGGCGTCGCCGTCGTCGCAGCTACCGGTGGTCGAGTTGAAGAATTCGCACTTGCCGGTGCCGTCGTCGGCGCACTTGCCGACCTTGCAGGCGTTGGGTTTGCCGGAGACCGGGTCCTTGTACTCGCACTGCACCGCACCTTCGCATTTGCCGGCCGCGCAGACGTCGTTGACGGTGCACTCGGCGCCGTCGCTGCACTTGGCGCCGTCTTTGGCAAAGCCAATCTGGCACTTGCCCGTGCCGACGTTGCAGGTGGCCGCCTCGCACTTGTCGGCGTTGACCGCCAGCCCGGAGTTGGCGCAATCGGCATCCGTACTGCACTTGGTCGCCGGGGTGTCCGGCGGCGTGGGCGCGTCGCCGCCCGTATCCGCGCCTGCATCCGGGGCATCCGAGGGGGCGACGACACTGTCAGGGTCGATCGCGTCGGGTTCGACGGCCGTGCCGCTATCGGTGGCGCCGCCATCCTCGCTGCACGCGCTGACGGCCCACACGGCGCACGCGGCGAGTGAGACGGCGCCCCACCGACTGCGAGAGCGGCAAACGACGCCTTGCATGGCGATGGTGGTGGCATTGGTAGGCGTGCGCATGCGTCCCCTCCCGGGCGTGGACATCGAGGGCGTTCCGGCCTTCCCGCTGGGGGTGCGGGGGCCAGAGTCGCCAAATCGCGCACGGCAGCCCCCCTGAGCCACCTTGGCGCGACAAAGCGCGACGATACCAGAGCAGCCGCCGGCAGCGCAAGGAAATCACCTGCGCCAGGCGCAGGGGGCGAGGATCCGAATTGGGGGTCCAGAAGATCCGGCCGATGATCACGCATTTGCCCGTGCGAACCGCCGCCTGCCGTGAGCGGGGCCGAACAACGCAGAGCTGCATCTGGGCGCGTCCCTGCGGGACCGGGCTCTAGTCCGGCC
>VGRO01000074.1 GCA_016875335.1 Deltaproteobacteria bacterium | reverse complement strand
GGGGGGCGGCAGCGCCGTGTCGGGGGGCGGCAGCGCCGTGTCAGGGGGCGGCAGCGCGGTGTCGGGCGGCGGCAGCACCGTATCCGGGGGCGGCAGTGCGGTGTCGGGCGGCGGCAGTGCGGTGTCGGGCGGCGGCAAGATGCCGTCCGGGTCGGCGTCACCGACCGGCAGATCCGGCAGCACCAGTTCGGTCGGGCTCGCCGCGTCTGTGCCATCGGTCGTGTCCGCGATGTCCTCGGCCGTCTCGGGTGCGACGTCCTGCAAGACGGCCGCATCGGTCGAGTCGGACCCCACCGCGGCATCTCCCGCGCCTGCTTCGACGGGTGCGGCGTCGGTACCGGCGGTGTCCGTCGCAGTAGCGTCGTCTTGGACGAGGGCGCCGTCCTCGGACCCCTCCGCGTCGGCCCCAGCCGCGGTGGCTGCTCCGGGCGCCTCGGCTTCACAGCCGGCGAAGCACACCATGGCGGTGGCCAGCCAAGCGATCGCGCCGCTCGCGCGCTCGGTGGGGTTCCGCCCAATCGGATATGCCGCGCAGCGGCCAACGATCGCTTGCTTCATGGTTGCCCTCGATGACAGCAGACGCGTTTCGACGCGCCCTTGGAATCGGCGAAATGGCGCTGTGCGGCTGTGGGTCGTCGCACCCAAGCCCGCCAGCGTCGTGCAGGCGACCGCCAGCGCCCCTGAACCCGCGCAGCAACTGCCGCGCGCGCCCACATCGCTGTGTGGCGCGCCTGGCGGTTCCTGTGCGGCCCTGCGCGGCAGCCGATCGGGCCGCCGCGCCCCGGCACCGCGCGCGGCGGGCCGAGACGACGGCAATCCCACCATTTTCCTGGCCCCGGTGGCAAGCGCGAACGAACCGTCGCAGCAGGCGAAGCGCAAATGCAGCAACGGCGCGGCTGGGACCGGTGGCGTTCACGAAAAAACTTGCGCGCACTGAACATTTGTTTAGTATAGGCCGCGAGGGCCACGCTCCACGCCCCGCAGGAAGCGCCATGTATACCCAGACCCTGCATGCTCCCCGTTTCCGGTCGACGGGCTTGCGCCCAGCGCCTTGCCGTCCGGTGCCTTCGCCCACGACCGCTGCCTTCGCCCCAGTGCACGCCGGCTCCACGGCCACGCATTCCTCCCACGTGCGCCGCCCCGCCGAGGATCGCACTGGCACCGCGCGCGACTGGCGCGATGCGTACGCGTGCACCTCGCCACGCGCACAGTCCGAGCTCGACAGCGCCGAAGAGCGGTCGCTCGCCAGCGCGATGGCGGGACTGTGCCTGGGCTGGTTCGTCGCCGGCCCGGCGGGCGGCCTGTGCGGCCTCGTCGCCGGTGCGTGGTTCGGCGCCCGCTGATGGTGTGCACGCGGCGAAATCGCTATCCACGCCACACAAAACCGGGTACAACGCCCGCCGTTGCGCGTCGGCGCCGCCCGTCTGCGGCCCGCGCGCGGAGGTCGCATGCGTGAGCTGCCCCATCCTGCCCCGACTTGGCTCCGTCCCGTCTCAGGGCCAGGAAATGATTTACTCAATCATTTCTCGGGCCCGTTTGCTTGCTCCGTGGGTCGCCAGCTGGCGGACCAAAGGTCCGACTCGCGGCTCGGTCCTGATGTGAGAGTGATCGACTTATTGTTTTCCAGTCCCTCACCGTGCTCCCGGTCCGTCCGTTCTTGGCCCCTGTTTGCCGGTGCCGTCGCTTGCGCAATGGCCCTCGCAGTCGCGTGTGGCAAGCAACCCGAATCTGGGGGCGCCGACGCGGGCGCTGCCATCGCCGATGCCGCGCAGGACGCGACCGGCGACCTGGCCGGAACCGCAGGCGGAGATGCGGTCGGCGACGCCACGACGGCCGGGAACTCGGCCAAGCAGGCCCTGATCCTCGGCGTGCCGCTCAAGGCGGAATACGACCTGCCCCTGTCGGCCGAAGCCCACGTCGTGCGCACCGAGGGTGACGTCGCGCACATCTACGCCAAGAACCGCAAGGACCTGAGCGTGGTGGCCGGCTTCGTATTGGCACGCCATCGCTACTTTCAGATGGAGTTGACCCGGCGGCTCGGCCTGGGCGAGATCTCGGCACTGCTTGGCGACGCTGCGCTGGAGCAGGACATCGAGGCGCGGCTCTCGGGCAGCCTCTACGTCGCCGACGCGGTGCAGGAGCGCCTGACGCCCGAACTGGCCGACGTGTACGATGGGTTTGCGGCGGGCATCAACGCCTACATCGATCTGGTGGTCGCGGGCAAGCAAGCAGAGCCCTCTGAAATCAAAATGGCCAAGGGCATGCTCGGCGGCACGGCCGAGTCGCTGATGAAGAAGTGGGACCGGCGGTCCGTCGCCGGCGCGTCGGCGGCCATCGTCTACAACCTTGGCTACGAAACCGACGACGTCGGCCGCACCGAGGCGATCGCGGCGCTGCCTGCGCACTACAAGGACAAGCCGCTCGCCGAGCTGCGCCTGGCGGGCGCCCTTGCCGACATCGAATACCTGGTCAAGCCGATCAAGCCGGTATCGTCGGCCGCGGGCTCGGGGCTGGACCTCGACGGCAAACCCGTGGCCAAGACAGAGCCAGGCAAGGTGCCGGCAGGCAAGGACCTTGCGCAGTGGTTGCAGCAAGCCCTGCTGCGGACGCCCAAGCCGCTGCCCGCGGCACTCTCCGAGCGGCACAAGGCCCGCGACACGCGTTGGCAGCGCCGCAGCGGCCACGACCGGGGCGACGGCTTTGGCAGCAACGCCTGGGCCGTCGCGGGCAAGGGCGCCGTGGACGGCGCCGGATTGCTGGCCGGAGACGGGCACTTGCCGTTGTCGGTGCCGTCGCTTTTCTACCAGATTGGGTTGGACACCCGCGTGTTCGGCGGTGGCGCGACGCACCAGAAGGGTTTGATGATTCCAGGGCTGCCGCTGTTGGCGGTCGGCACCAACGGCGGCGTGGCGTGGTCGCAGACGCAGCTGGTGGGCGACATCACCGACTGGTATCGCGACCAAGTCGTGCTCGACAAGGCCGGCAAACCGATCGCCACACGTTATCTGGAGGCGGGCAAGCTGGTCGACAGGCCGCTCAAGGCGGTCGAGGAGACCCTTGTCGTGGCAGAGGTCAAGCTGCTGGGCAGCAAGGGCCGCACCGAGAAGTGGACGCGCTACGTGACCTGGGATGGGCGCTGGCTCACCGATTTCGAGGGGCCCTCGGTCATGCCTGCCAAGTACACACCGCAGCCGGGCGAGACCGTCGTGGCTGTGGCCGGCGGGTTCGTGGTGCCCAAGGACCAGAACGGCGACGGTGTCGTCACCGGCATCGCCTTCGACTTCACCGGACTGGACAAGCCCAACATCGTCGCGGCGGTCGACGGCTTCGGCCATTCGGCCGACGTGTGGCAACTGCGCGACCACACGCGCAAGTTGGTGGCGTACTCGCAGAACATCGTCGCCGCCGACAGCAAGGGCAACGCGCTCTATACCGGCTACCAGGCGGTGCCGTGCCGAAAGCACCTGCCGCGCGACGCCAGCGGAAAGTGGAAGCCTGGCGCGGACCCCAAGCAACTCATCGACGGGACGCTCTACACGGGCTTTGAGATTCCGACGCTCGCCGACGGCACGGTCGATGAGTCCAAGGGGGCTGACCCCATGCGCTGCGTGGTGCCGTTCGATGCGTACCCGCAGTCGGTCAACCCGCCGCAGGGCTTTGTCGTCACCGGCAACAACGACCCCGGCAACCTGTCGACCGACAACGACCTGTGGAACGACAAGCATTACATCGGCGGTCCGTGGGCCAATGGCTACCGCGCCGATTCGATCGCCGAGGCGCTCAAGCCCATGGTCGCCGGCAAGAACGCCGACATCGCCAAGATGGGCCAGGTCCAGGCGCACAACCACAGCCGGCTCGGTCAAGACTTCGGGCCGATGTTCCTCAAGGCCCTGGCCGACATCAAGGCGCTGGCGACCAAGGGCGACCCCGATCCCGACGAACTGCGCGCTGTGCAGCTCGCCGCGTCGATCACCCCTGCCGTGCTGGACGACGTGGTCAAGCGCCTCGACGCGTGGATCAAGGCGGGTGCCCCGGCGCTGTCCGGCGTCGAGACGTTCTACCACAAGGTGACCCCGGGCGAGGTCGACCACGCGATCGCGACGTCGATTTTCAATGCCTGGATGGACCGCGCCGTCGCGCTGACCGTGGACGACGAGGGCCTGGACCTATGGGAGCCCTGGGGGGCCGACGCGCGCACACGGGCCATGTGGTTCATGTGGCAAGGCCGCGGTCCCGGCAACCCGGGCAAGCTCTTGTCGTGGAATCCCAAGACCCTGGAATCGGCGTTTTTCGACATCCTCAGCACGGCCCCGGTAGAGCGGTCGGATGAGGTGGTCGTGCTGGCGCTGAAGCAAGGCCTGGAGGTGCTGGCCAGCAAGGACAAGGGCTTCGGAAGTCCCGACCCGGCCAAGTGGGTGTGGGGCATGCGCCACGGCGTGCGCTTCGAGTCGATCCTCGCCAAGTTCTTGAGCGGCAACGACCAGTTTGCACCCATCGCCAACCTTTTCTCAATCACGCCGACGATCCTGCCGCTGGCCGACAAGTACCTGCCGGGCGATCCGCGCGCTGACCTTGAACAATTCCCTCGACCCGGCGACGCATTCGCGGTGGACGCGGCTGGCGGCATCTTCAACAAGGGCTATGGCTCAGGGCCGGTTTTCCGCATGGCGATCGCGCTCACGCCGACCAAGACTACCGGGGAAAACGTGATTCCGGGCGGCCAGTCCGGGCTGACCGACAGCCCGTTTTTCGCCGACCAAGTCAAGGCGTGGCTTGGCAATGCCGCGTGGCCGTTGCGCTACGAGGTCGAGGACGTTGTGGCGGGCGCGGTAGGGCGCGAGTCGTACAAGTAGCCGCCCGTCCTTTTGCTGTGACAAGCGTGCAACACGTCGCGATCGCGGCGCCGCTGCGCCTTGTCGGCAGAGCGCGGCCTGTGTAGGGTTCGCGCCCTTTGCCGCCCGCGCGGCGCTGCAAGGTCCACATGCCGGCAACCATCGTCATCGGCGCGCAGTGGGGCGACGAAGGCAAGGGCAAGGTCGTCGACGTGTTGTCGGCCGGCGCAGATCTGGTGGTGCGGTTTGGGGGCGGGGCCAACGCCGGCCACACCATCTGGGTCGGCGGCGACAAATTCGTGCTACACCTGATTCCGTCGGGCATCTTGCGGCCGAACTGCGTCAACCTCATCGGCGGCGGCTGTGTCATCGACGTCACGTCGCTGCTCCACGAGATCCACAGCTTGCGCAAGGCCGGCGTGGCTGTCGCCCCGGACCGCTTGCTCTTGGCCGACAATGCCCACGTCGTCACCGCGTGGCACCGGACCGTCGACCAGCTTTCCGGCGCCAAGATTGGCACGACCGGCCGCGGCATCGGCCCGGCCTACGCCGACAAGGCCCGCCGCATCGGGATCCGGCTGGGCGACCTGCGCGACGGCACGTTCGAATCCAACCTGCGGGCACAAGCCGAGTTCCATGGCGCGGTCTCGCGGGCGCTGTACCCGGGCGCCAGCCTGCCCGATTTCGACGAGCAGTGGTCCTTGTTGCGGGCCGCCGGGGTGGAACTGCGCGACCATGTGCGCGACGTCGTTCCGGTGCTGGTCGAGGCGCGGCGCGCCGACCGCCCGATGGTGTTCGAGGGCGCCCAGGGCGTGCTGCTCGACATCGACCACGGCACCTACCCGTATGTCACGTCGTCCAACACCACGGTGGCGGGGGCGCTCGGCGGCCTCGGCGTCCACATGACCTTCCAGCGCCGCATCGGGGTGGTCAAGGCCTATTCGACGCGCGTGGGCCATGGCCCATTTCCGACCGAACTGCACGGCGAGGCCGGCGAACGCCTGCGGCAAAAGGGTCAAGAGTACGGCGCCACGACCGGCCGGCCGCGGCGCTGCGGGTGGCTGGACCTCGTTCAGCTCAAGCGCGCGTTCGCTATGAATGAATTCACACACGTCGCGGTGACCAAGCTCGACGTACTGGCCGGACTGGGTCCCTTGCGCGTCGCGGTGGAGGAGCAAACCGATGGGTCGATGCACTACGTCGAGTTCGAGGGATTCGACGGCGACCTGAGCGCCGCGACCAGCCTCGACGCGCTGCCCGCTGGCTGCCGTGGGCTGATTGCGTTGCTCGAACGGGAGCTTGGCGCGCGGCTGGCCATGCTGTCGACCGGGCCGGGCCGCGAAGACGTGCTGGCTGTGGACTGACTGCGTCGCCAGAACCGTTTGGCAAGCTGAAGGACTTCGCCTGCACCGCGCCCTCATCCCCGGGACGCCCGCTTCACGACGTCCAGTGATGGCGTCCTGCCCTGACCGTCAACCGTCGCCGATGACCAGATCGGGCCGCTCGACCATGTGGCGCAGGATCTCAAGGCTCTTCGCGCAGTACAGCCCGTCGGCCACCCGCTCGTCGTAGCTGTAGCGCAATTCGCAGGTATCGCGGACCACGATGGCGCCCGCGTCGTCCACCCATGGCGCCTTCTGCGCGCGGCCCACCACCACGAAGATCGGCACGGTGCCCCAGTCAAACAGGTGGTGGAACGGCGCAGGCAAGCCGATCGACCCGAGGTTGGCGAGAAAGGCGCTGCTGTACAACGGGTCGTGCGCCGTCGCCGCGGCTGGCAGCAGGTTCCATGCGTCCAGCCGCCGCTGCAGACCGATGGCCGCGCGCAGCAGCCACAACGGCAGAATCGTCGCCAATTTCATTTCCTTCTCCGAAGGCGAGAGCGATTCGCCGCGCCCAGAGGTGATGACCCCGTCGGCCTTGGCCACGACATCGGCGAAGCCATCGGTGGCAAGGAACCGCACCTTGACGGCCGTGAGGGGCGCTTTGTCGTCCATGCGCTTCTTGACGGCAAACGCCAGTTCGAGGTGGGTGCGCTGGTAGATGCGTCCGCCGGCGACGAATCGATGCAGTTCCGGCCGCTCCACCAGGGTGCGCACCAGGCCAAACTGCACGAGGTGAAACAGGGTGGTCCGGACGCCCGTGGCGGCGCTGCGCTGCGCCAACCAGGGCAGCGTGTGTGTCAGATCGAGGCGCTGCTGATGATAGACCACGGCGCTGTTGCGCAGCGGCATCAACAAAGGCATCAGCCTGCGCATCGGCGACAGGTCGCGAACCGGCGCGCCGTCCGGGCGATTCCCCCACAACATCGCGGCCCTCGGCAGCGCGGGACGCGGCCCTCGCGGCGACCGTCATAGCATGTCCTACCGGCTCGACCAAACTTGCGGACGATCGGGCGCGTGCCTATGCTTGCGACCGGTCACTCGGCGCCTTCGCAACGCCGATACCGGTCGGGCTCACCACCCGACATCCCTCGGTAGGCGGGTCGCCAGCCGGGGGCAGGGGCACGCGGGCGGATCGGCACCGTCGCGAGCGCCCCGCGGTAGGTTTCCGAGATGTGCATCTTGCCGGTCCAAAGGAGGTGATCCAGTGCATTGCGATTGTAGTCACATGCAGAGCCGCTTCGGCGGCACCCTTTCGACCGGTGAGGTGATGTTGCGCTAGCGGCTCCCATGGGCCCGGTCCGGGCTGCTCGAGGCGCGCGAGGCGGTGGCCGACGGGGCAACCCTGAACCGCCGTCCCACGCGGCAAAGCCCGGATCGCTGACTTGGGGCAATTCCCGCAAGGAATTCAGCCGCCAGAAACAACCCGGACATCATCGCCCCCGCACGGTGTCGGTCAAGGTCGAATCGACCGAGTCCTTCGAGCGCCGTGCGGGGGTCGTTTTTTTTCATTTGCGGCGGGCCGTGTCAGGGGGGCCGAGCGCTGCCTTGCTCGTACTTTCGCAGCGCGAAGCCAAGGGCCTGGACAGCGGCCGGGGTCACGCCGGGAACACGGGCCGCCTGACCGAGCGTTTCCGGCTGCACGAGCGCCAGCTTGTGGACCACCTCGGCCGACAATCCGCCCACTTGCGAAAAATCGAAACCGGGCGGAATCGGCAGGAGTTCCATTCGACCGGTCCGCGCCTGGCGTCGGCGTTCGCGCTCGACGTAGCCGCCATAGCGAGCCTCGGTGACCAGTTCTTCGCGGTCGTCGTCGTCCAGCGGTCCATGTGCCGTATCGCTCGGCCACCAGGGCTCGATCTGCGACCAGCCTACTGCCGGGCGGCACAGCAACTGCGCCAGCGTCGCCGGCGTCGAGAGGGCGCCACAGCCCAGGGCTTCGATGGCCGCCATTTCGGCGCGGCTGGGCCGGACCGCGATTTGATTCAGGCGGTCGCGCGCCTCGTCAAGTCGCTCCCTGCGCTGCACGAAGCGCCGCCACTGCCCGTCGCCGACCGCCCCCACTTCCCGGCCGAGCGGCGTCAATCGCAGATCGGCGTTCGACCAGCGCAATTCCAGGCGGTGCTCTGCACGCGACGTGAACATGCGGTACGGTTCTTCGGCACCCTGCGTCACCAGGTCGTCCACCATCACGCCCAGGTACGAGTGTGCACGATCGAACAGGACCGGCGACTGGCGGCGAAGGCGGGCCGCCGCGTTCAGCCCCGCGACAAGGCCCTGGGCCGCAGCTTCCTCGTAGCCGCTGGTGCCATTGATCTGACCAGCAAGGTACAACCCCGGGAGCGCCCGCAATTGCAGGTCACGGCCGAGTTGGCGTGCGTCGACCGCATCGTATTCCACGGCATAGCCGAAGCGTACGATTTCAGCCCGTTGCAGGCCCGGTAGGGAACGCACCATCTCCACCTGCACGTCGGCAGGCAGCGACGTCGACAGGCCGCTGACGTACACCTCGTCGGTCTGCCAGCCCTCGCGCTCGAGGAACAGGTAGTGCTTGTCGTGGTGGGCAAAGCGCACGACCTTGTCCTCAATCGACGGACAATAGCGCGGTCCTGTTCCGGCGATGACCCCCGAGTACATCGGCGACCGGTCCAGGTTGGCGCGGATGGCGGCGTGCGTGGACGCGTTCGTCCATGTCACATGGCACGGCATCTGCGGCAATGCGACGCCGGGCGAATTTCGCGACATCTGCGGCGGCGGATCGAGCCCTGGATCCGCTTGCACTGCCGTCCAGTCGATGGTGCGGCCAGCAACCCGGGGACAGGTGCCCGTCTTGTGGCGAAGCGTGGCCACACCGACGGCCCGCAGTTGCTCGCCCAGTCCGTGGGACGCAGTATCGCCCATGCGTCCGCCCGCCTCTTTGCGCAGTCCGGTATGCAGCACGGCATCGAGGAACGTGCCCGTCGTCAACACCACCGCCTCGGCGGCGAACCCGAGACCGTTGGTCGTCACCACGCCGCGCAATCGCTCGCCGTCCAGCCACAATCCGCGCACATCGGCCTGCTTGATCGACAACCGAGGCGCGACCTCGGCGGCTCTGCGAACGGCCGTGGCGTAGGCGAGTTTGTCGCATTGGGCCCGCAGTGCGCGCACGGCGACGCCTCGAGAACTGTTGAGCCACTTGCTGTGCACCGAGGCGGCGTCGGCAGCCTGCGCCATCAGGCCCCCCAGTGCGTCGATCTCCGCGACCAGGTGCGACTTGCCGATGCCGCCAATCGACGGATTGCAGGACATCCAGCCGATGCGGTCGACGTTCTGGGTCAGCAGCAGGGTTTCGATGCCGCAGCGCGCGAGGCACAAGGCCGCTTCACAGCCTGCGTGGCCGCCGCCGACGACGATGGCGCGCCACGGTCCGGTCAGCGCCACCGGGTCGTCGTGT
Source organism: Deltaproteobacteria bacterium (assembly GCA_016875335.1). Classification (GTDB taxonomy): domain Bacteria; phylum Myxococcota_A; class UBA9042; order UBA9042; family UBA9042; genus SXRM01. Next base: position 15,804 of record VGRO01000074.1, on the reverse strand, counting down.
GCGGCCATCGCGGTGGACTACGGAAACGTCACCAGCGCCGGAATTGGCTCGCCGTCGGGGCCGATCACGGTCGCACGCTTGGGAGCAGGTGCGCCAGGTGCCGCGTCGGACTTGGGTTTGGGGTCATCGGACCCCGCGCCCGGCGCCGCTGGCTTCGGCTCTGGCGCCTTCGCGCCGGGGGTCTTCGCTTCTGGAGGCTTCGGCTCTGGGGGCGTCGGCGCGTCTGGCGCCTTGGCATCGGGCGCAGTTTTCGGTTCCGGTGCCTTCGGTTCCGGGCCCGACCCCTTGACCGCTGGTCCTGTACCCTCCTTGCAGCGGCCCGGCGACGAGGCGAGCAGGTCTTTGGCGGTCTTGGCCGCGTTCAGTTTCGCCATGTCGCTGATGATGTACTTGAGCACTTTCTGGGCGTTGGCGCAGCGGCCCTGCAGCTCGAGGATGCGGGCGATTTCGAGCAAAGCCTCGCCGACGATGGGAACGGGTTTGCCGTTCAGGCTGTCGTGGATGCTCTGCAGGATCCGGGTGGCCTGATCGAATCGCGCCTCCTGGACGGCGATGCGCGCCTGCACGAAGGCGCACCGCCCGGCCGCTTCGGAGTTCGGGTAGCGCTTGACGCACTCGACGGCCACGGCGGCCGCTGTGCGGGCATCGTTGGCGACGAGCTTGTCTTCGGCCATTTTGGCGAACCCGTCCCCGTCGCCGGGCAGGTCGGCGGGCAGCGCCAGAATCGCGATGCCGGCCCGATCGCGCAGATCGGCCACCAACTGGTCGAGGCGGCGGCGCACGTCCGCGACCAATTCGGCCGCAGCGCCCCCGGTCTTCTCGATCGTCGCCAGGCGATGCGACAGCACCTCGAGCTCACCGCGGGTCTTGGCGAGCTTGGCGTCCATCTCGGCGAGCCTGGCCCCGGACCTGGCGAGTGTCTCGCGCAGTTGCGTGTGCGCCTCCTCGACCTGGGTCGCGAGCGTCTGCATCCGCTTGGTCTCGCGTTCGGCGGTGACCAGAACGCCGGCGTGCGCTTTCTCAAGCTTGCCTACCCGGTCCTCGACCGCAACGACCTGTGCGCGCGTGGCCACGCAACCCTGCTGGCCGGCGAGCAGGGTCGAAAAGGCTGCGAATCGCCAAAGAACCCGAACATTCATGCGAGCCGCGCTCCGCCGGGTGCCAGGGACCAACACATTGGGGCCGGCTATTTTTCGGGCGAACGGAACTCGGCTCGACGATTCCGGCCCCAACAGCCCTCGTCGTCTTCGCTGCACACGGGCTTGGTCTTGCCGAAGCTCATGGTCTTGACCTTGACCTTGGGGGCGGCGCTGGAGACGAACTCCTTGACCACCCGGGCCCGCTTGGTGCCAAGTTCCATGTTGTAGGCGTCGGTGCCGCGCTCATCGCAGTGGCCCTCGATCGTCAGTTGGCTGACGTTCTTTTCCTTGAGGCACTTGAGGTTGGCCGAGATGCCGTTTTGCGCCGCGTCGCTCAACGCGTATTCATTGAAGCTGAAGTAGATGGGCGCCAGGCCGCACGCTCCCTTGGCGTCCAGGCACTTGCCGTCCTTGCACTTGAGGCCGGGACCGCAATCACCATCGGCCTTGCATCCGCCGCCCTCGGCGACCGTGCCGGCTTCGCCCGCCACGCAGGCCCCGGCCTGGCATTTCATTCCCGCCGCGCAGTCCGCATCGCCGACGCACTGTGCGATGCACTTGTTGCCAGCACACTTTTTGCCCGGGCCGCAGTCCAGGTTGCTGCTGCAACAGTCCGCCTTGCGGCCGCACGCGCCGGCCTGGCACGCCACGCACTTGTCGGTGTCGCCGCCCGGGCAATTGGCGTCCACGCGGCACTGTGCGCATTTGTTGTTCAGGCAGTATTCGCCCTTCTGCTTGCAATGGTCGTCATTGCTGCAGTTGGGGTACGCGGGGCCACACGCGGTGATCCACAGGCCGGTCAGTGCCAAGCCGATACGAAACGCACCGCGCCGCAGGACCGAACAGACGCCGCTACGGGCGGGCGGATAGCGATGGGATACGGCCAGATCGGGCGAATTCTTGCAGGTTCCGGGGATCATCGTTCCTCCAGCAGGGCAGGCGATCTCAAGGCGGGCGCAGGACTTCTCATTGCGCGGGGAAATCCCGGCCCGCCCCCCAATGCCCGCCGGCCTTGGGTAGCGAATGCGATTCCGTCCAACGGTGCTGTGCGGAATCCCGAGCGTTCATCCGGCGAGAGGCAGAACGGCCACCCCCCGATCTCCGGACGTTCAGATGACCGTGGGCTGTCGATCGCGTCTTCGCGCTATTTGCACTTGTTGGCGCGGCAGCGCAGCGCCGGGTTGCCGCAGTCTGCGTCGCTGTCGCAACAGTCGGGACCGAACACCGGCTTGCACGCACCGGAAACGCACTTCGCGCAGGGCCCGGCCGACGCGCATTCGGCGTCTGCGCTACATCCGGCCTTGGCGGGCGCGGGCGCTGGTGCGGCGGTCTCCTTCTTGGCAGAAGACGAGCATGCGGCGGCGAGCGCCAAGGCCAGCGTGGCGAAAACAATCTTGAGCTTCATGGGGTTCCTTTGGACCGCGCGGAGGCGGGCGGAGCGCCGCCTGCATCCGGCGGCCTGCGCGTTGCAGTGGGGCGGGTGCGGTCACGTGCGCGTTCAGCCGGGCCGCGCCCGCAGTCAAGAAGGCGAGGCCGAGGGGTTGGATCGACGAATGGGGGCGGCGCGCGACCGCCCGGAGCGGTGCGATTTGTACTTCCGGCACGGCACGGTTGTCAATTTGCATTATCGCCGACTTTTCACTGTGTGTTGATGGGGGATTGACGTAGAAAGCGGAGCAGGCGCTTCACGCAGCAACACCCTTCGAACCGGAAGCCGCCCGCGGAAAGCCAACGAGCGCACGGGTTGCCGCGCAACGCTGCCCGGCGCATCATGGTGTCCCGCGGCCGGTGTTCCGGCGGCAGGAGTTCCATGTTCGACCACATCGTGTTGTTGACCGACCTGTCCGAGTCCACGCGGCTCGCGTTTCCGCCGCTGTGCGCGTTCGCGCGGGAGTTCCGATCCAAGGTCACGATCTTTCACGCCTTCCGCGGGTCGAGCGAGCTTTTCAGCCTGAGCGGCGACGCGGCCCAGATGCGCTCCGTGATCGACGAGGCGGATCGGCAGCGGGTGTTGCCGCCCTTGCGCGCGTGGGCCACCGAGCTCGCTGCGGCGGGCCTGGAGGTCGCCATCGAGACGCGCGTGGGCTCGACGTTCGATCTGGCCATCGACGTGGTCGTCGAACTGAGGGCCGACCTCGCCGTGGTGGCAACGCAGGGCCTGCAGGAGTTCACGGGCCGCATCTTGGGGTCACCGACGGCGCGGTTGCTGCGCGACAGCAAGGTGCCGGTGATGTCCGTCAACGAGCAGTTCGGCGAACGCGCGCCGCAGTTCGAGGCCTGCCGCAGGATCGTGCACCCGATTGATTTCTCCGGGCCGTGGCAGCACACGATGGGCGCCGCCGAGGCGGTGGCCGTGGAACTGGGCGGGCGCGTCGACGTTGTGGACGTGATCGCGCCCGTGCATGCACAGAAGTTGGAAACCCCGGAGGGTGAAATCCTGCTGCCCAAGGACTTGCAGTACACGCTGCGCAGCAAGATGCAGGCCAGGCTGAGCGACGCCGCGCACACCATCTCCAAGGTGCCGGCTTACTGGCAACTCATCGAGGACAACAAACCAGGGTCCGCGGTCATGGCCTACGCCGATCGGTGCAAGGCTGACCTCATCGTCATCCACGCCATCGGTCGCGACCACGTGCGCAATACGCTGTTGGGCAGCGTTGCGGAGCATGTGGTCAAGCACGCGCGGTGCCCGGTGCTCAGCATCCCAGACTCATGGCCGATCGAGTGACAGTGGGGGCAGTGCGCCTGCGCGCGGGAAAACGACGCGCCCCGCCTTGATCCCGGCCGATCGGCCGCCTAACCTGTCGCACCCTGGCAGCTGCCCCGGTGGAGCGACCGTGTCTGGAAAACGCATGAACATCATGGATGCATCGAGCCCTGGCTCCGGCGGTCGGCGCCGCGGAAGGCGCACGCTGGTCGCCACCTGCGTGATCGCGACCATCGCCGCATCGGCTCTGATCGGTTGTGGCAAGAAGCCTCCGACGGGGCCCGCCGTTCAGGCGACCCCTGGCATCGACACACCGTACCGCGGTCCGGCCGAACCCAAGACCGAGATTCTGGCGTTCGTGGATTTCGAGTGCCCCTACACACGCGGCGCTGCAAAAGGGTTGCTCGACCTCTCGGAAAAGCACAAGGAACACGTCAAGTTCCGTTTCCTCAACCTGCCCCTTGATGTCCACCCGAACGCCGTGGCGGCGGCCCGCGGAGCGGTTGCGGCCCATCGACACAAGGCGTATTTCAAGTTCTTCGCCACGATGATGGAAGCCAAGTCGGTATCCCGCGAATCGATCATTGCGTGGGCGGTGGAGGCCGGCCTGGATGCCAAGAAATTCGTCGCGGACATGGATAGCGCGGAAACCTGGGCGTCCATCGTTCGCGATGCCGGTATCGCCAAGGCGCTCGGGGTGTCTGGAACGCCGTCGTTCGTGGTCAATGGATCGCTGTATCAGGGCGCGCAGCCACAGGAATTCTGGGAGCGCAAGATCGCGGAGGAGGTCACCAAAGCCGCGGGCCTCACCGCAGCCGGTACGCCCTCTGCTGGCCTGTTGCGCGCGATGGTCGCCGCTGGGAACCCCAAGGGCGCCGTCGAGTACCTGGGCATGCTGTACGACGGAAAGGCACCGCCCAAGGCCGACGTGCCGACCAAGGTGGCCCGCGCGTCAGGCATTGAGTCGGCGCAGATCCAGGCCGCGCCCGCAGGTGGCGCCGCGGTCCAGATTGGTGAGATGCCGACGCCGACCGCCGACGACCCCACCACCGTCTGGCGCGCCATCATCCGCCCCGACGATCCTCGCTTGGGACCGGAAACCGCGCTGGCGACCGCGGTGGTTTTCGAGGACATGCAATGCCCCTACTGCGCGAAACTGCGGCCCACCCTGCGCAAACTGGTGGACGACTACAAGGGGCGCCTGCGCGTGGTGTTCAAACACAATCCGCTGCCCACGCACGAGCATGCCATGGGCGCAGCCGAAGCGTTGGAGGCTGCGCGCACGCAGGGCAAGTTCTGGGAGATGCACGATCACCTGCTGCAGCACCAGGACCGACTCGACGCCGCGGGGCTGGCCGATGCTGCCACCACGGTCGGGCTGGACAAGGCGCAGTTCGCGACTGCGATGGCAGCTCACGGCGCCCGAGAGCGCATCGAAGCTGACGTGGACCAGGCCGCTGCGCTCGGCGCGCGGGGTACGCCCAACCTGTACATCAACGGCAAGAAGGTCGTGGGTGCCAAGGACGAGACCTTTCTCAAGCCAATCATCGACACCGCCATTGCCGCAGCGCAGGAGCTGGTCAAGGCGGGCACCGCGCCAGACAAGGTGTACGAGGCAGCGACGGCGAAGGGCAAACTGCTCGATTCGCTGGAACCGGAAGCCAAGACCATCGATCTGCCGGCCCAGACCCCGACGCGAGGCCCCATCGGCGCATCGATCCACATCGTGACCTTCCAGGACTTCCAGTGCCCGTTCTCGGCGCGCCTCGACCCGCACATCCGGGCGATCGAAGGGGAATTCCCCGGACGCGTCAAGGTGTCGTGGGTTGACTGGCCCAACGCCAAGATCCACCCGTTGGCGCAGCGGTTCGCAGAAGCAGGCAGGGAGGCCCAGGCGCAAGGCAAGTTCTGGGAATTCCACAAGGCCGTGATGGCCAACAACGACCGGCTCGACGACGCCGTCCTGCGCGAGCGGGCCAAGGCGGCAGGCGTGGACCTCAGAAAGCTCGACAAGGCCCTGGCGGACCGCAGCCACACCAGCGCCGTCGAGACGGCAAAGGCCCTGGGCGACAAGCTCGGGGTGCTCGGTACGCCGACCGTGTTCATCAACGGTCACCTTTTCAAGCCGCAGAGTTTTTCCGCCGACACCTTCCGCGTCGCGATGCGGCGCCTTTTGCCGTCGCCCTGATCGACCAGGCGGCCGCCCGTCCTCTCGCATCGGCCGAGCGCCACCGCTCCAGGTGATCCGTTGGTCCGTCCCGCGCTGATCCGAGCCCACGCGGCGGCCCTTTCGTTGGTCGCCAGCGCCCTTCTTGGGCCCGCCGCCCACGCCGACGGGCAATGTGCACACGGCTCGACGGTCCTGCGGGTCTTCCTCGACCTGCAGTGCCCACACTGCCAGCGCGCGTGGCCTGACACGGTGCGCGCGGCAAGTGAAGCGCCCTGTGTTCGCGTGGCAATTCAGCAACTGCCCAACAGTGCCCACGCGCACGCGGCCTGGTCGGCGCAAGTGGCGCTCGCAGCCCGTGAAATCGGGCGCGAGTTGGCGTTCGTCGACGCCCTGTATGCCACAGGCGGCGCGGACCGGCCCGCAGTCGAACGAGCGCTGGTCGCTGTGGGCCTCGACACGGCCACTCTGCTCGCGCGAGCGGCTGTGCTGGGTTCGACCCTTGAGGCCGAAAAGCAATCCGCCTTGGCCTTTGGTGTGCGGGCTACGCCCTCCGTGTTGGTCAACGGCAAAGGCGTGGCAGGCGGCCTCGCGTACCAGACCATGCGCGACACGTTGGCTGTCGCTGCCCACCAGTCCGCTGCCCTGGCTGCCGAATTCGGCCTGGCCGTCGACGTCGAGCGCGCGCGAATGCTGCTGGAGGCGCCCGAATTCATCCCCGCGTACGACGCAATGCGGTCGGCACATGACCGTGGCCAGGTGAAATCGACCGGCGCCTTGGGGGCAAGGTGGCGCGTGGGCGTGCGCGCAATCGACGTCGTCGCAGGCGCCCAAGACGCGCCGGCAACGCTTGTGGCGTTCGCCAGCCCGGCCGTGCCGTGGACCGTCGCCCAGATCGCCGCGCTGCTGCCGCTCGCGGGCCCAGAAACGCGGCTGGCCGTGCACTGGCTCGCCGAGCCGTCGAGCGGTCAGGCCGGTGCGGCGATGGCGGGGTCGCTGTTGGCCGTGGCCACCCAGGCGCCGGATCGGCTGCCGCGGCTCGTCCTCTTGTGGGACCGGGCACCACCACCCGGGCCGGCCGAGGTGGCTAACGCGCTGGCCGGCGCGCCGCCCCAGTTGGCCAGTGCGCTGCAGGCGACGGCGGCGAGCGGCGAAACCGCGGTGCGGCTCAGTACCTCATTGGACCAGGCGCGCCACGTCGAGGCGGTTCCGGGCGCGATCTTCGTCAACGGCCGCCGTTGGCTCGGCACGGCCCGCGATGCCGGGTTGGGCGAGGCAGTGCAGGCCGCAGCGCGCGAGGGGCGCGATCGCCTGGCGAGCCAGCCGTTGCAAAGCCGGGTGTACGATGTGATCGTCGCGCAAGGTCAGTGGCGCACAGAGGTGGACCTCCAATTCGGTCCAGCCCAGCCGATCGGCGACGCTGCGGCGATACCGGCGATCGGATCGAGCGGTCCGGACGTGGTCCTCTTGGGCGAGATCGGCCAACCGGCCACGCGCGCGGCTTGGTTCATGCTGCGGCGACTGACCCGGCCGGGCCCGCGCGCGATCCGGCTGCGCTTGGCGCCGTCGGGCAGTGGCGCATCGGCGGTGCGCCTGCGCGAGGCGTACATCGCGGCGGCGGTGGCAGGGCGCGCTGACGTGGCCGCCGAGCAACTTTTCGCCGCCGCAAACCCGGCCGACCGGGCCGTGCTAGCCAAAGTTGGCGGCAACACCCATGGCGATGGGCGCGCGGCGGCGGCGCTTGACGCCATCGCCCGGCTGCGCCGATGCTGCGCCTGGGGCGACGAACCGGTGATTGCGGTGCGAGGCCGGGCGTACCTGGGCCCGCTCGACGAGGCGCGACTGGGCGAGGCCATCGCCGCCCTGGCGGCCGCCAGGTGAGAGCGGCCAGCACCGCTCGCGCGCGCGGGAATCCGCTCGGCCGCGCGCTGGTTGTGTGCGCCGGTACCCGTCGGCCCGGCGCCGCGCCCTACCCTGGAAGGCGATACCCTTGAGCTTGGCGTTCACCGAAATCCTGCGCGGCAGCTATTTCCTCGTCGATGCGCCCGACGTGCGCAGGGTCTGCGAGGTCGCCATCCATGTGCGCATCAGCCGAAGCGCCCTGAGAAGCGCGGAATTCGACGCCGAAATGACCGGTCACGCGTCGTTCGATCGGCTGGTTGGTCACGCACCCATCGCAGGGCAGGCTCATGTGCGCTTCGGCAGGCCGCGCCACGTGGCCTACGCATTCGAGTTCACCGCGGACGACGGTAGGGTCCTGCAATTCTCAGGGGCCAAGCATCCGAGCTTGATGCGGCCGATCTACTCCGCCACGACGCTGTGGGGGACGCTGAGCCACGACAACTTGCCCGTGGCCATGGTCCGCCTGCATTTCGATTTGCGGCGTGATCTCGTGGCCTTCCTGCAAAGCGTGGCGCGCGAACAAAATCCCTGAGGGCCGGGAAGTGATTTGCACAATCATTCCTTGGGGCCGTTTGCTTGCTCGGAGGGTCGCCAGCTCGCGGACCAAAGGCCCGACTCGCGGCTCCTTTTTGATGTGAGAGCGATCGAGTTGTTTTTTTCAATCCCTGAGCCTCGGCGTCACGGACACTTGGGCAGCGCGGCGCACGCAGGGTCCGATGTGCACGGCGGCTTCTTGTGCACGCAGCCGCCCGCCGCCGTACACCAGTCGAGCGTACAAGGGTCTGCGTCGGCGCAGTCAGCTGGCAACAGGTCGGCGCACGCGCCGCTGGTCGTGCACTCCGTCGCGAACCACGGGTCTGTGCGCACGACCCACAGGTTTCCAGCGCTCTGACCCGTGGCGACGTAACCGTCGGCAAGCAAGGCCAGGCCCCAGCCGTGCTCTGAATTGGTGATGCCGATCTCCCGCGTGACAAGCACCGTGCCGTTGCCGTCGAAAGCGGCAAACTGCAACTGCCAGTTCTCCATGCTGGTGATGGTCGACGTGCCGACGGTGGCGTAGCCCGTGGGTGTGGCGATCGCGTCGGCCAGCGGCCCGACCCCAGGGAGACTGCGCTGCCACAACAGGTTGCCGTTGAGGTCGACGCGCCACAGCTTGGATCCAAAGCAGGCGTAGCCATCAGCCTGGGCGACCACGGCCAACACCTCGTCCTGGGCACCGCCCAGCACCTTTTGCCAGGTCACCTTGCCCAGACTGTCGACCTTGGCCAGCCAACCGCCGCTGATCACGGCGGTCCCCGGCTTGGTGACGTGGCCGGCCGCGACCACGCCCCCGCTGGCCAGTGCCACTGCGCGGAACGCACCGGGGCCGATCACCGTCGACCACAACTTGCCTCCAGAGTTGTCCGCCTTGCCGACCAGGCCCTGCGGTGCGGCGACGCCCACCCGGCCGACGATCACCGCGCCATCCGCCATGGCTTGAACGGCCGACCCGTGGTCGTCATCGGCGCCACCGAAGGTCGTCTCTGACAGCACGGCGCCGGTCGCGTCAAAACGCACCAACCACGCATCGGCCCCGCCAGCGCCCTTTCCGGTGGTGGATCCGCTGCTCACGAAACCCCCAGCGAGGGACGCGACGTCGTTCAGTCCGCTCGTTGCGGTGCCCGACCCTACGACCGTCGACCACTGGATCTTGCCGGCCGGCGTCACCCGCACCAGCCAGCCCTGGAGCGCCGCCGGGCCGGAGGAGGTATAGCCGGCGACGACAAACCCTCCGCCCTGCGCCAGGACCTTGAAGCCGCCGTCCGAGCCCGGCCCGCCAAACGTCACGTCCAGCCCGGCATTGCAAGGAGAAGCCACCTTGCACTGCCCCGTCTTGCAGACCTTGCCGGCGCCACAACCCACGCCGTCCGCCAGCTTGGTATGGGTGCAGCCGCTCTTGACGGCGCAGTCATCCGTGGTGCACGGGTTCTGGTCGTCGCAGTTGACCTCCTTGCCGACGGCGCACTTGCCGGCCAGGCACGCGTCGTTTTCGGTGCACACGCTGCCGTCCGCGTCGCAGGGCATACCGCTGGCGGCGGTGGCGTCGAACACGCACTGCCCCGATTTGGGGTTGCAGGAGTCCTTGGTGCAAAACAGGTTGTCGTTGCAGGCAGTTGTCGGTCCGGCAACGCATGCGCCCGACTTGCATTTGTCACCCGAGGTACACAAGTCGCCGTCGGCATCGCAGCTGACCGCAAGCTGCACTTGCGTGCAACCGAGCTTGGGGTCACAGGTTTCTGCGGTGCAGACGTTGCTGTCGTCGCAGTTGAGCGGCTTGCCGGCAATGCACGTGCCGTTGCTGCAGAGGTCGCCCTCGGTGCAGGCGTTGCCGTCGGCGTCGCAGGGCGTTCCGTCTTTGGGCAAGGCCTTGAAGTTGCAGCCACCCGATTTCGGATCGCATTGGTCCACAGTGCACGGGTTGCCGTCGTTGCAGACCTTGGGCGCACCCGGCAGACACACCTTCTGAGCGCAGGCGTCGCTTGTTGTGCAGTCACTGCCGTCGGCATCGCACGGGGCCGTATTGGGCAAGTAGCTGCAACCCTTGAGTTTGTCGCAGGTGTCGTCTGTGCATGGGTTCTTGTCGTCGCAGACCGCCACGGCCCCGGCCGTACACTTCCCGGCCTTGCAGGCGTCGTTTTGGGTACAAATGCTGCCGTCCGCGTCGCAGGCGGTCGAGTCGGCCAGGGCGACCGGCGCACACTGGCCGGTCTTGGGTGTGCAACTGGCGACCGTGCAGGTCGTGTCTGCCGCCGGGTCGCACACGATGACGCTGCCGGGCTTGGGGACGCACTGGGTCGCGTACGGGCCCCACACGCAGGCCATGGTGCCATTGCAGAGGTTGTCGTCGTCGGAAGCGGCGCAATCGGCATCGATCTTGCAGGGGCAGACGTTGGCGCCGGCCGCGCAGGCAGCCGAAACGCACTTGTCGCCGGCCGTGCACTTGTCGCCGTCGTCGCAGCCCGTGCCGTCGGTGACTGTGGCGTGTGCGCAACCCTGCGCAGGCTCGCAGGAGTCCTTGGTGCAACCGTTCAGGTCGTCGCAAGCCGTTGCGGCCTTGGGGATGCCCACGCAAGTGCCATCCTTGCAGGTGTCGGCGCCCGTGCACGCATTGCCGTCGCTGCACGGTGCGCCGGCCGGGATGTGGGTGCATCCCGACTGGGCTGCGCACCCATCGCTGGTGCAGGGGTTGGCGTCGTCACAGTCGGTCACCTTGCCCTGGCAGAATCCCGCCGTGCAGGCGTCCTTGGCTGTGCACAGGTTGCCGTCGTCGCAGCCCAGGCCGTCTGGGGCGTTGGCGAATCCGCACTTGCCGCTGGCGACGTCACATTGCGCGACCTGGCACGCGGCGCCCGGAGCGCACGGTTTCGGGTTTCCGGGAGCGCACACGGTCTTGCTGCACAGGTCGCCGATCGTGCAGGGGTTGTCGTCGTTGCACTTGGCGCCGTCGTCTGGCGCGTGGGCGCAGCCGGCCTTGGCCGTACAACTGTCGAGCGTGCAGGCATTGTCGTCTGTGCAATCCTTGGGTTTTCCTGGCTTGCACACGGCGCCGTCGCAGACGTCGGACTCGGTGCAAACACTGTCGTCGGCGTTGCAGCCCAGGCCTGGCTGTGGGTCGTGCGCGCACCCGCCGCTCGCGTTCTTGTCGCAGTAGTCGGCCGTGCACGGGGCACCGTCGTCGCAAGCCCCCTCGTCGGTCTGCCCGTCGCAATCGTTGTCGACGCTGTCGCACACCTCCACCGTCGCGGCCGAACCCAGGCACACCGACAGGCCCTCAGGACCACAACTGCGCGTGCCTGGACACGCGCCGCTGCCACCTTTGGGCTGGGCGAGGCAGGTGGTCGAGAGGCCGGCCGCGCTGGCCGCGATGGAACACGGGCACGCGCCGATGGCGTCGGGTCCAGGTCCGACCGGTGCGCACTGCTTGACCGGTGCGCCCTCGACGCTGGACAAGGCGCGGCACGAAAACGCCGACGGGCAATCGGCGTCGTCCGCGCAGGAGGCCCCGCAGTACGACCCAGCGGCGCCATGCGAAACGCAGTGCCCGCCCGGCTGACCGAGCGCCGCGCACGCCGAGGAAGCGAGGCACGGGTCGCACAGGCGCCCCCACGATGGCACGCAGACGTTGGCGATGTCGCCAGTCGCACTCGCCACCTGGCTACACTTGAAACCGGCCGGGCACTGCGTCGTGCAGTTGACGGCGCACCGCCGTCCCGCCGGGGTGTCGATGCACAATGCGTTGTCGCAGTCCGCGTTCTGGCCGCACGCGCAACCCGGACCTCCGGGGCAATGGGCAGCGGCCACGCCATCCGGGATGCTCGCAAGCCCGTCGGCAACCGCGCGCAGGGCGTCTACCGCTGCATCTTGGGGCGGGGCGACCAAGTCCGCGGCCGTCGCGTCGGAGCCGCCGCCCGGGGGCTCGCCGCAACCGGCACACGCAACTGCGAGCGCCGCGACTGCAAGGATCCTTTGACGCTGTTGCATCACGAGCACGAGCAATTCCGCGGCGCGCTTCGCTCCCGAGGTCCGCACGGTGGGCGTGGCGGCGGGACGGGTGCGCGCCGGGGAGTCTGCCCGCACCGCGTGGCGCAGCGGCAGTGTGCACGCGGCGCTTCGCCCGGTCAACGCGGCGGGTGTTGGCCGCGCCTGCTTGCATGGCACGAATTCGTGACGCAGTGCGTATAGACCGCCAACGCGCGCTCGGGCACCCTAGGCGGCCCGGGGCCGCCGCCCCGACCGGACGCCATGACCGCCTTTTTGCCCTCGGCCCGCGGCCGCGATGCCCTCGCGTCGCCGATCCGGCGCTTGACGCCCTTTGCCGATGCCGCCAAGGGCCGCGGTGTGTCCGTGTTGCACCTGAACATCGGCCAGCCCGACATCCCAACGCCGACCGCGGTGATCGACGCCTATCGCGCATTTGCCGAGCCCGTGCTCGCCTACGGTCCATCGGAGGGCACGCTGGCATACCGGACCGCGCTGGCCGCTTACTACAACGACCTCGGCTACGAGTCTGGCGGCCGCGCGATCGAGGCGAACGACGTCATCGTGACGACCGGCGGCTCAGAGGCCCTGCTATTCGGCATCGCCGCCACCTGTGATCCCGGTGACGAAATCCTGGTCGCCGAGCCCTACTATCCGAATTACAGGGGGTTTTCACACATCCTGGCGGTAGGCACGCGCGCCGTCACGACGACTGCGCAGGGTGGCTACAGGGTCAGCGCAGCGCAGGTCGCCGAGGCCATCGGGGCGCGCACCAAAGCCTTGGTTCTGTCGAGCCCGGGCAACCCGACGGGCACGGTGTTGTCGAGTCAGGAACTTCGTGATATCGCGACGGTTTGCCGCGATCGAGGGGTCTTCTTCCTCAGCGACGAAGTGTACCGCGATTTCGTATACGACGCTGCCATCTGCGAGGGGGGCAGCACTGCGCCGGGGTTGCTCGCTCAGCCAGGCTTCGACGACAACGCCCTGCTCATCGACTCTGTCTCCAAGCGCTATTCGGCGTGCGGCGCGCGGATCGGCTGCCTGGTGACCCGCAACCGCGCGCTGCGGGCCGCCGTGCTCAAATTCGCACAAACGCGCTTGTCTCCCCCGGTCGTGGACCAACTCGCTGCTCATGCCGCCCTGGCCACCCCTAGCGCGGTTTTGCGGTCGGCCATCGACGACTACCGGCGCCGCCGCGATGCGCTGGTCGCCGGCCTTCGCGCGATTCCGGGCGTGCAGGTCAGGTCGCCGGACGGGGCGTTCTACCTTTTCGCCACGCTGCCCGTCGACGACGCCGAGAAGTTCTGCATCTGGCTGCTCGATCACTTCGAAGTCGATGGCGAGACGGTGATGATGGCGCCTGCCGATGGGTTCTATGCCACACCAGGCCTGGGCAAGGACGAAGTGCGCATCGCCTACGTCCTGCAGGTCGCCAAATTGGTCCGTGCCTGCGCGATCTTGGGTCGTGCGCTGCAATCCTACCCCGGCCGGCGACCAGCGGCATGACCTGGCCCCCCCCTATTCGCCCGGGATGCGCTTTTTCCGCTGGCCCCACCAGTACTTGAGGGCCACGGCCGCGACCGTCAGGATGATGGCGGCCAAGATGCCGTGCTCTGCCCTGCGCGCGTAGTCGATGACCGCCGCGATCTGATCGCCGAAATACCAACTGGTCAGAACGAGCGCAGGCACGCTGAGTAGCGCGGCGAGGCCGTCGTAACGCAGAAACACGCCATACTCGACCTTGAGCGTCCCGGAAGTGAAGAACACGACCGAACGCAACCCCGGCATGAAGCGCGCTGAAAACAGCACGTGGGGCCCGCGACGGGCAAGAAACTCCTCGGCCATCTGCTTGCGACCGTGGCCGAGGATGGCACGGAAGGGCCACACCCCGGCGAGGTGATCGCCATAGCGCCGACCGAGTGTGAACATCGTCAGGTCGCCGATCATCACGCCTGCCATGCCGACGGCAGTGGCCACCAGCGCGAGGGTCCACCCGTCCGCGGCGCTTGAACTCGGCGGAGCAAGCAGGTAGGTCAGGTAGCCGCACGTCACCAGCGTGATGTCCTCGGGGACTGGAAGGCCAAACCCGCACAGCAGCAAGACGCCAAAACAGATCGCCCACACGGTAGCCAGGTGCAGGGTCCTGAGCCAGGCCACGACTTCGTCGAAGGTCGGCAGGGCTGCGGCAAAGTCCATGCCGCCCGCGAGCACTTGCAGCCCGTGCGCCCATGACGCGTCCACGAATGCGCTGCCAATCTCAATCATGCTCTAGGCCTTTGCTGCGTGTCGCTTGCGGATTTTCGCGGCAGCGGCCCGCGCCCAGTCGCGGATGAACTTGGGGTGCGACAGGTTGAACCAGCCGCCGACCTTTGCAAGGAACTCCGCGTCTTGCGGCGTGCCGACGTCGCCGAGCAGGTCGATAGCTGCGTCCAGCAGGTGCGGGGCCGGGTAGTCCGCGAGCCGCCGCAACTGGCCAAGGAATGTTGCGGGATCATGCCTGCGCAGCGCATCCGCACTGGCCATGCGCACGTAGCTGTCCGGATCGAGCAGGCCTTCCAGCAGCGTCTCGACGACGTCGTCGCCCGCGAATGCACCCAGGGCCCGAGCGGCCCGCATGCGCACAGTCCAGTGTCCACCCGCCGCGGAGGCCAGCAGCAATTCTCGCGCAGCGGCGCTGTCCGGCCATCCCTCGAGCGCGCCAATCGCGGTCGCACGCACCCGCTCATTGGCGTCCTGGGCCAGCGCAAGTAGCCGCTGGAGCGGAGCGTCGCCGAGGAAGGCACCCAGGGCATCGGCCGCGAGTTCACGCAACACATCGTCGGTGCTCTGCGCCAGCTCGAGCAACCTGGGTTCGAGGTCGGCCAGGGCTGCGCGCCGAGCAGGAAAGTCCTCCGGTCGCCTGTTGTGGACCGCATCGGTGCCAAGGTACTTCGTGAGGCGCCGCAGGCCGTTTGCAACGATGTCCGCATCATGCAATTTCAAATCGCGGCGGATGAGGGACTGTGACACATGCACCCCGTTGCCGCCTCAACGGCAAGACGCGGACTTCAACCCATAGGTCGCGTTTTGTCCATAGGGGGTCGGTGCCGGGGGACCCGGTGCTGAGACAGAGATTTCCCTACCAGGCATACACGAATCAGTGACAATCCGTGACGACCCGTGGCGCCCCCCCCATTGTTCAAGCCACTGATTACATTGCCTTCTCCACGGCGCACCGGCGCCGTCGCAGCACCGCGCTAGGCCGCTTCGCCCAGCCCTGCAACCTTGCCCAGTTCGAAAGCCAGCCGCCCAGTCCGCGCCACCGCCGCGAACGTGTACAGCGGAAACTGCACCGCCTTGGCCCGCTTGCCCCGCAGCGCCCGCTCTGCCTG
>VGRO01000073.1 GCA_016875335.1 Deltaproteobacteria bacterium | reverse complement strand
GCGGGGCGACGTCCATTCCGCTCCGCGGGTTGTGCCGGAACTCGCCCGCACCTTGACCTTGACGCCCTGGCGCGAGCCGCGCACAGTGCAGCGCGCCGCCTGCGCGGCCTCGTCCACTCCGCCCCCTGGACTGCCGTGCCGCACCGCTTCGCCCAGCTCGCACGCTTCGTGTTCGCCCTAGGCTTGTTCGTGTGCGCGTCCGCGGTGGCCCACCCGCGCGTCGGCGGCTGGCTCGAACCGGCGCTGCGCGCCTGGCACACCCACGACGGCGCCGGCCTGGAGGAAGTGGCAGCCCACGGTCGCGCGATCATCGCAGGCGATGCGTGGACTGCTGCGTGGCGTTTGCAGGCCCACCTGGCCCCTGGGCTCGCGGCCGAGCGCTGGAACGATGCGACGCTGCGCGCGTTCGGCGGCCGGGTGGCGCAGCGCGGCATCGACCTTGTCGACGTCTGGTTGCCGCTTGGCCAGGTCGAGGCGTGGCTGGCCCAGACGCCGGAAATCGCGATGGTGCAACTGCCTTGGCGCAGTCAGGAAATGGTCGGACCCAAGTTGAGCGAGGGAGCGGTGCAGATCCGCGCTGGCGCCCAGTTCGCCTGCCTGGCTGCGGACGGCACGGGCACGGTGGTCGCGGTGCTCGACGGCGGTTTTGACGGCCTGGACAATTCGGTCAAATCCGGCGAAGTGCCCAACCTGGTCGGCCCGGTGCTGTCGGGCGGCGGGTCGCACGGCACCATGTGCGCGGAGGTCGTGGCCGATATGGCGCCGGGCGCCAAGATCCTGCCGGTCGCTGCCACCACGTTTGCCGACCTGCAGTTCTTCATCCACCAGATCACCAAGAAGGGCAACCCCAACGCCATCAGCCTGGTCAGCCATTCGGTCATCTGGCTCGGCCACAGTTTCGGCCGGCACGACGGCAAGCTCTGCCAGATGATGGACCAGGTACGCGAACAGGGCGTGGCCTGGGTAAGCGCCTCGGGCAACTCGGGCAACGGCGAATTCTACAAGGCCATCTGGAATGACGCGGACAAGGACACGCTGCACGAGTTCAGCCCGGGGCAGACGCGGCTGCAGTTCCAGCAGTGGGGCGGCACCATCCAGATGACCATGGACTGGGACGACTACGACACCCGCACCGTCAACCTCGACCTCTACCTGCAGCGCAAGGAGGGCAACGACTGGGTGGACGTGACGTCGAGCAAGCTCAAGGCGAGCCTGTACGTGCCGCCGCTCGAACAGGTGGTGGTCCAGAACGCAAAGGCAGGCGTCTATGGGTTGCAGGTGCGCGCGGTCGGCAAGGTGCCGAACGGCCTGCGGCTGCGCATCGTGGCGATGGGCGGAGGCAACGGCAAGTTCAGCATCTGGCACAAGAACGGCAACGTGTACGACCCGGCCAGTTGCGACGGCGTGTTGACCGTGGGCGCCATCTACCAGGGTCACTATGCCAAGGGGCCGCTGGAGGCGTACAGCAGCTACGGACCTACGCCGGACAAGCGGATCAAGCCCGAGGTCATGGCGCCGACCGGCGTGTCGACCAGTCTCGGCGCGTTTTTCGGAACTTCGGCTGCTTGTCCCCATGCGGCGGGGGCGCTTGCGACGTGGATCTCGGCGACCGGCCAAAAGCCGTTGGACGCGATGGCCAGCCTGCGCAAGGCGGCGATTCCGATGGGCGAGGCGTTTCCCGACCAGGCCTACGGGTGGGGCCGCGTCGCTTTGCCGCCGCTGGAACTGGGCTGGCAGTGCACCGCCACCGACCTGCCGGCTGGGGCGACGTGCCTGACGGGGTGCGGCAGCCTGGGCAGCCACGCGTGCACGCCGACTTGCCGCTTTACGGCGTGCGCGCCGCCGGCCGAGAAATGCAACCTCAAGGACGACGATTGCGACGGCGCCACCGACGAGAACCTGGCGGGCTGCGTGGCGCCCGTCCCAAAGGAAGACGTGCACACCACTGCGGATGCACCGGAGGACAACGCAGCCGGGGCCGCGGAGGTCTCCGCTGGCGTGCCAGACACTGGCGTGGTCGCAGACCTGATCGGGGACGCTCGCACACCTTCACTGGCGCCCCCGTCCCCAGGCGATGGCGGGTGCGCTTCGGGCCGTGCGCCGGGCCACCTGCTGGCGCCCTTGTGGTGCCTGGCCATGTGCGCGGCGATTTGGCGCTCGCGGTGCAGGCCCGCGCGCTGACGCGGCCGCTGCGCACCTGGGTCTCGGTTTGCGGCGCTGGGCCGACGGGGGGTCAGGCCGATCCAGCCATGTCCCGGGGCAATGGGTCGCTGCGCGCCGCGAACTCGTCCCACCCGAACCGCTCGGGGTATTCGCGCCATGGGCCTTCGCACACGTTGGCCCAGGTGCACCGCGCGCACTGCGGGCCATGCAACTTGCCGGCTTCGTGGCGATAGCGGTCGTAGTCGCCGATTTCCAAGTTGCCGTCGTACACGGTGGTCGGGTGCAGACGGGGTTCGATGGCCGCCCACTCGCGGCCGTGCAAGAAGCAGAACGGCACCGCCTCGCAGATGACGCTCGTGCCCGCCTCGCGCACGATGTCCAACGCCACCGGCAGGAAGCGAGCGACCTGGGCGTAGCGGGGCACCGTGTCGTTCCACGTCAGTGCGGCGGTGCCCAGGCCGTGGACGAACGCGAACTGAACCTGGGCGACCTTGAGTTTGACCAACAACCGGGCGATTTGCGGAAGGTACGTCACGTTCTGGCGGGTGATGACCGTCTGCGTCAGCACCGTCTGCTGCAGCGCCACCAGGTTGGTGATGCCGCGCACGCACTGGTCGAACGCCCCCTTGGCGCCCACCAGGCCGTCGTGCAGGGCGGGCACATGGCCGTGCAGCGACGGGTTGAACTCGGTGGCCCCGGCGTCGATGAGCGCCTTGCAGTAGTTCAGGTAGGCGAGCCGGCGGCCGTTGGTCTGGATCTGGACCTGCGCGAAGCCAATTTTGCGGGCATACGCAATGATTTCAGGGACGTCGGACCGCACGGTGATTTCACCCCCGGTCAAGAGCAGCGCATCGCAGGTCTGCCGGCCGTGGTCCAGGCGCGCGAAGGCCTGTTCGGTGGTCAGGTCGCGCACATGGTCGCGCTTGTCGCCCTGCACACAGAACACGCACTTGTTGTTGCAGCGAAAGCCGAGCTTGAGGTCGAGCTTGTAGAGCTGGCGGGCGGCCTGTGGGCGGGCAAAGAGGGTGGCGCCCGGCAGTTGCTCGGGTTGGGCCAGGGCCGCTGCGGCGTCCGCGGGTTGGGGTGCGACGGCACGGGCGAGGTGTTCTGACATCAAGGGCACCGCGCGGGGCCGGGGGCGCACCGCTGCGCTCAAAAGAGTACGCCCTGATGCCGGGTGGCGGGTCATCCGCGGCGCAGGGGGTGTCATGGCGGTGTCATTGGGGTGGTGCGGTGCTCCGCGTTGCCGGGCCTGTCGGGGCCGCGTATGCTGGCGGCGGAGGTGCGCGATGGGCGAAGTTCGGGTGCAGATGGAGTTGGCAAATGCGGGCGACGAATACGCGGCCGCCAACGGATGGCTTGGTGCCGAATCGGTGCGCCGTCAAGTTGTGGACGTCGTGGCGGATACGGGTGCCGTCATGATGATGATTCCAGAAGACTTGGTCAACGCCCTTGGGCTGCGCTTCGTGCGAAAAGTCCTGGTCACCTATGCCGACGAACGCAAGGCCACCGCCAACGTGGCCGGCCCGCTCACCGTCAAGGTCGGCGACCGCTCGGCGATCATCGAGGTCATCGTCGGCCCGCCGACCGGCGACCCATTGCTCGGGCAGATCCCCTTGGAAGCGATGGACTTGCACGTGGACTGCGCCAAGCGGCAGTTGGTGCCGAGGCCGATTTCGCCGTACTTGCCGCTGTTGGCGATGAAGTAGGACGGGTCAGCCCAAGGGTTCGACCGGCGTGCCCGGATAGAGCAGCGCGCCGCGCACCCCGGCCTCGATGGCCGCCATGGCCCGCAACACCACGTCTTCCCGGTAGGGCCGCGCCACCACCTGCACGCCGACCGGCAATCCTTCGCTGCCGACCTCGGCCGCCGCGCAGGCCTTTTCCAGGCGGTCGGCGGCGGCGGGGCGCTCGGTTTCGTCATCCTTGACGCGGGTGACCGGCACCACGCCGGCTGGAAAGTTGAGCATCACATAGCGGAAGGCATAGCTCAGCGACAAAGTCAGGTCGCCCGAGGTGCCGAGCGGCATGGCCGGCAGCGCGTGGGGCGGGCACAGCACGGCGTCGAGACCCGCCGCGTTCCAGGCATCGAATTCGGTGCGGCGCAGTTGGGTGCGCTGGTCGGTCAACTGCCAGTAGGTCGCCACCGGCTTTTCGCCGAGCGCCTGCAACAGTCGCCCGGTGCGCCGGTCGCCGCGCGCCAGCATCGCTTTGGCAAGCGCCTTGCGCACCAGACCCGGCAGCCGTGCGATTTTCATGGTGTTCTGCAGTTGACGGACCACCGGGTCGCGGCCGACGGCAGCCCGGAGCGTGGCGCCGCCGTCGCTGGAGATGCCGGCAAGCCACACGTACATCAGTTCGGGCTCGGGTGGCGTGTAGTCGACCACCACGGCGCCCGCCGCGACCAGGGCCTCGCGGGCCAACTGCACGGCGCGCGCGATGGCGGGGTTGGGCCGCAGGAACCCATCGTCCGCAAAGACGCCAATGCGCAGGCCGCGGACGTCAGGCAGGTCAGCCGGGAAGGCCAACGGTGGCACCGCAGGGTCGCGCTGGCATGCCACCAGGGGATCCACTGCGCGCATCAGCAGGGCCAGGTCGGACACCGATCGCGCCATGGGCCCCATCTGCGCGCGCACCAGCTCCTGGCCGGCGATGCCGGTGACCGAGCCGCGGTTGCTCCAGCGGTCCACCGTGGGCTTGAGTCCAGCGATTCCGCAGAAATGGCACGGAATCCGCACCGATCCACCGATGTCGGTACCGATGCCGAAGGGCGACTGACCAGAGGCGATCGCCGCCGCCTCGCCGCCGGACGAACCGCCCGGGCTGCGCTTGAGGTTCCACGGGTTGTGGGTGATGCCCCAGAGGACGTTTTCGCTCTCCTGCGCCAGCAGCAACTGCGGCACGTTGGTCTTGCCGAGGAAGATGGCATTGTGGTCGCGCAGGATCGACACGGTGACGGCGTCGCGGGCGGCCGGCTGGCCTTGGCGGTGGCTCAGGCCCATGGTCGAGTCCAGGCCGAGGACGTCGATGTTCTCCTTGATCGTCAGCGGCAGGCCGTGCAACACACCCTGAGTGGTCCCGGTTTTTCGCTCCATATCGCACTGCCGGGCCTTGGCGCGGGCCGCGTCGTCCAGGTTCACCACGAAGGCGCGCACGCGGTCGTCGACATCGCGGCGGCGGGCGATGAGCGCCTCGACGACCTCAGCCGACGACGTTTCTCCTTTAGCCAAGAGATGTTGCAGTTCGGTCGCCGTGGCTTCGTACAGTTCCATGGCGCGCAGCGTAGCATGGCGGGGCTGCGCCGCCATCCAGTTTGACCCGCGACCGCCGCCGACTAGACTACGCGCCCCTTTGGACCGGCCCAGGTGCTGCCACCGATGTCTGACTCTGCCTCGAACCTGCAACCCGATCGTCCATTGACCGTGCTGCTCGATGGCGATCCGGCGGCACCGCAGCAGGCCCGGCTCGGCGCGGCTCTGGCGCAGCGCGGACATCGCGTCCTGGTGCTCGACGCGCCCAAGATCATCCGGCAGATGAAAGAGGAATTCGGCGCGACCGCCGAGCCCATGGGCAGCCTGCCGCGCTGGTTCGGGCCATGGCGCATCCGCAACCTGCACGACAAGGCGCGACAGGCGCGCGTCGATGTCGTGCACATCAACTTCATCCTGCCACACCGGGAGGTATGGACCATGCCGGGCGCGCCGGCGTGCGTGGCGACGGCCTGGGGTTCGGATCTCAACACAGAGGTCTTCAAGCGTTCGGCCACGCACGAGGCAGCAGTCCACCGCATCCTGCAGGGCGCGCACGCGGTGACCGCCGACAGCCAACCGCTCTTGCGCAAGGCGGCGGCCACCATGGGCGGCAACCCGGCTCCGCGCGAGTTGGTGTTCTGGGGCGCGGACTTGAAGGCCTTTGACCGCACTGGGCTCGAACAGGCAACTGCGCGACTGCGGGAACAACTCGGCATCGCACCCGACGACCGGGTGCTGTTGAGCCCTCGGCAACTGGCGCCGCACTACCACATCGACCGCATCGTGCGCGCATTTGCCATGAGCGAGTGGCCCAAGGACGGCGTGCTCGTCATCAAACAACATGGCAAGGTCAACGAAGCAGAATACTTGAACATCGTGCTGGGGCTGGCCAAGGCCGCGGGCGTCCGGGATCGCGTGCGGTTGGCGCCGCGCATGCCCTACGAGCAACTTCCGGCGCTCTACGCGATGGCGGAGGCCGCGGTGTCGCTGCCCGAAGCAGACGGCGTGCCTTCGACGTTCTTGGAGCTGATGGCCGTTCGGGTGCCGGTGGTTTGCTGGAACCTCGCGGCGTATGGCGGCGTGGTCAAGAACGGTGAACGCGGCGGCCTGACCGTGCCCAAAGGCGACCAAGGGGCGCTCATCGACACCATCAACCGGATCCACGCGGATCCCGAACTCGGCCAGCGCCTGGGCGAAGCGGGCGAAGCGTGGGCACGAGAAAACGCCGACTGGTCGGCGTGCGTCGACAAGTGGTTGGCGCTGTACCGGCAGGCCATCGCCGCCCACGCCAGCGGTGGGCACTGACCCGGCTGCGATGGGTGGCCGCGCGCACCTGGTTTGGCTCGGCCCTCGCCTGCCGGACCTGGGTTGGCTCGCGGCGCGGTCGGCCCTGGCGCGCGGCGGGTTCTCGCAAGTCCAGTTGTGGGGCGATGCGGTGGCGCTTCAGGCCGACGCGGCCGTGCGGTCACTGGCCGCGCCAGGCTTGGTGATTCGCAATCTCGCAGATCTCGATGAAGGCTCGCCGCAGGATGGCGCCGACGCGCGGTTGCGGTACCTGTGTGCGACGCTGCCTGGCGCGGCGGCCCGCGCCGACGTTTGGCGGTTGCGCATCGTCCGCGCCGAGGGCGGTGTGTACCTGGACTGCGATGCCATCGTGCTGCGGTCGTTCGAGCCGCTGCTGGCCTTGCCGGCGTTCGTGGGTCTGGAGTACGTGTGCCTGCCCGCCGCCCTGTATGGCTCGCGCAATCCCCTGCGCTGGGCGCGCGCGGCGGGTCTGTTGGCCCTGCGTCACGCCGTGACCCGGGGGGCGGGCGCCGGCCGGCGATTCGCGGCCGTGGCCGGCCTGTTCGACCTTGCGTGCAACAATGCGGTGTTCGGCGCCCAGCCAGGGTCGGCGTTCGTACGGGCCCTGTGCGACGCGGCGGCGGCCTTACCGGATCGACAGGCGCAGACGCTCTACGAGCTGGGGCCGCGGCTGTTCGAACGTGCCACCGGCAACCGCAGCTCGGCGACGTGCGATGTGCTGCCGCCATCGGCGTTCTACCCGCTCGGACCCGAGGTGTGCGCCGACTACGTGGCTGCCGATCCCCAGGGCCGACTGGGGCACACGCCGCACCCGGATTCGTACGCGGCGCACCTGTACGACTCCGTCGTGCGACGCCGCCTCGGCCGGCAGGTCGATCTGCGGTGGCTGGCCGGCCCGGGCCGCGCGACGATGCTCGGGCGGATGGTCGGTCCATGGTTGGCCGAGTTGCAGGCCGTGCGCGAGGCCGACGCGGGCGCGTGAATCCCGCCTGGTCGGTCCCGTTGGCATCCGTGCCTGAACGACCTGCCGCAGACCGATGGTTGGCCCGGCGCATGCGACCGCGGGTCAATTGCCGCGCGGCGGCGCACGCACTCAGCCCTCCCAGGCGTCGTCCAGGATGCCCAAGCCGCGGTCGATGATCTCGAAGCCCTCGGCCAACTGCGCCTCGGTGATGCACAGCGGTGGGTTGGTCATCACCGTGCTCCACTGCAACATGGTGAAAAGACCGTTGTCGCGCAAGAACTTGCCAAACGCCGCCATCGCCGGGTGTGCGCCCCCGTAGGGCACCAGGCGCTCGCCTTGGCGGTTCTTGCCAATGTCGAGCAGGCCGAAAAGGCCAATGTTGCGATGGCCGCGAATGCAGCGGTGCTTGCCTTGCAAGCGCTGCATATGGTTGCGCATCACCGGTTCCAACCGCGCTGCATTGCCGACCATGTCCTCGTCGACCATCACGTTGACGGCCGCCAGCGCCGCGGCGAGGCACATCGGGTGCGCGTTGTAGGTCAGGCCACCCCAGAACACGTTGGTGCGAAAGTGGTCGGCGATACGGTCCGACACGCCCATCACGCCCAACGGCAGGTAGCTGCTGGTCACTCCCTTGGCCATGGTCACGATGTCGGGCACGATGCCGCCGTGCTCGAAGGCGTAGATCTTGCCTGTGCGCCCCCAACCGCACATGACCTCGTCGCACACCAGCAGAATCCCGTACTTGTCGAGCAACGCGCGCAAGCCCTGCAGGTAGCCCTGCGGCGGGATCAGGATGCCGTTGGTGCCCGTCACCGTCTCGATGAACATGGCGGCGATCTTGTCCGGGCCCTCGTAGCGGATGACCTCTTCGAGGTAGGTCAGGTTGTTGCGCACGATTTCGGCGTCGCTGCTGCCAAAGCTGTAGTCGTACGGCATCGGGTCCATCACCCGCACCACCCCACCCATGCCGGGTTCGTTGGGCCAGCGCCGCGGATCGCCCGTCAGCGAAACTGCGCCGTGGGTCGCACCGTGATAGGCCCGGTAGCGCACCAGGATCTTGTGGCGTCCGGTGAACAACCGGGCGGCCTTGATGGCGTTTTCGTTGGCTTCGGCGCCACCCAACGTATAGAAGAACGTGTTGATGTCGCCCGGGGTCAGTTCAGCCAGGCGCTTGGACAGGCGCGCGCGCACCTCGGTCGCCATGCCGGGGTAGACGAAGATGACCTCGTCGAGCTGCCGCTTGATGGCCTCTTTGACCTTGGGGTGGCCGTGACCGATGTTGACGCTCATCAGTTGGCTGTTGAAGTCGATCCAGCGCTGGCCTTCCGGGCCGTACAGGTAGATGCCTTCGGCGCGGGCCACGGGGAACGGGTCGACCTTGCCGGTCGCCGACCACGAAAACAGGCTGTGCTGCTTGCACAGGTCGATCATGTGCTGCGAACTCATCATGGCGGGTGCGCCTCAGCGGCCGTCAGGCGGAAAATCGACGCATTTTCATGCATCTGAACAATGGGGGGGTGCGTGCGTGCGCCGGACCGTCCGCACGATCAACCCAGGATGAGAAACCGTTTGAATTTCATGAATCTGAACAAAGGGGGGGGGCGTTCAACCCCGCGGCACCGCCGTCGGTTCTGCCAGGGAATTCCGCAGGTTCTGCGTGGCCCAAAACGGTGCCCAGCACGGCCGGTCGACGTAGCGGCCAAAGCCGCGGACCGTCTTGAGCTGGTCGTTCTCCCAGGCGACGTGGCCGCGCACCAACGTCACCGCCGGGTTGCCGGTGGTGTGCATGCCCTCGTAGATGTTGAAGTCAATGTTCTGGTGGTGGGTGGCCCTGGAGATGACGCGGGTCTTGTTCGGGTCCCAGACCACCAGATCGGCGTCGCTGCCCGGCGCGATCGTGCCCTTCTTGGGATAGAGATTGAAGATCTTTGCGGTGTTGGCGCTGGTGACCGCCACGAACTGGCTGGGGCTCAGGCGCCCGTTGCGCACGCCGTGGGTCCACAGCACCGCCATGCGATCCTCGACCCCGCCGGTGCCATTGGGGATCTTGCGAAAGTCGTCGATTCCCGCGCGCTTCTGTGGCGTGCAGAAGCAGCAGTGGTCGGTGGCCGTGGTCTGCAGCATGCCGGCCTGCAGACCGCGCCACAGCGCCGCCTGGTGCTCCTTGGGCCGAAACGGCGGGCTCATCACATGATGGGCCGCGGTGTCCCAGTCGAGGTGACGGTACACGCTGTCGTCGATGACCAAGTGCTGGCTCAAGACCTCGCCAAACACCTGCTGGCCTTCGAGCTTGGCGCGGGTGATGGCCTGCAACGACGGTTCGCACGAGTTGTGCACGAGGTACAGCGGCACGCCCAGGGCCTCGGCGATGCGGATCGCGCGGTTGGCCGCCTCGCCCTCGACCATCGGCGGCCGGCTCAGCGGGTGGCCTTCCGGGCCGCGGATGCCCTTGTCGTAGATGGCCTTTTGCAGCCGGAACACCAGCTCGCCGTTCTCGGCGTGGACGGTGCACAGCGCGCCCAGCTCCTTGGCGCGCAGAAAGCTGTTCACCAGCACTTCGTCGTCGCACATGATGGCGCCCTTGTACGCCATGAAATGTTTGAAGCTGTTGACGCCCTTGTCGCGGCACAGCGTGGCCATGTCGTCGTGCACCGAGTCGTCCCACCAGGTGACCGCGACGTGGAAGGTGTAGTCGGCCGCGGCCTTTTCGGCCCACCCGCGCCAGGTCTCGTAGGCGTCGAGCAGGCGCTGCTTGGGCGCAGGAATCGCAAAATCGATGATCAGGGTGGTACCGCCGGCCGCCGCCGCCGAGGTGCCGGTGAAGAAATCCTCGGACGCCACCGTACCCATGAACGGCAACTCCATGTGCGTGTGCGGGTCGATGCCGCCCGGCAGCACATAGGCGCCGCCCGCATCGATCACCCGCGCACCTATGCCGTCGAGACCCGCGGCGACCGCGACCACTTGTTCGCCCTCGACCAGCACGTCGGCGCGCGCCTCGCCTTCAGCGGTGACCACGGTGCCGCCGCGAATCAAAATCTTGTTCATGTTTACGTCCTTGCGTGCGTTCGGGTGGGGCCCGAACCGGAGGGGTCGGTAGGGTACACCCGTGCGAGGCGATTTGCACGGTGGCGAGACCGGCCGATGGTGGTGGGAGCCGTTGGCTGCGCCGAGCGCCTGTGACAGCGGCCGTTTGACGGCGGACTCTTGCCGGCGCACCATCGCTGCGCAGGTCGACCCGCCACCAACCCGAATCGGCCTCGCTTCAACCAGCCGGCGCGCGTGACGCGGGCAACCGTTTCGCCTACTAGCCCCCCTCCGCCGACCTCGCCGCCACTCGCGCCACGAACCCGCTCGCCTGCCAGTCGGGTCGCGGCAGTTCGATGCCTTCTCCCAGCGTGCCGAACCACTGGCCGCCCAACCGGGACAACGGGTCGAGCTTGCTCGCGTCGATTTGACCGGCCTTGGCGTCCCATACCGCCTCGTCGATGTGGAACGCCAGGACCTCGGCGACCACCAGCGCCTGCGCCTGGCCGTGGCCGAGCCGCACGACCTGGTCCAGCCTGCACTCCATTGCCACCGGGCAACCGAGCACGCGCGGCGGGCGCACATGGCTGCTTGGCACCGTCTGCAGCCCGCTGGCTTCAGCCTCGGATTGGCCCGGCGGCAGCTCAGCTGCGGTCTGGTTGACGGCCACAGCCAGACCGCGCGATGTGCACAACGAGGTCGCCGGTCGCCTCGATGTTCGCCAGCGTGTCTTTGGGCTGCCAAGTTCCCTGCCAGCGGCGCTGACCGATCGACACGGCCAGCAGCGGAGGCCGGCTGCAAATGCCTGTAAAGAATGAAAACGGCGCCAGGTTCACCCGACCGTCCCGGTCCACAGTCGAGACCCAGGCGATCGGACGGGGCACGATGGCCGAAATCAGAAGTGCATAGGCGTCTTTGGCTGAAAGGTCATTGGCATCAAAACGCATATTGTCCTCGGCTGTTTGCCCGCAGCCGCCGGACCGTAGCAGCCCCACGGATCCCGCGCTATGCTGGGCCGTGGAGGCCCGAATGAACACAAGAAGAATCAGCACTTGGGCGCACACGGCGCTCGCCGCGGTCACCGTTGTCCATGCAGCGCCCGCGCTCGGTGCCCGACCCTCGCCCGCCGCCAAGGCCGCGCCCGCGCCGTCGCCCGCCCAGGCCGAGGCCCAGGCGTTCCTCGATTTGTACGACTCGGTGTTCAAGGGCCTGTACACGGTGACGTCCAACGCCGAGTGGGCAGCCTCGACCGACGTCCAGCAGAACCACGACGGCCAGCGCACGGCCGCCAACCAGGCGCTTGCCGCTTTTCGCGGCGACAAGACCGTCATCGCCCGCGCCCAGGCTCTGCAGGCGCGCAAGGCCGAGCTGACGCCGCTGCAGGTCCGCCAGTTGGACAAGCTGCTGCTCGCCGCCGCCAGTTGCCCGGGCACCATCCCCGACGTCGTCAACGCGCGCATCGCCGCCGAGAGCCGCCAGGCGACGACGCAGGATGCATTCACCTACTGCCTGGCGGCGCGCGGCAAGGACGGTGCTTGCCCGGCTCCGCTGTCGGCCAACGACCTCGACGACAAGTTGCGCACCAGCAAGGACGTCGCCGAACGCCTGAAGTACTGGACGGCCAGCAAGGAGATCGGCCGGCCGCTCAAAGCCGGCCTGCAAGAACTGCAAAAGCTGCGCAACCAGGTGGCGCGGCAGATGGGCTACAGCTCGTTTTTCGCATTGCAGGTCGCGGACTACGGCATGACGGTGCCCGAGATGATGGCGCTGCTCGACGGCCTGGTCAAAGACGTCGAGCCGCTCTACAAGGCCCTGCACAAATGGACGGCGCGCGAACTGGCGAAACGCTATGGCCAGCCGGTGCCCACAGGCGACATTCCGGCGCATTGGCTGACCAACCGCTGGTCGCAGAACTGGGTGGGGCTGGCGCCCGGCGTGGACCTCGACCCGTGGTTCGCCGGCAAGACGCCTGAGTGGATCGTGCAGTCCGCAGAGGATTTCTACGTCTCGATGGGGTTCCCGAAGTTGCCCAAGGTGTTCTGGGACAAGAGCGACCTGTACCCCGTGCCCAAGGGCGGCGCGCGCAAGAAGAACTCGCACGCCTCGGCCTGGCACCTCGACCTCGACACCGACGTGCGCTCGCTGATGAGCGTGCAGCCCGACAGCCAATGGTTCTCGACCTCGCACCACGAACTGGGGCACATCTACTACTACATCAGCTACACCCGGCCCCAGGTGCCGCTGCTGCTGCGCGAGGGCGCCAACCGCGCGTTCCACGAGGGCATCGGCGAACTCATCAGCATCGCTTCGACCCAGTTGCCGTACCTCGTCGCCCGCGGCATCGCGCCCAAGGACGCCAAAGTCGACGCCGACGCGTGGCTACTCAACGAAGCGCTGGAACAGACGGTAGCCTTCCTGCCGTGGTCCGCGGGCGTGATGAGCCGGTTCGAACACGACCTGTACGAACGCGACTTGCCGGCCGACCAGTGGCAGGCGCGGTGGTGGCACTACGTGCAGCAGTACCAACGGGTGGCGCCACCGAGCCCCGACCGCCTGACCGACCCCACCGCCTGCGACGCCTGCACCAAGACCCACATCAACGACGACCCGGCGCAGTACTACGACTACGCCATCGCCACCGTGCTCAAGTACCAGTTGCACGAGCACATCGCCAAGCACATCCTCAAGCAGGATCCACACGCCTGCAACTACCACGGCAACAAGGAAGTCGGGGTGTTCCTGCGCGGCCTGTTGCAGAAGGGTGCGACCGAGGACTGGCGCAAGGTGTTGCGCGAGGCGACCGGCGAGGACCTGTCTACCAGGGCGATGGTCGCGTACTTCGCGCCCCTGCAGGACTGGTTGGGGCGCACCCTTGGCGAGGCGCCAAGTCCACTGCGCTCCAGGTGACCGTTCGCGGGAACTGGCGTGGAAGTGCGTCTGAAAACCTCGCTGCCACGCTCTGGACGACACGGCCAGCGCAGACGCAACTCGCCGGACCCTGCAACCGCCCTGCCGCGCATTGCACGGCCGCTTGCGCAACCCCCCGTTTTTGGCCACCATCGCCGCCCCGCGGCGCGCGGGTCAGGTCCAACGTGGCATTGCAGGGCGACATCAGCAACGCGACGCTGCTCATCGTCGACGACCAGGTCAGCAACATCCAGTTGTTGCAGATGGTGTTGCGCGGCGCGGGTTTCGCCAACCTGCACAGCACCAGCGATTCGCGCATGGCGCTCGAACTGTACCTGTCGCTGCGGCCCGACCTCGTGCTGCTCGACCTGCAGATGCCGCACATCGACGGCTTCGGCGTCATCGACCAGATCAAGGCCGCCGACCCCGACCACTTCGCGCCGATCCTGGTGCTGACCGCTGAGATCGACACCGCCGTGCGCTACCGGGCGCTGGACGCCGGGGCGCGCGACTTCCTGCTCAAGCCGTTCGACCGGGTCGAGGTCAAGGCGCGCATCCGCAACCTCTTGGAAATGCGGCTTCTTTTCAAGCAGACGGTCGCCCACGCCACCACGCTGGAGCAGACCGTCGCCGAGCGCACGCTCGAACTGCGCGCCACGCAGATGGAGATCATCCACCGACTCGGCCGCGCCGCGGAGTACAAGGACAACGAGACAGGCAACCACATCATCCGCATGAGCCTGTACTGCGAAGTGCTGGCCAGGGCCGCGGGCCTGGACGCCGCCGACCAAGAAAAGCTGCTGCGCGCCGCGCCGATGCACGACGTGGGCAAGATCGGTATCCCAGACCGCATCTTGTGCAAGCTAGGCAAGCTCACGGCCGAAGAGTGGGAAATCATGAAGACCCACGCCGAGATTGGCGCCGACCTGCTCAGTGGGTCGCGGTCGCCGCTCATCCAGATGGCGCAGGCCATCGCGTGGACCCACCACGAAAAATGGGACGGGTCCGGCTATCCGCGCGGGCTGCGCGGCGAGGACATCCCGCTCGCCGGCCGCATCGTCGCGGTCGCCGACGTGTTCGACGCCTTGACCTCGGTGCGCCCGTACAAGCCCGCGTGGCCGCTGTCCGACGCCATCGCCGAACTGCGCGCGGGGGCCGGCCGCCATTTCGACCCGCGGCTGGTCGCGCTCTTCTGCAACCAGACGGCGGCCATCCAGCGCATCCGCGCCGACTACCGCGAAGACTAAACGGAAGACGCCATGAGCCTTGAGACCCTGGCCAAAGTGGATTTGCACTGCTGTTTCGACGGCGCCATCGACCCGTCGTTGCTGGCGACCTGGCAAGCGCGGGCCGGCGGCGAGGCGACCGGCGGCAGCGAACTGGCGGCGCAACTCCACGTGTCGGCCCTCGATCAACTGCCCGATCGCAAGGCGTGGCTCAAGGCCGTCCTGCGCAGTCCCGACGACCTGACCGAGGCGGCGCTGGTCCTGGCTCGACGGCTCATCGCCGAAGTCGTGGTGCACGTCGAACTCGTGGTCGACGCCGACACCCTCGCCTGCGGTACCTTGCAGCCCATCGAGGTGGTCCAAGCCATCGACGCCGGCTGCGAAGCCGCGGTGACCGAGCGCGACGACGTGTTCTTGTCGTGGGTGCTGCTGGTCGAATTGCCCGCCACCGCCGACAGCAACGCATGCGTCGACCTGGTGCGCGGCCTGGTGGTCGACCGCCCGCCGCGGCTGGCAGGCATCGTGGTGGCGGACGATCCCAAGGCGGGCCCGTTGTCGCGGGTCGCCGCGGCCGTCGAGCTTGCGCGCCGCAACGACCTCAAGGTGGTCGTGGTCGCCGGGGACCGCAAGGATGCTGCCCGGGTGCACGCAGCGTTGGAGTTTGGCGCCCAGAGAATCGTCGGCGGTACCGCCGCCCTGTCCCGCGAAGAAACGCTGGTGCGTCTGCGGGCCGGCCGCGTGCCGGTCGTGTCGTTGCCCACCGTACAGATGATGGCCGGCATGGCCCGCAGTTGGAACAGCCACCCCCTGAAGCGCTTCAAGGAGGCGAGCGTGCTCACCGCCGTCGGCAGCGGCTGGCCCACCTGGACCGGCAGTTCGTTGTCCGGCGAACTCGAAGCCGTCTCGCGCAACCTGCATTGGCGCCTCGACGACCTGCGCAACGCGACCACGCGCGCAGTCGAAGCAGGCTTCATGGCGCCGACCCTGCGTTTCCAGTTGGCGCGCACCGTCGAGATCTGGCGCCACCGGCCGCTGGTGCAGGCCCAGGCCAAGGCCGGCGGCGATCCGTTTGCGATGTAGCAACGATCAAGCAGTGCAATCCGAGGGCGCAGAAGTCCACAATCACCTATCGGACCGGCGCCCGCGTGATTGCGGCATGGGTTGCCAGGCGCGGTTCTGCCACCCGTTCGCCCGGCTGCGGCCTGCCAGCGACCGAAACTGCCTGAATTTACTTCAGACAGTTCTCGGTCGCTGCCCCGATTGCAACCGGCACGGAGCCTGTCGGACGATAGTCTGACAGGCTCCTAGTACCTCAGGCCCGAAATTCGCGCCGGGTTCCGGCGCGCAACAGGGCTGAGGTACTTCCGGCCGCGGCTGCGGCCGGCTGCGGGGGTGAGCGCGCATGGGCGCGCGAGGGGGCTGCGAGCCCCCTTCACGCAACGAGCAGCTAGTAGGCGAAACCGATTGAGGAATTGTTGTGGCATCACGGCCCGTATCCCGGTGCGAATTTGGGGTTTCGCCTACTAGCGAGCCGGCGCCGCCTGGCCAGCGATCATGCCGACATGCACAGCCGCAGAGGTGGCAACCCATTGACACGGAGGTCCAATTCGGTCGGGCGCTCCAGCGCCACCGCCGCCGTCGCCGCCCCGCTCAACACCAGGCAACCGGCGGGCACGGCCAGGCCATGCTGCGCGGCGAGGTCGCCCAACTGCATCAGCGACACCACCGGATCGCCAGAAATCTCGGACGACCGGCCGGCCGCCGCCAGCGCGCCGTTGCAGGTCATGCGCAGTTCCAGGTCGCGCACGTCCAGGCCTTCCGGACTCGCCCAAGGGCCAACGGCGAAGCGAAACGAACTGCTGTTGTCGGCGACCACGTCGGGCAGCGAAAAATACTTGAAGCCGGTGTAGCGCGAGTCCAGCACCTCGAGCGCCGCCGCCACGCCGTCCACGCAGGCCCACGCCTCGGCCCGGGTCATGCCCGAACGCAGCGGGCGCGCCAAGCGAAAGGCGATTTCGGGTTCGACCTTGCAGTGGATGGCCTCGGTCAACGAGAACGCCCCGCCGTCAGCCACCTGCATGGCGTCGGTCAGCACGCCGTACACCGGCGCGTGCAGGTCCATCTGGCGGCGCTTGCCCTCGCTGGTCAGGCCCATCTTGACGCCGGCCACCCGCTCGCCAGCGGCCACGCGCAGGCCGATCCCAAGGGCTTGCACCTGGTAGGCCAGCGCCAAGGACAATTCGGGGAACTCGGCGGTCAACCTCTCGATCTCGCGCCGATCCAACCGCGCCGCGTGCAGGCGGCCAGCCAGGGCAAAGGGATCGACCACCGGGGCTATTCCTCGCAGATCGTGCACGCCCCGCCCGCGCAGCCCTTGCACTGGGTCTGGTAGGTCGATGCGTTGCACAGGATGACGGTGCCGTTCGTGGTTGCGCACTTGAGGCCCACTGTGGGGTTGAAAGCGTGGGCGCAGCCCGTGGTCGGGTTGCAGGTGTCGGTGGTGCAGTTGCAGCCGTCGTCGCAGTTCTTCTTGGTCAGCCCCGGCTGACACTTGCCGAGCGCGCAGGAATCGCCCACCGTGCACGCGTTGTTGTCGGTGCAGGTGGTGCCGACCAGGTTGGTGTGCACGCACTTGCCGGCGGCGTCGCAGGCGTCGCTGGTGCACACGTTGTTGTCGTTGCACGGTGTCTGCGGTCCCGGGTTGCACTTGCCGTCCTTGCAGGCGTCGCCGACCGTGCAGTTGTTGCCGTCCGTGCACGCGCCACCGGTGGCCGGCGCGAAAAGGCACGACCCGGTCTTGGCGTCGCACTTGTCGGTGGTGCACGGGTTGTTGTCGTTGCACACGACCGGGGTGCCGCCACCGCACACGCCCAGGTTGCACTTCTCGCCCGTCGTGCACAGGTCGTTGTCGTTGCATTGGCCGATGCTCAGCTTGACGTTCAGGCACGCCCCCGTCGAGGCCACGCACGAGTCGATGGTGCAGGTGTTCTTGTCGTCGCAATCGGTGGCGCTGCCGCCCACGCACTTGCCCGCCGCGCACTTGTCGCCTGCGGTGCACTTGCTCAGGTCGTCGCACGGTGCGATGTTGAACGGGTTGCTGCACACGCCGGTCGCCGCATCGCACTTGTCGTCGGTGCACACGTTGGCGTCCGCACACGGCTTGACCACGCCAGGGGTGCACTGACCGGCCTTGCAGACGTCGCCGATGGTGCACTTGCTGCCGTCCTCGCAGCCGAGGCTGTTGGCTGTGTTGACGCAGCCGGTGGCCTTGTCGCAACTGTCGGTCGTGCACACGTTGCCGTCGTCGCAGTTCTTGATGCCGCTGCCAGAGCACTTGCCGAGCAGGCACACGTCGGTCACCGTACAGGCGTTGTTGTCACTGCACACGCCGGCGCTCGGGGTCGAGACGCAGGCGCCGGTCAAGGTGTTGCACGCGTCGGCCGTGCACGGGTTGTTGTCATCGCACACGGTCGACTTGCCCGGCACACACTTGCCCAGTCCGCAGACGTCGCCGACGGTGCAGGCGTTGTTGTCGGTGCACGACGCGGTGTTCTGGACAAAGCCGCAGGTGCCGGTCTTGGGGTCGCAGGCGTCGGTCGTGCAGACGTTCTTGTCGTCGCAGACCGTCTTGGTCAACGCCACGCACTTGCCGCCGCTGCACACGTCGCCACTGGTGCACAGGTCGTTGTCGGTGCAGGGCGCCGTGTTGGCGTTGAACTTGCAGCCGGTGGCCGGCTGGCACACGTCGTCGGTGCACACGTTCTTGTCGTCGCAGGTCTGCACCGTGCCGGTGCAATTGCCCAGCACGCACTTGTCGCCGGTGGTGCAGGCGTTGCCGTCGTTGCATGTGGTGCCGTCGAGCGGCGAATACATGCACTTGCTGCCCGTCGATGACAGCAGGCAACTGTCGGTCGTACACGGATTGTTGTCATTGCATTGGCTCGCCTGGGTGCACGGACAGGTCGCGAGCGGCTTGCCCGCGCACACGCCGTTGGCGCAGGCGTCGCTGCCAGTGCAGGGGTTGCCATCGTTGCAGGTGCCGCTGGCGGGCAGGGTCAGGCACTTGCCGCTGACGGGGTCGCACTTGTCGCTGGTGCACACGTTGTTGTCGTTGCAGTCGGTCGTGGTCTTGGCGACGCATTTGCCACTGGCGCAGGTCTCGCCCTGGGTGCAGGCGCTGCCGTCGTTGCACGGCAAGATGTTGGGTGCGTTGACACACAGTCCGGTCGACGCGCTGCACGAATCATCGGTGCAGGTGTTGTTGTCGTTGCAGTTGGTGGGCTTGCCCGCACACAGGCCGTTGCCGCACACGTCGCCCTGCGTGCACTTGTTGCCGTCGTCGCAGGGCAACACGTTGTTGTTGAAGACGCACTTGCCGGTCGCCGCGTCGCACGCATCCGTGGTGCAGACCTTGTTGTCGTTGCAGGTCACGGCGGGCTTGCCGGCGCACTTGCCAAGGGTGCACAGGTCGCCCGTGGTGCACAGGCTCTTGTCGTCGCATGGCAAGGTGTTGGCATTGTTCAGGCATTTTCCGGTCTTGGTGTCGCACAGGTCGGTCGTGCACACGTTGTTGTCGTCGCAGTTGACGCTCGGCTTGCCGACGCACTTGCCCAGCACGCAGGCGTCGCCGCTCGTGCACTGGTTGGCGTCGTCGCACGGCGCGGAGATGGCCTGGCTGCTGCACGCCCCGGTGGCCACGCTGCAACTGTCCTGGGTGCATGGATTGTTGTCGTCGCAGTTCTTTTTGGCCTTGGGCGTGCAATTGCCGGCGTTGCAGGTGTCCTCGAGCGTGCAGGGGTTGCCGTCGCTGCACAGCGCCGTAGTGTTGGCGTTCAGGCATAGACCGGTCTTGCTGTCGCAGCTGTCGGCGGTGCAGCCGTTGCCGTCGTCGCAGTTCTTGGCCTTGCCGGCGCACTTGCCGGCGACGCAGCCGTCGAGCGTGGTGCACAATTGACCATCGTCGCAGCCGCCCGTGTTCAGCGCCGTGTTCACGCACTTGTCGAGCGCTGTGTTGCAAGAATCGGCCGTGCAGGCGTTGCCATCGTCGCAACCGATGGTCTTGGGCACGCAGGCCCCGGTCAATGAGCAGGTCCCCGCGCTATTGCACGGCTTGCCGTCGTCGCAGGTGGTGCCGGCCAAGACGGTCTTTTGGACGCACTTGGCGTTCAAACAACTGTCGGTCGTGCAGGGGTTGCCGTCGTTGCAGACCGTGGCCGCGTTCAAGGTGGTGCACGCACAACTGGAGGTGCCCGACGTGCACGCGCCGCCCTTGCACAGGTCGCCCGCAGTGCACTTGTTGCCGTCCTCGCACGGTGCGCCATCCTGGTTGGCGTAGCTGCACTTGCCGGTCGTTCCGTCGCACTTGTTGGCCGTACATGGATTCTGGTCGTCGCACACTACCGCGCTTCCCGTGCACTTGCCGTTTGCGCACAGGTCGCCGGCGGTACACAGGGTGCCGTCGCTGCACGGCGCGCTGTTGAGCTTGGTCGCGCACTTGCCGGCCTGGGCGTCGCAGAAGTCGTCGGTGCACACGTCGTTGTCGTCGCACAGGAGCGGCTTGCCGGGCACGCACTTGCCGAGCGCACAGGTGTCGCTGGTGGTGCAGATGTTGCCGTCGCTGCAGGTGGCAGTGGTCGGCAGGTTGACGCAGGCACCCGACTTGGGGTCGCACGCATCGGCGGTGCACGGGTTGCTGTCGCTGCACGCGTTGACGGGACCGGGCACGCACTTGCCGTTGGTGCATGCGTCGTTGGCCGTGCAGGGGTTGTTGTCGGTGCAACTGCCGGCCGCTGGCGAAGTGGCGCACTGGCCGGTGGCCGCGTCGCACAGATCGTTGGTGCAGGGGTTGTTGTCGTTGCAGACCAGTGGCTTGCCCGGCGTGCACACCTTGTTGGCGCACACGTCGCCGGTTGTGCACTTGCTGCCGTCTTCGCACACTGCGGCGTTGGCGGTGTGCACGCAACCGGCCTTGGGATCGCACTTGTCGTCCGTGCACGCGTTCTTGTCGTCGCAGCCGAGCGCCACGCCGGCCACGCACTTGCCGTTGGTGCACTTGTCGCCGGCCGTGCAGACGTTGGCGTCGGCGTCGCAGGGCTGGCCTTCCGCTGCGGGAGCGGGTCCGCACTTGCCCGTCTTGGCATCGCAGGCGTTGGTCGTGCAAGCGACCGTGGTGGGCGCGCACGTCACCGTCGTCTTGGGGTCGACCTTGCAGGTGTGCGGGATGGTCCCCGTGTCACAGAAGAGCGTGCCGTTGCACAGATCGCCGTCTTCCAGGCCCGCGCAGTCGGCATTGGTCTGGCACACACACAAGTTCTTGCCCGAGACGCACTTGCCGTTGGCGCAGGCGTCGCCATCGGTGCAGGCGCTGCCGTCTTCGCACGGCTCGGTGCTGTTGGCGTGGGTGCAACCGGCCTTGGGATCGCAGTCGTCGGTGGTGCAGACATTGCCGTCGGCACACGCGACGGTGACCTCCTTGGCGATGCCGACGCATTTGCCGTCGGAGCAGCCGTCGAACTCGGTACACTCGTTGCCGTCGCTGCACGGCGCCGAGGCGTCGGCGTGGGTACACCCTGCGGTGCTGTCGCAGGCGTCGCTGGTGCACGGATTCTTGTCGTCGCAGTCGACCGCCTTGCCGGCGCAGCCCTTGTCGGCGCAGGCGTCGTCGCCGGTGCAGGCGCTGCCGTCGCTGCACGGGGCGCCCGCCGGCTTGGCGGAGGTGGCACAGGCGCCGTCGAGCGGGTTGCACGCGCCGCTGGTGCAGGGGTCGCTGACGTCGCAGACCTTGGCAGCGCCGCCCGTGCACTTGCCACCCGCGCACACGTCGCTGGTGGTGCACAGGTCGCCGTCTTCGCACTGGTTGCCGTCCTGCGCGGTGGCGGTGCAGCCGTCGGCCGAATCGCACGCGTCCGAAGTACAGGGGTTCTTGTCGTCACAGGCGACCGCCTCGCCCGCGCACTTGCCGGCCTTGCAGGCGTCGGCGCTGGTGCACACGCTGCCGTCGGTGCACTCGGTGCCGTCGGCGAAATCGGCGTGGGTGCACGCCCCCGTGGCCTTGTCACAGTTGTCGGCCGTGCACGGCAGCTTATCGTCGCAGTCGGCGGGCACCCCGGCTTCGCACTTGCCGGCCTTGCAGGTGTCGTCCTTGGTACACGGGTTGCCGTCGGCGTCGCAGGCCGTGGCGTCGGCCTTGGCGGTGGCAGCGCAGCCCTTGGCGGGGTCGCACGCGTCGTCGGTGCAGGGGTTGCCGTCGTCGCACTTGGTCACAGAACCGCCGGCGCAGCCGCCGTCCTTGCACGCGTCGCCGCTGGTGCAGGCGTTGCCGTCGTCGCAGGCATCGCTGTTGGGCGCCTGCACGCAGCCCGCCTTGGGGTCACAGGTGTCGGTCGTACACGGGTTGGCGTCGGCACAGGTCGCCTCGTCGGTCTGGCCGTCGCAGTCGTCGTCCAGGCCGTTGCAGGTCTCGGCGGCCGGGGCGGGCGCCGAGCACGCGCCGAGGCCCTTGTCGGTGCAGGTGCGGGTGCCCTTGCACGCACCGGCCTCATTGGCGTTCTCGCAGGTGGTCGACAGGGCCGCGGCCACCGCCTTCTCGCTGCATGGGCAGGTGCCGGGCGCGGTGTCGCCGACCTTGTCGGGGGCCTTGACGCAGCGCAGGGCCTTGGCACCGGCCTCGTCGGCCATTTCCTTGCACTGGTAGCCGCTGCCACAGGCCGCATCGTCCTTGCACGCGACGGCGCAGAACGAACCGAGGGCGGGGCCGTAGCTGACGCAGGCCGCGCCGTCGCCGCATTCCGGGCTGGCGGTGCACGGGTTGCACAACGTTGAGCCCGTCGCTCCCCCGCCATCGGTGGCGATGGAGTCGCTGGCACCGCCGGTGTCGTCGGGCGTGGCGGCGTCGCTCTGGCCGCTGGTGTCGTCCGGGACGGCCGCGTCGCTGCTGCCGCTGGCGCCGTCGGGCGTGGTCGTTTCCGCTCCGGTCGTGTCGCCGGGCGAGCTGGTTTCTGCTGTCGCCGTGTCTGTGCCGGCGGCGGTGTCGTTGGGCGTCGCCGTTTCGCCCGCGTTGGCGTCGGTGCTGCCCGCACTGTCGTCGGGCGCGGCGGTGTCGTCGGGCGCGGCGGTGTCTCCGGGCGCGGCGGTGTCGCCAGCCGCCACAGAATCGCCTCCGCCGCCCTGGTCGGACGCGGAGGCGGCGTCGTCGCCCGATCCGCCTGCACCGTCCAATGCGGTGGCCACGTCGGCGCCAGTGCCGCCGGCCGCATCTCCGCCTTGGGTGCCGGCCAGGTTGCCGTCTCCGCCACACCCTGCGGCCAGTGCGCAGAGCGCGATCAAGGCAAGGCTGCGGCGCCCGGCGCGCGCCACGGCGGTCGTGCAGATGCAAATAGTTGAATTCATGGAGAGTTTCCTTTCCTTGGGCCGCGTGTGCACATCGAACCGCGCACAGCCGCGTCCGCAGCGCGCGGACCGTCACCCCCGCGACGATCCATGCGCTTTTTCGGTTGTCGCCGGGCCGGTCGCCGCCAGCGCGGCACACTCATACACGATCGGCAGAGGCCGGCGCAAGGCGATTCGGGCGCCGCCGGGCGGCCAGGCCCCGCATGCCAAGGTTCCGTTCGCGCGCGTTTGGCCGCACTATGGGGGCTTCTGGGCGCGGCGGACCCGGTGGTAGCGATGATCGATTGGCTGCGATGGCTTGCGTGTGTGATGGCCATTGCGGGGTGCGCCAAGGCGGCCGCGCCCCCCGCCCGGACTGCGCCGCCCCCTGCGTCAGCCCACCCCGCACCGCGGATCGCCGCCGCGACCGACGTTTCGCTCTGGACCGTTGCCACGCCCACTGGGGCGGCGACCGCGTTCTCTAGCGCGCCGACGCCGACCGCCCTGCCGCCGGAAGGTGCGTTGCTCGGCCTGCGCGACGGTCCTGCGTGGTTGGCGGCGGTCGGGGCTGGCCTGGTGCGCGACGACCCTGCGCTGGCCGCGGCCGCCGAGGGCGCCCTTGTGGGACCAACCGAGGCGCCGGTCCAGTGGACGGCAAGGGGCGATGCGGCAACGGTGGCGTGGCCGAGCGCAGGGCTGGTGTGGCGTTTCGATGCAGCGGGTTGCGCTGTGTTTGCCTTCCCCGCAAGCGGCGGCGGCCCCCTGTCGCCCTGCGCGGCCGAGGACCAAGGCCTGGCCACGGTGCAACTGGCGGCAATTGCGCTGGCCCGACCTGACCTTGCGGCGGCCATGCGGGTCGAGACCCTGAGCGTGAACGGCACGGGCGTGGACGCGGTGGTAACCGCCACCGTGGCACTGCCGGCGTGGAGGTCGCGCTGGCAGATCCGCGGGCGCGGAGATGGCAGGGTCGTTGCGCTCGGCTGGCCGACAGATTCCGTGGAACTGGTGCGCGACGGCGCCGCGTGGCAGGTGGTGCGCAGCGGCGTGGCTGGCCCGCGGGTGCGTTTCGGCCGATCTGGACCCGCTGGCGCGGGCGCGGTGCTGCAGGCGCCCTACGACGGCAAGGGCGACCCGCAAGACGCAATCGCCGCGGTCGCGCGCAGCGCCGGCGTGCAACCCCTTGGGCCGCTGAGCGTCGTGGTCGACTGGCAGCCGCCAAAGCTGCGCATCCTCGCCGCGCGGCGAATGGTGTTGGCGGCTCCGGGTGTGCTGGCCCAGGGGGCCGAGGTTCGGGTCCAGGCCGTCGGATCGGCACTGGCGAACCGGTCGCTCGTCCTTTCGCGCGAAAACGCGGCGGCGGCCTTGGCGATCGCGCCGGCCGGTTGCGTGGAGGCGGTGTTGCTCGGCGACGCGCGCGACGACCGCGGCGTGCCCGTGCCTGGAGCCTCGCTGGCGCTGCTGAGGCGCTGCCCGGCCGGCGCGCTCAGGCCACCCGACCTGGAGCCTGGTACACCTTGAGGCGCGGCCCGCGGGAATCCTGGCCCAGGCCGACGGCCTTGAAATGCGCGCCAGCCGGCACGCGACCGAGCGCCGCTGCGCACGCCTCGCCCATGGCACAGTGCCGCTCTGCCAGGGCCGCAAGCGCGTCGACGGCGTCGGCCAGCGCCCAACCGCGGAAATGCCAATAGGTGTCGGTGGCCGAGGCGTCCGGCCCAAGGTCCGCGCGTTGCCACACGTACCCTGCGACCGCGCCAGGGTGGCGCTCCAGCGCCCGGGCCAGCTCGCCGGGCAGGACGGGCGCGGTTGCGCGACGTCCTTCGTGGTAGCGGCGCCAGCGCGTCGGTCCTCCCGCGACCGGCCATTGTGCGCCGACCATGGCCAGGGTCGGCGGGCCGCCCTCGGGACCCAGCATGGCGTGCAGCGGCCGGCGCTCGACGTAGAAGCGCCGATTGGCGGTCGCGTCGGCGGCGCGTTCGAAGCCAAGGTGGATGGCGGTCGGCAGTTCCCGCTCGTCCCGCAGGCGTTCCAGGCACGCGCGCACGTCGGCCGGAGCGGCCGCGGCATCGAGCCACGCCTCGAGATCGGACCATGGCGACCGGCCGAGCGCCGCCACGGGCAGGCCGACGATGTAGCGCCGGCTGCACGTCAGGCCGGGCCGCAGGGCCAGCGACGCTTCGACCGACATGGCGACGCGGCCCTGGACCACCAGACCCGGTCGCAGGCGCACGAACGCGGCGCACGCGTCGAAAAGGTCGAGGTCGTCGCTGCGCGCTCCGCGGCCATCGCAGTCGAGCGAGCCTGCGAGGTGGTCGCGCAGGGGTGCCAGCAGTTCGGAACAGGGGGCGGCAGCGAACGCGGCTGCGCCGCTCATCCGTTGCCGCCGAGCAGCAGCCAGAGCGCGGCGCCTACCGCCAGGGCCGCGAATAGCAGGCCGGCGACGATGACGCCCTTGGGCAGGAAGGGCTTGTCGGCAGGGGCCGCAGGATGGACACCGGAGGCCTTGCCCACGCGCACCACTTGCGTGCTCGCCCCGGCGACCCCGGGATCGGTGGGCGGCGCCACGGGCTCCAGACCGAGGCCGGGCTGCGTCGTCGCGCGATCGTCCACCGGGGGCGCGGCGTGGGCCCGGCTCGGCGGCGGCCTGCGCGCCATGGTATGCGCGTG
The DNA here is from genome assembly GCA_016875335.1 of Deltaproteobacteria bacterium. Taxonomy (GTDB): domain Bacteria; phylum Myxococcota_A; class UBA9042; order UBA9042; family UBA9042; genus SXRM01. The sequence goes on along the minus strand of VGRO01000073.1, from coordinate 183 downwards.
GCCGGCAGGCGGCCGCGGAGGCTTGGGGGCATTGGGGCGGTTGGTGCCGGCGGCGACGGCTCCGGGCGCTTCGATGCCTGCCGCAGTTGCGCGGGCGGGTGCGACACTGGGCGTCGCCGCCGCTGGCGGCCCGTGCGCCGGGTGCGGAGCAGATGGAGGCACCTGGGCCCGATCGGTGGGCGC
>VGRO01000072.1 GCA_016875335.1 Deltaproteobacteria bacterium | reverse complement strand
CCCGCCTCGCCGGCCTGGAGCGGCCGCGCGTAGGTCCGCCCGGTGTCCGGCCGCACTGGGGCGGTCCGCGCCGGCCGCGACCCCGGAAAACTCCAATAGTCCTCGGAGACGTCGCCGCCGTGCGCCGCCGCCTGGTCCGCCAACCACGCACGGGCGCGGTCGAGCTCGGCGGCCGGCCAACCGGCGCAACTGCGCATCCGCAAGGTCACCGGGTCGAATGCGCAGTCGCTGCCGGCCGGGGCTCGCGTCATCAGGCCGTCGGGCAAGGCGAGACAGTGGTACACGTGGACCTCGGCGCACGGCAGCGCCGCAGCGTAGGCCAGCGACCGCTGCACGCCCGCGAACGAGTCGCCCGGCAGGCCGACGATGAGCTCGACCACGCAGTCGGCGAGATCGGAAAGCCGGGCGAGGTTGTGCTCGAACCTGCGGCGGTGGTGCGGTCGCTGCATGGCGCGCAACACGGCGTCTTCGTTGGACTGCAGCCCCACGCCCAGCCGGCCGCAGCGCACCCGGGCCAAGAACGCGAAGTCTTCGTCGCGCAGGTGAGCTGCGTAGATCTCGGTCGCAAGCGGGTGGTCGCGAAAAAAGCCGACCTGGGCCTCGGCGGCCATCAGGTTGCGCAGCGCCTTGCGGTTGAGGTTGAGGCCGGCGTCGACCAGGAACGCGCCGACCACGCCCGTATCCCGGTAGGCCTGCAACTCGCGCTCGAGCCAAGCCTGGCCGAACACGCGGTTGGCCTCGCTCCACACACCCCACTCGCAAAACGCACACGACAGCGGGCAGCCGCGAAAGGTCTCCAGCGACGCTGACCGGCCGCGCGGCGCAAGATCCAACTGGTGGGGCGATGGCAGGCTGTCGAGCGCGACCGAGGCGCCGGTCGGGGGCCGCCGCCAACGTTGGCCCGCGCGCACCGCCACGCCCGGCACCTGTGCCCACGCCGCCCGGTCCGCGTCGGCGACCAGCGCGCGCATCGCCGCCTCGCCTTCGCCCGTGACCAACGCGTCGACGGCGTCGCGCCAAGGTCGGTAGTGCGGCAAATCCAGCATCGCCGGTCGCGCGGACGGGCCGCCGAGCACCACCAGGGCGTAGGGGTTGGCGAACTTGAGCTGGACCGCCACCTCCAAGAGCACGGGCAGCGACCACACGTAGGCCGAACCGCCGAGCACGTCGGGCGCAAAGGCCAGGATGTCCTCGACGAGCGCGCCGGTGTCGGCGTGGTCGGCGTCGAAGAGCCGCACCTCGCAGCCTGGCAGCCCGGGCGAACGCAGCGCGGCGTACACCCGGTAGGCGCCCGCGGAAAAGGGCAGGTAGCGGTCGATCCGCGGCTCGTCGGCCCAGTGGCCCACACAGACCAGGGCGACCCGGCGCGCGGCTGGCATGTCAGAAAGCCAGGCAGTACTTGATCTGGATGCCGCCGAAAATCGTGCACTGCAAGCAGATGCCGTTGCAGCCAGGGCACGAGAAGCCGCTCTGACCTTGGTTGGCTACGCACTTGCCGCTGGCGCTGCACGTCCCGGGGACCTTGACCGAGCTGCAGAGATCCACGTCGTATTCGGCCTGGCACGTCACGCCCGCTTTGCTCTGGCAGGTTCCGGCGACGCAGGTACCGCTTGGACAATCGCCGCTCTTGGCGACGCAGCTCTGCCCGTCGGCCGGCTTGTGAAGGCAGGTGCCGAACTGGTCACACGAATCGGCCGTGCACGGGTTGCCGTCCTCGCAGTTTTTGAAGCCCTGGCCCTTGCACACGTTGCCCACGCACTTGTCGCTGCTGGTGCATGCGTCGCCGTCGTTGCAGACCTTGCCGTCGAGCGTGACGCCATTGCACTTGCCCGACTGGCATACGCCTTCCACGCACGGGTTGCCGGTCGCGGCGCCGCACGGCAGGTTGTTGTTGGCGGCGGGGTGGCTACACGATCCGTTGGCGCACACATCTTGGGTGCAGGGGTTGTTGTCGTCGGTGCAGGCGGCGGTGTTGTTGGTGTACTTGCAGCCACCGGTGCAGTTGTCGGTGGTGCAGGGGTTGCCGTCGTCGCAGGTCTTGGTGCCTACGCCGGTGCATTTGCCGCCGATGCACTTGTCGCCGGTGGTGCAACTGTTGGCGTCGTCGCACAAGATGTTGTCGGCCGCCTCGTAGATGCAGCCCTGGAAGGCCTTGCAGGTGTCGTTGGTGCACGGGTTGTTGTCGTTGCATTTCAGGGCCGCCGCGCCCTTGCAGTTGCCGCTTGCGCTCTCGCAGAAGTCGCCGAGCGTGCAGGGGTTGTTGTCGTCGCAAGGGTTGTTGGCGCTGTTGGGGTGCGCGCACTTGCCGGCCTGGCACACGTCCTTGGTGCACACGTTGCCGTCGTCTGCGCAAGGCGCGTTGGTGTTGCCGGCCGGGTGCGAGCAGACTCCGTTGGCGCACACATCGAGCGTGCACGGTTCGCCGTCGTCCAGGCACGGCTTGTTGTTGGGCGGGTGGGTGCACTTGCCGTTGTTGCACACGTCGTTGGTGCACAAGATGCCGTCGTCCAGGCACGCTGAGTTGTTGGTCGCCGGCGGGTGGCCGCATGCGCCGTTGACGCACACGTCTTGGGTGCACGGATCGCCGTCGTCCAGGCACGATTTGTCCGAACCGAGTTTTTGGTGGGTGCAGCCGCCCTTGTCGCAGACGTCGGCGGTGCACGGGTTGGCGTCGTCGGCACACGGCACGGTGAAACTGACCGGCGGGTGCGCGCACTTGCCCGCCTGGCACTGGTCGGCGGTGCAGGCGTTTCCGTCGTCGGCGCACACGGTGGTGTCGGGCACGGCGGGGTGGGCGCACTTGCCGGTCTTGCACACGTCTTGCGTGCAGACGTCGCCGTCGTCGAGACACTTGCCGCCGTCGGCCACGCCTGGGTGGTTGCAGTTGCCACCCTGGCAGATGTCCTGGGTGCATGCTTCACCGTCGTCGGGGCACGGGCCACCTTCGCTTTGGGCCGGGTGCGCGCACTTGCCGGCCTGGCACACGTCTTGGGTACACGGTTTGCCGTCGTCGGGGCACGGGCCGTCCATCGGGCTGTGGGTGCAGCCGCTGCCGCCGTCGCAGTCGTCCTTGGTGCACGGGTTGTTGTCGTCGCACGCCAGGCTCCCGGTGCCCTTGCATTCGCCGTTGTTGCACTTGTCGTTGCTGGTGCAGGTGCTGTTGTCGTCGCAGGCGATGCCGTTCTCGAAGGCCTGCTTGCAACTGCCGTCGGTGTTGCAGGTGCCTTTGGTGCACGGGTTGCCGTCGTCGCACAGGCCCTCGTCGGTCTTGCCGTTGCAGTTGTCGTCCTTGCCGTTGCAGGTCTCGGGCGATGGTGTCGGTGCGTCGCAGATCGGCGCGCCGTTGACGCACTCGACCACCTTGCCGGCGCAGGCGCCGAACTCGTTCTTCTTGTCGCACTTCGCGGTGCTCTGAAAGTCGTCGGTCAGGCCGTTGCAGTCGTCGTCGACGGCGTTGCACTCCTCGGCCTTGGGCACGGGCGCGGTGCATTCGCCCAGCCCCTTGGCGCTGCACGCGCGGGTGCCGCTGCAGGTGCCGTAGAAGTTCTTGGTGCTGCATGTCGTCGATTTGCTCTGGCTGGCGGCCAGTTGGCTGCACGTGCACAGCTTGCCGTCCTTGGGCACGCACTGCTTGCTGCCCTTGCCGCTCTCGGGGTCCACCTGGTCGTCGCAGACGTAGCCATTGGGGCACGGCGGCTTGCCCGTCCCGCACAGCACGCCGCAAAAGCTGCCCTCGCTGCCGAACTTGACGCAGATGTTGCCGGTCTCATTGCTGTCGTTGCAGTCGGCGTTGAGCGTGCACGGGTCGCACAGCGCGAGGTTGCCCGGCGCGCACAGGTAGGTGATGTCGCCCGAGGGGTTGGTCTTGGGCACGCACTTGAAGCCGTCAGGGCAACTGGACTCGCATTGCTTGCTGCAGATGTTGCCGCCGGGGCTCGGCACGCAATAGCCGCTGTCGCAGTCGGCGTTGGTCGAACACGGCGCGCCGAACGTGCCGCCGAGCGGCGTGCCGGGGTCGGGGGTGGCGTCGCCGCCGCCCGTGCCCGCGCCGTCGCCGGTGCCGCCGTCCTTGCTGCCGTTGCCGGGGTCGGCCCCGAGGTCAAGCGCAGGTGCGAGGCTGTCTTCTTGCGCGAACAGGTCGCCGGCCAGCCCGCCGCCGTCCGCTCCCGCGCCGCCGCTGTCGTTGGCGCCGCCCGCAGCCTCCTCGCTGCAGCCAGCGGCGACGGCCCACGTGACTAGCGCCGCTGCGAGGAGATTCCTTTTCTTGCCGTGCATTGCCGCGCTCCCACCGCCTGACCGGCGCCGTTGTCGCAAGGGCCTAGAAAATAACAAAGATTGCGCCCGAGATCACGAAGTCCAGGACCACGACCGCGAACGATGCGTTGACGACCGACCGCGTCGTGGCCCAGCCGACACCCTCACTGCCGCCAGTGGCTTCGAGCCCGGCCTGGCCGGCGATGAGCGGGATGGTGCAGCCGTAGGCAAAGGCCTTGACCAGCCCCGAGATGACGTCGGCCTTGCCAACCAACTGCAGCGACAAGAAGGTCAGCGGGTGGATACCGAACCCGAGGTAGCCGGTCAGCATGCCGGTGATTTCGCCGATGAGCACGGCGTAGATCGACAGGCAGACCATCATCACCCCCGATGCCATGAAGCGCGGGGTGACCAGGTAGTTGACCGGGTCGGCATTGCACATGCGCAGGGCGTCCACTTGCTCGGTGACGACCATCGAACCGATCTCGGCGGCGATGCCCGATCCGACCCGCGTGGCAATCATCAAGCCCGAGATGGTGGCCGCGAACTCCTTGATCATGATCTGCAGGAACGCCGGGCCGATCATCGAGAAATCAGGCAGGATCTTGGCGACCTGGGTCGATACCTGGTAGACCAGGATCATGCCCAGAAAGCCGATGGTCACGGTGATGAACAGCACGCTCTGGTTGCCGATGGCGTACAGTTGGCGCCACACCGCGCCTTTCTCGCGGCGGCTGCGCACGATGTGCCACGCGGTGTCGCGGGCCAATCGGGCGAACGCCACGATCGGCACGAGCGCCTTGGCGAGCGCGCTTTGGCGGTGGTGGGCGGCCTCGGCCTGCGGGGAAGCGACGGTCGCCACGGGCAATCTCCCGGAGAACAGCTATTTCGGCGCGGCGGGAGCGGCCTTTTCCGGCGTCTTGTCGCCGGCAGTGCCTGGCGCGGCGCCCGGCTTGGCGCCGGGTTCGGGCTTCTCGGGGCCGCTGCCGTCCAGTTGCGCCAGCGACTCCAGGGTGGCCTCGACGACCACGACCTGGTCGCGGCGCACGTCAATGCGCCGGTGCCAGCGGTCAAAACCTTCCTTCTGGAAGCGGATGATCCACTTGCGCGCCGCCAGCACGAACGGCTGTTCCTTGGTACCGGCGCCCGTGATCGCGCCTTCCTTGGTCGGCTTTTCGCCCACGCGCTGTTGCGCCGGCACGTCGTCCAGGTACACGGTGACACCGTCGGCCTCGCTGACCTTGACCACCAGCTTGCCAAAGTAGGGGATCGGCGTCGGCTTCATCTTGGTTGCGGTCGGGTCACCTTCGCGCACGCTCTCGAACTTCTCGAAATCGTGGTACCCGATGCAGCGGGTCTCGATCTTGCGCTGGCCGGTGATCGTGTCCATCTCGCCCGTGCCAATGCCGGCGAACGCGCCCTCGATGAAGATTTCGCACACCGGCGGGTCGACGGTGACCTTGAGCAGCCCGGTCGACAGCTTGCCGCGCAGCGTCTCCAGGCGCAGGTTGGCGTTGGCGAGTTCCTCCTCGAAGTAGCCGCGCTTGGGCGCCGCCGCGTCCAAGGTCGCGAGGTTCTTTTTGGCCAGCACCTTGACCGCGGCCAGCGCCTTGAATTCCAACTCGGTCTTGTTCAAGGCCCTGGCGAACTGCGCCGAGTTCAGCGGGTAGTCCATGTTGGTCGGGTCGAGCAGCCAGGCCTGCTCCATGTACTCCAGGCCCTTGTCGTTCTGGCGCTTGGCCGCGGCCTGGGCGGCGGCTGCAAATTTGGCGCGGGCGGCCTTGACGTTGGCTTCTTTCTTTTCGATGCGTTCGCGGGCCTCGCGCTGTTCCTCGGACTCCCTGACCTCGGCGGTGGCGCGGGCCTTCTCTGCGGCTTCGCGTTCCTTTTTCTTTCGTTCGTATTCCTCCTGCTCCGTGGTGTCGGCGAGCGCGACCGGCGCGTCCACGGCCAAAGCCGCGAGCGCGAGCGCAACGAACCAGCTTGCAGGGCGGTTGACAAGGGCAGAGGCGACCTTCATGGACGGCAAGCTCCCACACAGGGATGCGCGCTCCCGGACGACCGGAGTCCGCATCGCGATCGGTGCGCCAGTTGGCGCGGACGGCACGCAGCACCAGCAGACGGAGCCAGCGCGGCGCGGCGGGCGGCGACCAAGCCGCGGCGCCAGTCTACTTCGTTTTGGCGGCGCAGTGTACCAGCACGGTCCGATCGCCGCTGCGGCGCATTCCCGCCTGGGCGACCAGCGACAGCAGGTTCAGGCCAGGGTCCAGGCGCAGGCGCGGTCGCACCGCGAGCATCACTTTGCCGGTGCCGTCTTCGTAGAACTGCTTGGTGCCGGCCACGCTCGCCGTCACGAACCGGCTGCCGGGCGCCGCGGTGTCGAACTGGACTTCCGCGCGCAACGTGTACCAGCAGTGCGCGCCTGGCCCGATCCCTTCGGTGACCTCGCCCCCTGTGACGCGGACCCGCGGCGCCTCGTCCCAGACCGATTGCAGCAGTCCGCGCAGCCGTGCCCGGTCCGCCGGGGGCGCGTCTGCCAGGCGCTTGCGCGCCCACGGCAGTTGCACCACCTGCACCCGATCGACGCCCAGGGTCTCGTCGGCGATGGTCAATTCCAGGCGCGCCGGCTCCCAATCGTCCGCGCGCCGGTGGCCCCCCCCCTTGGGCTCCAGGTCGGCGCCGCGCACGCCGACCACCGCTTCGCCGACGCCGCCAGGGGCCAGGGGGCCGACGCGCGCCCGTCCCTCTGCCAGGTGCACGCGCTGGCCCGACAGGCTGCGGAGCTTGACCACGGTCGTCTGCGCCAGGCCTGCGCCGTCGTTGCGCACCCGCACGCGCAACCGCGCGGCCTCGCCAGGTTGCAGTGCGCCGTCGGCAGCCGCCCCAGCCGCTGCGCCAACGATCGGCGTGTCCTCCAGGGCCAGTTGGAACGCGAACTCCGGCTGCGGCCGGCCCCGCACGCGCAACAGGGCGGCATCCTGGGCGGCGAGCAAGTGCCCGTCTTGCGCGGCGAGGACGTTCAGGGGCACGTCCAGGCTGCCGTGGCGAATGCTCACGCGAATCGACAGCGGCACCGTGCGCGACTGGCCCGGTTCCAACCGGCCGACCAGTTGTTCGTGGCCATCGAACGCGGCGTCGTCGCAGCGGGTCTGTACGTGCAGGCGGTGCAGCGGGGCCTTGTCCTGGTTGGTCAGGGTGACGGCCAGGCGCAGGATCTCGCCCGCTTCGGCGTCCAGGCCTTTGCTCGCCTCCACGATGTCCACCCGCAAGCTGGGCGCCACGGCAACGGGTCCAGGTCGCCAGTCGATGCCCTGCCGCTTGAGGTGCGCGACCAATTGCGCATCGTCGTCGCGGGCCATCTGTGCCACGTCCGCCGCGGCAGCCGCGAGCATCCGGGCCGCCTCAGGGTGGCCGACCCGCCGCAAGATGGCGGCGGCGCGCTGGCGCGGTTCGCGGTCCATGACTTCGGCGGGGGTTTCGGCGTCGGGTTCGCTGCGCTCGCTGCCGTCGGGCAACAGCACCTTGAGCCCGATCTTGGGCGGCGCGGGGGGCTGCGCCTCAAGGGCCAGACGGGCCTTGCGCGTGGCCCGCGAATACTTGGGACCGCCGAAAAGGCTGACCTGCTCGCGGGTGGCCGACACGAAGGCGACGCCGATGTCCGGCGCGATGCCCTTGCCGTGGATCGACAGGTCGCCGGGCACCAGGTACTTGGCGATGGTCAGCTTGAGCGCGCCATCCTCGATCTCGAAGGGCACCTGCACCGACCCTTTGCCGAAGGTCTGTTCGCCGACCACGATCGCCCGACCCGAGTACTTGAGCGCGCCGGCCAGAATCTCGCTGGCGCTCGCGGAATGGCCGTTGACCAGCACAGCCAGCGGCATCTGCACAAAGCGACCGTTGCCCGTGACCAACCGCACGTCGCGCGCCTGGCCGCCGGTCACGGTGGTGACGGCTGGGCCGCTCTGGATGAACAAATCGCAGACGCGGACCGCCTCATCGAGCAGCCCGCCCGGGTTGTCGCGCAGGTCGAGGACTACGGTGCGGTGGGCGCCGGCGCGCAGCAGGTCGTCGATGGCCTCGCCGAGTTCCGCCGCGGTGCCGCGCTGGAAGTTTTTGATCTTGGCGTAGCCGACCCCGTTGTCCAGCACCTTGCTCTCGACCGATTGCAGGTGGATGACCGCGCGAACCACGTGGAGCGGCTGGGGCTTTTCCCAACCCTTGCGAAACAGCACGAGCCGGGCCGTCGTGCCGACCTCGCCGCGCAGACGTTCGACCGCGGCATCGACGGTCATGTTCACGGTGTCTTCGCCGTCGATCTGGGTGATGCGATCGCCGGGCTGCATACCGGCCTTTGCGGCGGGCGAGTCGGGCAGGACGCTCTGCACGGTCAAGACGCCGTCCACCGGCAGGATGACGATGCCCAGGCCCCCGAAGTTGCCGCCGGTGGTCGACTGCATGTCGCGCCATTGGTCCGGGTCGAGCAGCCGCGAGTACGGATCGAGCGTCGACAGCACACCGTTGAGCGCGGTGTATTGGACCTTCTCGGCCGATACGCTGGCCGGCAGCCGCTCGGCGACGAAGCGCGACGCGCGCAGCAGGTGCCAGTTGACGGCGTAGAGGTCGTCGCAGCGCCGCAAGTCGAGATCCAACTGCGCCGCGCCGATGCGCACCTGTACTTCCAGCGGCTCTTCCTTGGCGCCGGTGGCGATCGTGTCCACCAGCATCTCGGGCACGAGGTGGGCGACGGCCTGCAGCGCCACCTCGACCATCTCGCGCGGCCGGAACTTGTCCGGATCGACGTAGCGCTGTCGCAGCAGCGCCAGGGCCCGCGACGCCACCCGCATCTGACCCAGGTCGCGCAGGGCGGCGGCGCGGCGCTCGCCCTCGAAGGGAGGGTCGGCTGCGCTGTCGGTCTGGGTCAGCGGGCGCGGCGCATCCGACGGCGGATCCGGCGCGACGCTCCAGGCATGCAGCGCCACGGTCGACGCCAGCCACGCGAGCGCTGCTGCCGCCGCGACGACCCAGCGCGGCGCCAAGGGCCTCCCGGCGAGACGCGGTCGCACGCGCTACACGGCGCGCAGGGCAATCGGACCCTGCTGGTCGGGGAACTTGCCGAGGACACCCTCGAAAAACGGCGCGATGCGGACAAAATCGGCGTCAATGTCGTCGCTCGGCAGCAGCAGTGGACCGAAACCGACTTGGCGGCGGGCGTAGTCGAGAAAACCGAGGACCAGCGGCACCTCCGCGGCGCGGGCGATGTGCCAGAACCCTGTCTTCCAGCGGGTGCAATGGTGGCGGGTGCCCTCGGGCGCGATGGCGAGCAGGCACTGGTCCATGCGCAGCATCGCCTCGGCAACCCGCTGGCTCTGGTTTGCGTTGGCGCCGCGCTGCACGGCGATCCCGCCCAGCGCCCGCGTCAACCGACCGACCGGAGGCCGGAAAAGGCTGTCCTTGCCGACCCAGGCCGGTTCGACGTCCAAAGCCTGCATCAAGAAAAGCAGCGCCGCGAAATCCCAGTTCGACGTGTGCGGATAGCAGACCAGCACGGCGCGCGGTACGTCGGGCAGCACGCCGTGGGTCGTCCACCCGCCGCGCTGCAACCAGGCCCGGCCGGTTGCCCGCCGCAGCCGTCCGCGGGCCGAATGGCGGTACCCCGGCACACACAAGCGGGTCCGCTCGAAATTGTCCTGCAGGTCCAGCAGCGGCAGGGCCGCGATCTGAGGCGGCGTGGGCGGCATGTTTTCGCCGGCTGCGGGGTTGGACATCGCGCGCGAGGCTCCGTGGGGGTGTGGAACGTAGCACATTTGCGGCATGCTTGCGCAGCGGGACGCCTTCGCGTCGTGGGCCGCCGACGGACGATGACGAACACCAGAACCCCCACGATCTTGGCGGTGTGCGCTCTGGCCCTGGCTGCCGCTGCGCTGGCCGTCACGCTGCGGTCGCCAGCGCTGGCGCCACCTGCGGCTGTGCCGTCGATGGCCGCGACGCCCGCCGTGCAGCATGCCGCTGCGGCGTCGCCCGGATCGGCCATGCTGTCGGACGTCGCCGAGGCCGCCGTGCAATCGGTGGTCAACATCTCGACCACCAAGGTCACCGTGAGCCGACCCAGTCGCGACGAGCAGTTCTTTCGGCGCCTGTGGGGCCTGGACAGCGGCGACCGCGAAGTGGAAACAGCAGCTTCGCTCGGCTCGGGTGTCGTCGTTTCGCAAGACGGCGTTGTCGTGACCAACCACCACGTGGTCGATGGCGCGTCCGCGATTGCCGTTCGCCTCGCCGACGGTCGCGAGATGCCGGCCCAGCTCGTCGGTGCCGACCCGCGGTCCGATCTCGCGGTGCTGCGGTTGCAGGGTGGCCCGGCCGGCCTGCGCCCGCTGCCGCTCGCCGACAGCGACAAGGTGCGGCTGGGCGAACTGGTGCTCGCCATCGGCAGCCCGTTCGGTCTGTCGCAGTCGGTGAGCTTGGGCATCGTCTCTGCCAAGGGTCGCGCCGACGTCCACATCGCCGACTACGAGGACTTCATCCAGACGGACGCGGCCATCAATCCGGGCAACTCGGGCGGTGCGCTGGTCAACCTGCGCGGCGAGCTGGTCGGCATCGCCACGGCCATCGCCAGCAACAGCGGCGGCAGCCAGGGCATCGGCTTTGCCATCCCGAGCAACATGGTGCGGCCGATCATGCGCAGCCTGTTGCAGAGCGGCCGCATGGTCAGGGGTTGGCTCGGCGTGGCCGTGCAAACGCTGACGCCCGCCCTTGCTCGCCAGTTCGAGGCGCCGGTCCAGGCCGGGGTGCTCATCGCCGACGTCCACCCCGGGTCGGTGGCCGAGCGCGCGGGCCTGCAGCGCGGCGATATCGCGGTGCGCGTCGGCAAGTTGCCCGTCAGCGACGCACAGCACTTTCGCAACGCCATCGGCCAGGCCGGTGCCGGCGCCAAGATCGCCCTCGAGGTGTACAGGCGTGCCAAGCCGCTGGTCGTCGAAGTCCATCTGGCCGAGGCGCCGGCCGAACGTCGCGCCGCCGCGCCGGTGGGTCCAGCGGTCCCGGGCAGCGAGCCGCACCGATGACCAGCGCCCAGTCCGTGCCGTTTGCCGCGCGTCTGCGCGCCAAGATGGGGGCGTGGGCCCAGGCGCTGGCTCCGTTGCCCCACGGCTACGCATTCGCGGCGCTGGATCTCGACCAGGGCATATCGTTCGAGTTGCGCGGCGCCGACGGTCCGCTTTGGATCGAGGCCGATCTCGCGCCCGGCCCTGGCTTTGCTCGCACCCGCAGCCTGCGCCTGTGCCACCAGCCGCACGCACTGACCGCCCGCCAGCGGCAGGTGGTCGACGTTGCAGTACAGCGTTTCCAAGCCCTGGACGACGGCGATTGGCCCACCGCGGGCGCCGAAGAACCCGCAGTGCGCCACGTGCGCGCCGACCGGGTCTTGGTCACCGGCCCCAACCTGCCGACCGACTATGCCATCAACCCCTACGTCGGCTGCACCATCGGCTGCGCGTTCTGCAACGCACGGTTCCGTGCCGAAGACGTGCGCCGCCTCGACGGTCGGCCCCACAGGCCCTGGGGCGCCTGGATCGACGCCAAGGTCGACGCCGCCGAGGTATTGGCGCGCGAGGTCGCCAGCGCCAGGCCAGGTTCGGTGTGTTTTTCGCCCGTCATCACCGACCCGTACGTGCCCATCGAGGCAAAGCTCGGCATCACCCGCGGCTGTCTGCAGGTGCTGGCGGCCGCGCGGTTTTCGGCTGCGGTGTTGACCCGCTCGGCGTGGGTGCGCCGCGACTTCGACGTATTGCGGCAGATGCCAGCCGCAGCCGTAGGGGTGTCGCTTCCGACCGAAGACGAAGAATGGCTGCAGGCGATGGAGCCGCGCGGCGCGACCCTCGCAGAGCGGCTCGCGGTGCTCGACGATGCCAGGGCGCGTGGGCTGCGCACGTTTGCTGTGGTGCAACCGGCCTATCCGCGTGACCCGGCGGCACTGGCGGCCCTTCTGGCTGCGCGGGTGGACGCGGTGCGCGTCGACGGCCTGTACGAGGTCGACCGGGTCGGCCACCTTTTCCTGGGCGTTGCGCTCGCCGATCCGCCCGCGGTCGAGGCCGAGTTCGCGCGGCTCGGGGTGCCGACGGATCTGGCCGAGGTGCTGCACCACCGCTCCTGAGCGACAGCACCGGGACACCAAGAGGCGTTGCGTCGTCGTCCGCGCTGCGCGGCAGTCTTCGGCCATCCACAGCCCAGCGACCACGGCCAAGCGCGGGTGTGGATTTGGCGCTGGTGATCGACCGCAGCGTCAGCCCACGTCGGCCAGTTGCCGCTCCAGACCCGCAGGCACCTGGGCGTACACGTCCTCGACCAGCGTCCGAAGGGCCACGGGAGGCACCGCTTCGGCCGCGGCCAGCGCGTCGCGCACTTCCTCGTCGTAGCGCGCTCGCAGCAGCGCTGCCCCGTCCTCGGCCAACACCTTGCGGCCCACGAGGTAGCGCGCCAGCCGGTCGATGGGGTCGAGCGACGCCCACGCCCGCGTCACTGCCTCGTCGCGATAGCGGCTGGGGTCATCGGACGTGGAGTGCGCGCCCACCCGGTAGGTCAGGGCCTCGACCAGGACCGGAACGCCGCCTGCGCGCACGTGTTCGGCTGCGGCCCGCATCACCCGCAGCACCGCCAAGGCGTCGTTGCCGTCGACGCGGACACCGACCAGCCCGTAGCCCTCGGCCTTCGCGGCAAGGGTCTGGGCGGCGGTCTGCTTTTCGACCGGCGTGCTGATCGCCCACTGGTTGTTCTGCACATACAGCAGGAGCGGCAACCCCAGGCCGCGCGGCCGCATCACGCCAGCGAACGTCAGCGCCACGTGAAAGTCGCCTTCGCTGGTCGCGCCGTCGCCGATGGCGCCCAGGCACAGCGGCCGGTCTGGAGCTGCGTGGCGCAAGGCCATGGCATAGGCAGTTCCGACGGCCTGCGGCATCTGGGTGGCCATCACGCTCGACAAGGTCACGAAGTTCAGGGCCTTGCTGCCGTAGTGGCACGGCATCTGCCGGCCCTTGGTCGAGGTGTCGGCGGCGCTGCCAAAGATCTGCGCGAGGTACGTCGCCAACGGGTAGCCGCGATGCAGCGCGATGCCGCCTTCGCGCAACGCCGGATGCACCCAGTCGCGCAACTGCAGCGCGTGGCCTGCGGCGATGGTGCCCGCCTCCTGGCCGGTCGCTGCGCCGTAAAAGCCGATGCGGCCCTGGCGTTGCAGGCCGAGCATGCGCTCGTCGATCGCCCGCTGCCGCACCATGCTCTTGAGCATCGCCAGCGCGTCGCTGTCCGGCACGCCCGTACCGTTCTCCAGGTCTGGGTCGGGGGCGATGACGGCGCCGTCAGGTCGCAGGACGCGGAAACAGCCGAACATCGCGTCGCGGTCGCCGACCGCCAACCGCGGAAACGGGCTGGTGGTCGTCTGCTCGAGGTCGTCGCTGCGCGGGCCGGACATGGTGCATCCAAGGGCCACGGGGGGCGGCCGGGCGCGGAATTTGCGCGTTCCGCAGGCATTGGGCAAGCGGTGGCCGATTTTGCCGCGAGGTCGCAGGGTTCGTCGTGCAATTTCATTGACCTGAACAATGGGTGGGGTGCGTGGTGGCCGGGCTTGACCGTCCGGCCGGCCAGCCCCATCCTCGCTGGCCGGGCTGGCGCCCGCAGATGTCCAGGTGGCGGCAGGCTCGGCGCCATGTTCCGGGGCCAACCGGTTGGGCGGCCCCGACACGCAGCGCATTTTCACCGGCGAGGTTGCGGCACCGTGACGACCGTCCACCTGGCGATCACCCGCGGCTGCGACCGTGCATGCCCATTCTGCGACGTGCGCGCCGCCGAGTCGCGCCCGCTTGCCGTTCGCACCCGCGCCGCAGCGGCGCAGTTGAGGGAAGCTGTGGCGCACGGCGCGACTGCAGTGGTGTTCACGGGGGCCGAACCGACGCTTGAACCCTACCTCGTCGAGTTGGTCCAGCGCGCGCGCCAGGCGGGTGTGACCGACATCGGTCTGCAGACGCACGGCGGCCTGGTCGACACGCGCGTGGCCGGACAGCTGGCGGCGGCCGGGCTGCGCAGGGCTGAGGTGGCGCTCAATACCCTGCACGCGCCGACTGCGGACGCGCTCACTGGCAGCCCGGGCGACCTCAAGCGCTCGGCGGCGGGGGTACGGGCGCTGCTGGCGGCAGGCGTTGACGTGGATCTGGCCGTTGCCCTGCTCGCTGACAACGCCGAACACCTCGGCGACCTTCGACGGCGTGCGGGTCGACTGGCCGACGGGTGCAAGGGCCGCATCCGCCGCGTCGTGGTGCGCGCGATTGCTGTGGGGCCGCGGCCCTTCGCACGGGTCGCGCTGGCCACGGCCACGGGCGCATTGACGTCGGCCGCTGCGGAGCAAGGTGGCGACGGCCCCCCGGTGGAGCAAGCACCCGGCTGGGAACTGCCTCCGTGCCTGTTTTCAGCGCCGGAGCAGACTCCGGGCCTGTTTCGCATGTCGCAGCACCGCGTGGCGCGAGAGGCCTGTCGCTACCAACGGCTGGATGCCTGCGCGGCGTGCGCGCTCGCCGACCGTTGCCCTGGCTGCCCGCCTGCCTGGGCCCAGGCAGCCCAACCGCTCGCCGATCCTGCCGCCTGCGCCGCACTGGCCGCGCGCACAGTGACCGAGAACTCCGTAGTCGAAGGCGATGATCTGCTGCCGTTGTCGGCGGCGGCGCTCGAGGCACGCTGGCCGGCGCTGCGGGCGGGCCTCGGACTGGAGATCACGGCTGTCCTGGCCGAGGACGCCCGGGCAGGCCTGCGCGCGCGGCGGCCGCCCGACCACCCGCCATGGCCGATTTCGGCGGCGGAATGCGACCGCGAGGCGCTGGAATTGCGCGCCGGGTTGCGGGTGCTGCTGCGCCGCGAAGTCACCGATCCGGGCCGCGCATCGGGTGCCGTCGAGGCGCTGCGACGTCAGGGCCTGCTGGTCCGCGTGGTGCATTCGGCGGTGGTTGGGGTCGCTGGTCAGGCGCGCACCCACGTGTTTGCGGCGCTCGATCCCGCCCACCTCGACGCGGCCGAGCAACTCGACCCGGCGTTGGACGGCGACGACCGCACCAAAGTGAATGCCATCCGCCAATTCGGCCGGTGGTTCGGCTACCCGCCGTGCTGCGTCGAAGCATTCGCAGGTGGTTCTGAGCGCGACGACGCGGTGCTGGTGGCCGATCGGGTGCGGCGCCAGGGCCGGGCACCGTCGCCGTGGCCGGCCAACTGGACCGTGGTGCCGGTGCGCCTGGGCAGCTTCCTGCCGTGCGCCCCTGATTGCGTCCTGGCCGTGCGGCACGCGCGGCGCGTCGTCGAACTCGTGCAGGCGGCGGCGCCCGGTTGGCTGGCGGCGGCCCGCCCCCTGTTGCAGTCGGCGGTGCTCGCGCTCGGCTTCGATCGGGCGGCGGTCTTGGTCGGTGCGCGCGCCGAACCGGACGGGTGGCGCTACGACCGCGTGGTCGGCCCGGCGCAGTTGGTCGGTCAGGCCGCGTTCGTACCGCGGTTGCCGCTGTTGGCGTTCGAGTGGATGGTGACCGAGGCATTGCGCACCGGCGACCGCTTGGTCGACGAGGGGCGGCAGGTGCGCATCGTGCGTTCGGGCGAGACGCGCGCGGTGCTTCGGTGGGCGCAGGCCGGTCCGCGCGTCGTCGATTTTACCGCCCAGTAGATCCTGGACGGTGCGGCCAATACCCCGTGCCGCTACGGCCCAAGATCCTGGGCGTCTCCCTGCTTGCGTCCTGCCCGTCCGCCTACCGCCGCCACGAAGTTGCGACACGTCGCCGCCACGTCCGGCCCGCCGCGCAGCAGGTCGCCGCCGATGAGCAGAGCCACGTCCTGGCCGTAGAAGCGCAGCAGTTCCGGGACCCTTGCCAGTGTCATGCCGCCCCCGGGCATCGGCAGCGTCGGTCTGCAATCGCCAAGCGGCGACGAAGCGCCGTCTACAATGTCGCGGCAGTCTTGCAGGCTGAAACCGAAGCGGCCGCCGTGGTGCGGGTAGATGACCGCGTCGGCGCCGGCCAGACGCATCCACTGCCCGAAAAGCGCGCGGTGCGAAACACCGCTATCGGCGTGGACGACATGGCTGCCCAAGAGCGCCGGATGGGCCAAGATCGGCAGGTCGAGGTCGTCATCGTCGGCCAAGGTGCGCATGGCGTCGAAACCGACCAGACCAGGACACACCAGCAAGGCCCCGGCCCCCACCCGCTTGGCGTGGTGCGCGCGTTCGACCAAACGCCCAGCCGGCGCCGTGATGTTGGGGGCGTAGAGAATCGGCCGCCCCAACCGCTCGCTGCCCGCCAATACTGCCGCCGCGCAGCGCTCGGCCCGCTCTGCAAAGCGCGCGAACGGTTGGTTGGCGAGGCCATGGTCGTCCTTGACCACGTCGATGCCGCCGATGGCGAACTGGTAGGCGAGCGACGCAAGCTGGTCGGCGTTCAGGCCCAGGGGCTTGAGTGCGGTGCACAGCAGCGGTCGATGCAAGACGCCCAGGCGCCGCCGCAGCCCGTCAGGCCCAAAGCGCGGGCCGCGAAAAGTCCGCCACATCAGCGGACAGTCCACCAACCGCTCCAGGCGGTGACCGGACTTGAGGCTGATGTTGCCAAACAGGGTATTGAGCAACTGGGTGAGCTCGAAGCCGGTGTCGTGGTTGAGGAAGGTCACCAATGCGAGCCAGGCCGCGCCATCCGCGCCCGGCACCGGTTCCACGCGATCGACGCGGGCGACGATCTCGTCAACGATGTGCCCCGCGGGCAAAAGGTCGCCCGGAAACTCGACGGTCTGTTCCAGGCACAGTTCTCGGGCGCGGGCCCACGCCTCCTGCTCCGTGCCCGTCAACCGGTACCACGCGGCAAAGCGGTCACAGTTGCTGCAGAACTCGGGCTGGCAGGGGTGGAACGGCGCCATCACAGCGCCTCGACGCGCGCCGCCGAGTGCAGCGCCACCGTCCGCGCCGCCGCCAATTCGCCGGGGCTCGCATGCAGCGGGCGGCCCACCAGGGTGCTGGCGGCGCGCAGCAGGGCCGCGGCGTCCAGGCCGTGCTCGCGCATCAGGTAGCCGCGGCTGCCACCGTGCGCAAACGTGTCGTCCAGGCCCAGGCGGACCAGGCGCTTGCCCAGCCCGGCGTCGGCCATCGCCTCGGCCAGCACCGTGCCCAATCCTCCCGTCCGCAGGTGGTTCTCCATGCTGATGCAGCCCAGGCGGGGCCGCTCCAGGGCCGCGCGCACGCTGGGATGCGTGCAGGGCTTGAGCGTGCTCAGGTGCAAGTGGGTGACGCCGAGGCCGCGGGCTTGCAGGAAGGCGACGGCCTTGAGCGCCTCCTCGGTGCAGATGCCCGTCGAAAACACGCTCAGGTCGTCGCCCTCGCTCAGCACCCGCGGCTGGTCCAGACACAGCGGCTGGTCGGCGGGAAACAAACGCGGCACCTCGCCGCGCAGCATCCGCACGTACACCGGCCCCGGCACCGCCGCCATGACGTCGAGCACCGACTCGACTTCGGTGGCGTCGCCGGGCTCCAGCACGGTCATGTTGGGCAGTTGGCGCATGAGCGCGACGTCGTCGATGGCCTGGTGGCTGGCGCCGCCGGGCGTGGTGATGCCGGGCAGAAAGCCGATGAGCTTGACGGGCGCGTTGGCGTAGGCCACCGACATCGCCACTTGGTCGTAGGCGCGCCGGCAGATGAACACCGCGAACGTGTGCACCAACGGCATCCAGCCTTCCCGCGCGAGGCCAGCCGCGAACGACACCATGTTCTGCTCGGCGATGCCCATCGACACGAAGCGGTCGGGGTAGGCGTCGCGGAAGGCGTCGGCTTCGCAACTGCTGGTCAGGTCGGCGCTCAGCACCAGCACGCGCGGCTTGTCGGCGGCCCAGCGCACCAGGTTCGCGGCGTGGACCTTGGTGCAGACTTGCATCACGGTCCCTCGCCGTGGCGCATCGCCTCGAGCGCCGCCCGGTAGCGCGCCCGCTCGGCATCGCTCTGCAGGCGCAGGTAGTGCAGTTTGGGCGCGTTGGCGCGCAAGGGCTCCAGACCACGGCACGGGTCGCTCTGCGCCAGCACCACCAGCGGCCGGCCGTCGGGACGCCATGTGGCCGGCGCAGCGAGCGCCTTGGCGTCGTGGGCGTCCACTTGCGCGACCCGGCAGCCAAATGCTTCAAGGCGGGCGCGCAGCGGTTCGATGCGCATGACCCGGTCGATGGCCCCGTCGCACTGTTGGCCGTTGCAGTCGGCGTACACCAGCATGTTGTCGAGGCGATGGAAGGCCATGGCCTGCAGGGCCTCCCAGGTCTGGCCGATCTGGAACTCGCCGTCGGACAGCATCACCACCGCGCGCCCGCGGTCGCCGCGCCGCCGCCGGGCCATCGCCACGCCCGCCGCCACCGACACGGCCTGGCCGAGCGACCCGGCCATCACCTCCATGCCGGGCGAATGTTCGGCGCCGATCATCTCGACCGACGACCCGTCGAGGTTGAACTGCTCCAGCCCCGCCGGGTCCATGCGCCCGCACTCGACCAGGGTCGCGTACACCACCAGCGCATAGTGGGCGGGCGACAGGAAGAAGCGGTCGTGCTGCGGCCCCGGCGTGCCGTTGAAGTAGGCGCCCGTGCGATAGGCGCGGTTGCCCCGCCCCGGCACGCCCGCGAACGGCTGCGGCAGGATCGGCAGCCCGACCGGCGGCAACTGCAAGACGTGCAGGTAGAGGGTGGCCAGCAACTCGGCGGCTGAGCACGCCTGGCTCATGTAGCCACCGCCGTGGGCCAACGTGTGGGCCAGCACGCGCCGCCGGATGTGGGCGGCGGCGAATTCGACGTCAGCGACCCAGCTCAGATCCGTCACGGCGCGTTCCGGGCGCGGCGGTCCCATGTCCGCCGGGACGGCTGAGCGTAGCGCAGGGCGAAGGGCGCGGGGCGGCCCCGGCGAAGGGCTTTGTCACGGGTTGGTGAGGGGCGGGAGGGCCGAGCGGAGCCGTTGGGCCGTTCAGGTTCGTGGGCAAGAACGCCAAAACCAGGTGAGGAGTTGCAGTGGCGATGACGTCTTTGTGGCTGGATTAGGGCTAGGAAATGATTTACTCAATCATTTCTTGGGCCCGTTTGCTTGCTCCGTGGGTCGCCAGCTCGCGGACCAAAGGTCCGACTCGCGGCTCCGTCCTGATGTGAGAGTGATCGACTTATTATTTTCCAGTCCCTTACCCGCGACTTGGGCCAACGCACGGCCGCCAACGGGTCAAGCAAGAACGGCGATTTCCGACCGACGGCATCATGGGCACGTGCTGGTCTTGTACACGCACTTGCCCAGTTGGCAGAAATCGCCGGTGGTGCACGCCTTGCCGTCGCTGCACTGCTGGCCGGTCGGGGCGTTCTCGTAGTAGCAGTTGCCGCTGTTGGTATAGCACTTGTCAACGGTACAGGCGTTGTTGTCGTCGCAGTTCTTGTTGGTGCCCACGCACAGGCCCAAGGCGACGCATTTGTCGCCGGTCGTACAGGCTGACCCGTCGCTACACGCCGAGTTGAGATCGAAGGTCAGTGCGGTGCACTTGCCGGTGTTGGGGCCGGTGGTCGCGCACACGTCTTTGGTGCACTGTTTGCCGTCGTTGCAGATCTTGGGCGTCGCCGTGCACTTGCCGGCGCTGCACTTGTCCTCGGTGCACCAGTTGCCGTCTGAGCACAGAAGCGCATCGTCTGGTGCGAACACGCACGCCCCGGTGGTCGCATCGCAACTGTCCTTGGTGCAGGCGTTGTTGTCGTTGCAGACTTGGGCGGTCGGCGTGCACTTGCCAGACAGGCAGGCGTAGGTCGTGCACTTGGCCGTTCCCGAGCACTTGGCGGTGTTGTCGCTGACGGCGGTGCAGTTGCCGGTTGCAGTGTCGCAGGCGTCCTTGGTGCACGGGTTGCCGTCGTCGCAGGTCTTGGGCGTGCCCGCGCACTTTCCGGCCGCGCAATTGTCGCTGGTGGTGCATGCAAGGCCGTCTGTGCACGGCGCGGTGTCGTCGTTGGCGGCGCTGCACGCGCCGGTGGCGGGGTCGCAACTGTCCTTGGTGCAAGGGTTCTTGTCGTCACACATCTTGGCGGTCCCGATACACACACCGCCGGCACACTTGTCCGCGGTGCAGGCGTTGCCGTCTGTACAGCCCGCAAGGTCGTCGTTCGCGTATTTGCACGTTGCAGAGGCCACGTCGCAACTGTCCTTGGTGCAACTGTTCTTGTCGTCGCACGCCGCGGACGTTGTGCAGCCCTTGCAGCCCGCGATGGGGGTGCCAGCGCACTTGCCGGCCGCGCAGGCATCGGTGGTGCACGGGTTGTTGTCGCTGCACGGGGCGGCATCGTGGGGCGTGCCTTGACAGGCACCCGTCGAGGCATTGCAACTGTCCTTTGTGCAGGGATTCTTGTCGTCGCACGCGACCGGCGTCGAAGCGCACTGGCCGCCGCTGCATTTGTCCACGGTACACGCCAGGCCGTCGCTGCATGGCGAGCTGTCGTCTTTGGCGTGGACGCAGCCGGCCTTGGCGTCGCAACTGTCTTTGGTGCACGGATTGCTGTCGTTGCACGACAATGGTTTGCCGCCGCAGGCCTTGGCTGCGCATGCGTCCCCAGTCGAACACGCGTCCAAGTCGTCGCATGGGCCGGTGTTGGCCGCTTGCACGCAAGCCCCGGTTGCCGCCGAGCAGGTGTCGTCGGTGCAAACGTTGCCGTCGTCGCAGTTCTTGACCGACCAGGCGCACGCCCCCGCGCTGCAAGTATCTGAGGTACAAGCGTTGTTGTCGTCGCACGGCGCGCCTTCGTCGGTTTGGCCGTCGCAGTCGTCGTCCTGGCCATTGCACGTTTCGACCGCGGCGCATGTGTCGGCGGCGGCGGCATCGGTCGCGGCGCTGTCCGCGGAGTCGCTGTCTTGCTGCGCCGTATCTGGGTCGCCGGTGTCTGGCACCGCCGTGTCGACCGCCGTCTCTTCTTGGACGTCTGCCGTCTGTGGGTCGGCCGCCGTGCTGTCTTGGGCGTCTGGTGGCTGCGAAGCCTCCGCAGCCGCGTCGGCTGGCGCAGTTTCAGCTTGGGCGTCTGCCGGTTGCGGCGCGTCAACCGGCCCCGGGTCGGCGACAGCGGCATCGGCTGGGCCTGCCTCGGCGGGATTGGTGTCGGCGGCTGCGGCATCGCTTGGCGTCGCGTCCGCGTCCACTGTGTCGGCCAGGTCTGCATCGCCAGGAGCCGTTTCAGGTGCGGCGACATCGGGCCCATCGAATTGTGCGTCGTTGGCCGGTGCGTCGTCGCCGTCCGGCGCAGCCCGCGAGGCGTCTGCTTGCGCAACGGTGCCGTCAGCGACGGAAGCGGCGCCGCTGTCCGCCGTGGCGGTTTCGGCTGCAACTGGCGCCTCCGACAGGACCGCATCGACTGCGGCAGTGGCACCAGCTCCGGTGCTGGCGCCACCCGGGTCACCAGCACAGGCCGCGACCCCGAATGCCATCGCAACGGCGAAACCGCGCCTGGCGCGCGAACCGATTGAAAACCCCACCATTCCCACACCCTGTCGCCGGCGTTGTAGGTGCTGCCGGCCCTATGCACGATACCGGCGTTGTCGGTGGTTGCCATCCTACGCCGTTCATACGTGCCGAGGTGATCGCGAAAATGGGTTGTGCATTCATGGATCTGAATGGCCACCGCCGCCGTTCGAAACCCCGACCGGGCCCCAGCGCGCCTCGGCCTGCGCGGCGAGGACGGCCGGCGCAGTGGTCAGGGTCGGCAGGTCCCACAGGCGCGCGCTGCCATCCCAACTGGCGGTCAGCAGCCAGCGCCCGGCCGGATCGAACGCCACGGCACTGACGCGGCGGGTGTGCGCCGCCAGGACCGCCCGCGTTTTCAGGCTGGCAACCTCGATGACACGCGCTGCGCCCGCTAGCTCGCCCACGGCCAGCCAACTGCGGTCGGGGCTGAATGCAATGTCGTGAATCCGGTCGCCGCCGGTCAAGGCCGCGCGCAAGGGCACACCGGCAGCGTCGAAGAGCGCCACGCGGCCTTCGCTGCCCACGGCAAACAAAGACCCGCCGAGCGCGACATCGGCGACTTCGGCGCCCGCGACCCGGGTCAGGAAACGGCATGAGACGACGGCACCATCTTCGCAGCGGTGGACGCCGCCGGCCGCGTCGACGGCCACGGCATGGCGCTGGTCCAGCGAAACGGACAGGTCTCGAAAGTCCATTGCGACCCCCGCGGTCGAGGTCGGCGCGTAGGACAGGGGAGCGGTATGGATTTGCGCGGGCACAACCAGAAGGCCATGGCTATACGGCGCCGCCACGCGCGCCCCGCTGCTCAGGGCAACCACGCGCCGCAGCGCGCCAAGCCCCGTGTCGGGCAAGCGCGACCAGTCCGCGGTGGCGGCGTACTCGACCAAGCCGGGCGTCTGCGGCGACGCCACCGCGAGCCGGGCACCATCGGAGGACCACGCCGTGAATTTCAAGACATGGTCGGCCGGGCGGTCGCGAAACACCGCAGCGCCATCGGCCGCGCGCAATACCAAGACCGTGCCATCGGCACGGGCCAGGGCGATTCGTGTGCCATCGGGGGACACCGTGGCGGAGGCCATGCCGTGGTCGCGCTCGCCACCCGGCACGATGAACGCCCGCGCATCGGCTGGCACGTGCCACCGCGAAAGCGTTGATCCGAAGAGGTGGATCTCGCCATCGGCGGTCATCGCCACCGTTCGCCCCGCCGACGCCGGCAGCCGTGCCAGCTCGGCGCCTGTTTGCACATCCCACACCAAAGCGCCGCCCTGATCGCCCACCGCGGTTGCACGAGCCCCGTCGCTGGCGATGCGCAAGACCTGTCCGACGCCCGCGTGCAACTGATAGCGCCGCGCGCCCCCTGGCCACGCGAACGCGCCGACCGCGCCGCTGTGGGTGCCGATGAGCAGACCGCGGCCGTCGGCCTGCCATGCGGCGGTGCTCGCGCTGCGCCACGCGGTGCCCAAGCCGCTGTCGAAACGGGTGGCAGTGGCCGCCTCGCCCAGGACATGCACCCACCCAGAATCGCACACGACCGCCACCGCCCCGGGCGAAGGCCCCGTTCGGGGCGCCCGCGCGACCGCCACGGTGCCTTGACCGTCGCAGGTTCGGGCCGACCAATGCGTGCCGGCGGCGGTATCGAAGACGGTTGCACCATCCACGGCAAAGCGGACCGCCAACGTGTCGCCGAGGCCGGGCAGCCAGGCGCCGCGCCCCACCTGCGCGTCGGACAGCGGCCGAGGCCTGCCGTCGCGGGCGTCCAAGAGCGCGACTCGGTCCGGTCCGAGCGTCACCACCGCGCCGGCCGCCGTCAGGGACTGGAAAACAATAAGTCGATCACTCTCACATCAGGGCGGAGCCGCGAGTCGGACCTTTGGTCCGCGAGCTGGCGACCCACTGAGCAAGCAAACGGGCCCAAGAAATGATTGAGTAAATCATTTCCGGGCCCTCACTGTGCCATCCTGCGCCACTGCCCGTACCTGCCAACGCAGATGCGCGCCGCGCTCGCCGACATCGTAGACGGCAACGGTGTCGGCGCGCAGGCACAGCAGGGTTGTGGCATTGCCGTCGACGACCGTGCGCAGGCATCCAGTCGGCAGCGGCAAGGACCGGCCAAGGCGCTCGACGGTTTGGGCGCGCGCACGCATCAGAATGCCGCGACCCACGGGTTCGTCTTGCAGCGCCAGGGCCTGGGTCGCCAACTGTTCCGCTTCGGGCAGTTGGCCAGCTTGGGCCGCCGACCGCGCAGCCTCGCGCAAGGCCTGGCCCAGACTGGCGTCGGCGCGCAGAAGGGCCGCCTTTGCAGTTGCCTCGGCCGCGATGGCCCGGTCGCGCTCACCAAGGGCGCGGAC
Organism: Deltaproteobacteria bacterium; assembly: GCA_016875335.1. GTDB lineage: Bacteria > Myxococcota_A > UBA9042 > UBA9042 > UBA9042 > SXRM01. Next base: position 2,184 of record VGRO01000072.1, on the reverse strand, counting down.
GAACGCGACCCCCTGCGCGACCACAAGCACCACCACCGCCACGGCGGCCACCAACAACTGCGCCCGCCACGCGACGGCCAACCGTTTGGCCAGTTGGGCCGCAGTGTAGCGATGGGCGACGACGCGCCGGCCGTCGAGCAATGCCTCCAAGTCGGCCGCCATCGCCTTTGCATCCTGGTACCGGAGGTTGGGTTGCACCTCGGTCGCACGCAGGACGATGGCGGTCAAATCGGCAGCAACGTCGTCCATGCCAGCCAACACCCGCCGCACGGATCCTCGGTCGCGGGCGAGGTCGCCCCCCAGCGGCCGGCCGGCAATGACCTCGGCGAGGGTAACGCCCAGCGCATACACATCGGCGCGCGGATCGGGCCTGGCGGCGCGACCGTGTTCGGGCGGCACATAGCCGGGGGTGCCCGCCGGCGCCACGCTCTCGGCCGCCGCTGTGGAGCAGGCAAGGCCCCAATCGGCAACCTGTGTCTCGCCAAAACGACCGAGAAGGATGTTGGCCGGTTTCAAGTCGCGGTGCACCACCTGCTTGTCGTGTGCGTACGCCACCGCTTCGCAGGCCGCCAGCAATTGCCGCAGCAGCCGCTTGCGCGCCGGCAAATCTGGGGCTTGGGCGAGCGCGTCGGCCAACGTGCGCTGCCCAGCGACCCGCATGGTGTAGAATGGCGTGCCGTCTGCGTCCATGCCAGCGTCGTGGACCTGCACGATCCCCGGGTGGTCCAGGCCCGCCGTCAGCACCGCCTCGCGGGCCAACCGCGCCGCCGCGTCTGGCGTGGCCGCTCGCTTCAACGCCACCGTGCGGCCCAGGCGCGCATCCAACGCGGCGTGGACCACCCCCATGCCGCCGCGGCCCAGGTGACCGCCCACTTGGTAGCGCGCAGCCTCTGGAATCGCGAAAGGGTGCTGACCACGGTCGGCAAGGGGCGCGTTCGCTGGCCATTCTGCCCCCGACACGGGCCATGCCTCCGCGGGTTCGCGCTCAGGTTCGGTCATCGACCACGTCGCCTTGGTACAACAACAACTCGACCTGCCCGGTGCCGCCGGCCCGCACAAGATCCGGTCGGATGCCAGACGCCCGCAACTTGCCGCGCAGACGGGCCAGGCTCACATCCCAGCGCTGTCGCAGACGCGGGCGGTCCGTTTCGTCGCGCCAGATTTCGCCTGCCAGCAACTCCCACGCCGCCGGGCCGTGCAACGCCACCAACTCCGAGATGATGCGCGCGGAAATGCCGTCCAGCGTCACCGGCGCCCGGTGTGCTTCGCCCAGTTGGTGGATGTGTACCGTGTCGAAGCCGGCCACAATGCGCAACGGCGGGGCAAAAGCGGCATTGACCTCGGTGCGCGCCGGACCAGCGCCGCCCACGGGCACCGCTACCGCACACAGCTCGTGACCGGCGACCACAAACCGGTCGCCCGCCGCGACGTCGCACGCCGCGCTGCCCGCGATGCGCAGGCGCCAGTGGACGCCATTGTTCCACACATGGGCCGCGGCATCGCCCTGATAGCGGCCGACGATGCACAGCCGCGGTGCCGCCATGATGCTACAAGCGCCGACCAGCACCTGCTGCGGCAGTTCGGCGCCCTGCAACGCCAGCATCTGCTCGGGCAACTCGACGTCCAGCACCTCCAGGCCCAGGCCCGGCGCCAATTCGACCCACAAGCCCGGTCGCAGCGTCAACTCCTTGCACGGCTTGCCATCTACCGCGAACACGCCGCGCAGCCCGAGCAGCTTGAGTTCGCCAGCGCGCAAGCTGACCAGCGCGTGGGCCTCGCTGATGCGGCCGTCGTCGATGGGCAGGGCAGCCGTGGCCATGCGGCCGATGAGGTCGCCGGGGCTGAGGGTCCAAACGGCGCCGTCGGGGGCGAGCAGGCGGACGAGGGCGTTCATGGGTGGCCTGCATGGGTCGCGGGTGCTCTACATGATCGCCGAAGTCCGGCACCAATTGCCGGACCGGCGATCCTGTGCTTGCTGGGTGGGTCGCCAAGCTCGCGGCTGCTGCTCAGCCGACTCGCGGCTCCGTCCAAGGTCTCATCTCGGACTTCGGTTAGGAACTCGAAAATAATAAGTCGATCACTCTCACATCAGGACGGAGCCGCGAGTCGGACCTTTGGTCCGCGAGCTGGCGACCCACGGAGCAAGCAAACGGGCCCGAGAAATGATTGAGTAAATCATTTCCT
>VGRO01000071.1 GCA_016875335.1 Deltaproteobacteria bacterium | reverse complement strand
TGTCCCTGTGCCTGTCCCTGCGCCTGTGCCTGTCCCTGTGCCTGCCCCTGCCGGCGAAGCCGGCTGACAGGACTCCCGGCCTCCTCGAAAACCCCAATCCAGCGCCGCGCCGCGACCACGCCACCACCCGTCGGGCGCGCACCCCGCGCGCCCCGGAGGCTGCCCACAAAGCCGCGTGCGGCGGGGGCGACGGTGTGTGGACGCATACCGCTGGAACGGCCCGGCATCGCCCTGCAAATACGTGGGCCAAAGCGACCTTGGACCCGCGGCACTGGCGTCGGCCGCCGGCCCGGTGTAGGCTACACCTGCGTCGCGCATGCCGCCTCTTCGCAGTCGGCTGCCGTATTGCGTCCCTCCATTCCGTGCCCAAGGCCCGCCTGCCTGTTCTGACCATGTCGCTTGGCCAACCCACCGTGCAAAGGCCCTTGCACCAGGAAATCCCGTTCCGCGTCACCGACGCGTGCGTCGCGCACTGCACGTTCTGTGCCCAACACGTGCCGCGGCGCACCCCGGACCTCGCGACCGACGAGGTCTTGGTGCGCTTGCGGCGCGCGCTGATCTCCGGGCGGGCGCGGCGCATCGTGCTGACGGGAGGCGAACCGACCCTGCACCCGCGCTTTCCCGACGTCGTCCGCCTCGCCCGGCAACTGGGGTGCGAGGAGGTGGTCGTCGAGTCGATCGGGGTGCCGCTGGCCCACCTGGGGCGGGTCCAGCAACTGGTCGAAGCGGGCCTGGACGAAGTGCGCATGACCGCGGTGGGCGAGGATGACGCGGCCGCCCTCAAGGTCTCTCGCCTGGACGGGGTGGTCACAGCACAGCGGGTTGCTGCCCAAAACTGCAAGGAAGTGGGTCTGCGCTTGGTCGCCCAGACGCCGCTGCTTGCCGGCACCGTCGAGCGCTTGGGGGCGATCGCCGGACTGGTCGCCGAACTGGGCGCCGAACGATGGATCCTCCAGCCGTACTCCAGTGGCCGCGACGGCGCTCCGGACCAACTGCATCTGGACCTACGTCAGGTCGAGGCGGTGCTGTCGTTGGCGCTCAGCCGGGCGCGCGGGGCCGGTATCGTGGTCGCCGTTCCGCCGGGCAAGGGGTACCACTGGTGCGCCTTTGCGCAGCCCCACAAGGTCGCCGTACTTTTGGCCCGGACGGGCGCCACCGGCCGGCGCTATCTGCCGCACTGCGAGGCGTGTACGGCGCGCCAGCAATGCCCGGGCATCGAGCGATCACTGGTCGAACGCCAAGGCGCCGCGGCCGTCGATCCCATCGTCAGCGCCCGGGCTGCCGCGTGGTTGCCGGTGCACGGCGCTGTCGATCGCGGCCACGGCGGCCGCCACCAAGAACTGGCCGTCGAGCGCGCCGGCAGTGACGGACTGTTGCAGGAATTGGTGCTGCGCATCGTCCACCAGTGCAACCAGCGCTGCGGGTTCTGTTGGGTCGACTTCACCCAGCCATCCATGGACCTGCCCGAGATCGAGCAGCGGATTCGCGCGACCATGCGCGCGGGCAAGGCGTCGCGTGTGGCCTTCACCGGCGGCGAGCCGACCCTGCACCCGAGGCTGGGCGAGGCCGTGGCCCTGGCCAAGGTGCTGGGCGCGCCTGCCGTCACGCTGCAGACCAATGCGACCCGGGTGGATGCGGCCCTTGCGGCCCGATTGGCGAGGGCTGGCTTGAACGAGGCCTTGGTGTCGCTGCACAGCGCCAACCCCAACGAATCCGATGCGCTGACCGCTGCGCCCGGCACGTGGCAGAAGTCGGTCGACGGCATCAAGGCGCTGTGCGACGCCGGCATCGACGTCAAGATCAACCACGTGATCACGCACTATACGGCGGTGCGTTTTGTCCATTTCGTGCGCTTCGTCGCCGAGTCGCTGGTGCACCCCAGGCTCAAGGTAACGGTGGCGGTGGCCGGCCACATCGACGGCGGGCCCATCGACCCGCGCGCGTTGCCCCGCCATTCGACCATCGGTCCGCATGTCGCCGACGGGTTGCGGCTGGCGCGGGCGCTGGGCGTGCCGATGGTCGGCCTGACCCACCCGTGCGGTCTGGTGCCGTGCACGGTGCCCGGTGCCATCGACGCCTTCGCCGGGCACGAACTGGGCCGGCCGGTGGCGGAGGCGCAGGGCAGCGAGGCCCGCAGCCGTGACGGCAATATCAAGGTGCCTGAGTGTGTGGGCTGTACCTTCAACGACCGCTGCTTTGGACTGCGCAGAGAGTATGCCCAAAGCTACGGAACAGGCGAACTCGCGCCGCTGCGCGAGCCGTTGGCGGAGGACTGATGGGGCCGCGCGTCGTCGTCGTGGGCACCGGGCCGATGGGCGCCCGCCACGCTCTCGCATTTTGCCAGGCCGTAGGTGCCGGCCAAGTGGCTGTGGCATGCCGCGACGCTGGCGACCAGGCGCGCGTGGCGCAGTGGGGACTCGGGCAGGGCGTCAAGACGGTCCCATTCGGCCCAGAGCTGGCCGAGCTTTTCGACCTCGGCGTCGTCGCCGTGCAGACGGCCCGGCACCACGAGGTGGCGATGGCGCTGCCGATGCCGTTGCTGGTTGAAAAGCCCTTGGCGCAGACGCCCGCCCAGGCCGAAGCCCTTGCCAACCGCCCCTACCGTACGTTCGTCGGGCACAGCAGTTGCATGGAGGCTGGCGCCGCGCCCTTCCACGCGCTGGTGCGACAGGGCCGGGCGGGAGCGCTGCGCGAAGTGCTGGTGTCGGTTTCGGAGCCGGCACTGTGCCGTGGCGAGGCGCCGTTGCCCATGGTAGCGGGCCGGCTGTACGATGTCGCTGTCCATGCAGTGGCGCTGGTGGCCGATCTGTTTCCCAGCGAACCGCCCCTGTATGCGGTCGGCTCGCTGACGGCACGTTGGGGCGGCGTGACCGGGTTGCGCGGCGAGGCGGTGTGGTGGGAGCAACCCCACCTGACGCTCGACATTGGCACTGAACTTGGCGAGTCGCGCTCGGTCATGGCCAGCGGCGCTGCGGGTCGCGTGCTCTGGCAAGTCCATCCTGGCGCAACCATCGTCGGGTTCCGCAGCCCAGACGGGCAGTTCGAGTCGGTCCCGGTGGGCGGTCCCGACCCGCAAGTGGCGCTGGCGCGCGAGGTCTTGCAGGCGCTGCGCACGGGCGAGCCGTCGATGCTCGATGCCCCCCACGGGCTGCGGACCATGGAGACCGCTGGCGCACTCGTGGCCGCAGCCGTTCGCGCGGCGGGCGAGCAGTGGGACTGGGGGTGGGTGGGGTAGCGGGTGTGCGTTGGGGCTATTGTCCCAACACCTTGCCCCGCAAGACGTCGAGAACCGCCTGTCGCGTCCTCGGCAAGAGCAGTGCAACCTCGTTCATCGCCGCATCGCTGACCGCCGTGACCGCGCCATCGGCCCCCGCTGCCCCGGGGTCTGGGGTCGCGACCTTGCCCTGGTCCACCCAGGTCTCGACCCAGGTCTCGCACCCTTCGGGTGAGGGACAGTGGCCGTCGCGCTCTACCGAGACGACCTGGACCACCGGGCCGACTCCCGCTGCCCACCACCAGTGCGCCACCTGCACCTGGACCTCGCCCTCGTCGCCAATCCAGGTCCGTGACCCGCGCAGGTGCCAGGCGTCGCGGTACGTCACCCCGGACACGATCACGTCGGCGAGCCCGACCGGTTGCACCCGCTCGGCGGCGCGCGCGCCACCCGGCAGCGCCCGACCGCGTTGCCAGGCCGCACCGGTCAGCAAGGGCTCCGGTGGTTCGAGCGGCAGCAGCGGACCCGTGGCGGATTCGGCGCGCGCGACGACTGCCCAGGCCAGGTCGCCGCGACTGCCCGCGACGTGACGGCTGCGCACACCGACCTCCCCCTCGCCCTTGGGGTTCGGCGCCCGGCCGATGCGCGCCTCGGTGTGGTCGCCGCCGGGTTCCGCAGCCAGGTTCAGGCGCACGTCCATCGAGGCGCCCTGTCCCGCGGGCGCCCGGTCGTCGCGGCGTTCGATGATGTGCGTGGCGTAGCGGCGCCAGGTGGCGGGGGTGGTAGCAGGCGCGAGCGCGGCGCCGTCCATCGCCGGCAGTGGCCGATCCGGGCCGAGGTGCAATCCGGGCACGGCGGCTACGACCGAACCCACCCAACCTTCGGCGTGGGCGACCGTCGCCGTGGGCGGAGGCGCCAGCGGAACGACGGCCGCAGATGCCGGTGGCGCGACGGCCGGTGGGTCCTGCACAGCGGCCGGGGTGACCCGAACGGCGACAGGCACCGGCTGTGCGCGGTCCGCGCTGTGACTTTGCCAGGCCCATGCCGCTCCCAGGCCAAGGGCCGCCAGCCAACCCGCGGCGGCAGCCCACCGCGCGCCGCCGGTGCGCGCATCCTTGGGCGCCGGCAACGGCACATCGGCGATCGGGTTGTCGCGGACCGCGCGCGCTGCGGTGGGCGGCCGCTCCTGAGGCTGCTTTCTGCGCCGCGCCGCATCGGCCTGCGCCAGTCGCACTGCGATTTCGTCCAGGTCCGCCTCGGCCGTGCGCACCGCGTCGGGCGAAGCCATGGGCGGCGGCGGCTTGCGCGGCGCTGCGTTGCGCTGGACCAGTTTGCGGAAGTGGCCGCTGCTGGTGGCATGGCGGGCTCGGTTGCGTCCGGTGCGCTGGTCCGGGCCGACGTCATCCGGCGTCGTGTCCACGTCGCGCACTTCGGTGGCAAGCAGCAGCGCAATCTCGGCGATGGAGCTGGCCTGCACCCAGTCCGACTCATCCTTGCGCCACACCAAGGTCGCGCCCGTCAAGCTGCCGTCGCGGATCGCTGCCTGTACCTCGGCGCGCGACAGCAGCGAGCACCGCCGCACCGACGGCAGGGCGACGGTCCAGGTCGAAGGGGTCTCTGGGCGGTGCGTCACGCGGGCCTCGCCAGCAAGCGGGCGGCGATGGTGTCACGCAACCGCGGAGGCGGCAAGGTGGGCGGCCATGCGGGGGCGAGGATCCGAAACAGGGGTCCACAAGATCCGGCCGACGATCACGCATTTTTGGCGGTGCGAACCGCCGCCTGCTGTGAGCCGGCGCCAAACCGCTACTGGCAGGGTTGCCCCAAGTTGGCGGGGGACCGGCCCTGGGACGGGCCCACGGCCAGGGCAGGTCAAACCCGGCGGACCTGCGGCAAAATCCGAGCCTGCGCGTATGCCTGGGCCTGCACCTGTCTGGCGCAGCCGGCTGATTCTGAGCGCCCTGCATGGTCGCGATGGCCGTGGTACCCGGGGGCCGTCCGCACGCAGATCCCCGAATTGCTGGTGCCCCCAGTTCCTCGCAGGCCCGTTCCTCGCCTGGCGCTCAGGGTCAGCCGGCGCCCGCTCGGCCGTGGCGGGGTGCCCGAGTGTGGCGCCGGGCAGGGTCGGTGACAGGCACAGGATCGGGGCAGGGCAACGACTGCCGGTCGTTCGTCCCCGCCGTTCCCCCGACCCGAAAACTCTGCTAGGGTCGCCGGCCCGACCGGCGGCGCCCGCCAGTCCGGCGTACCACCTGGACGCAAACCGCGCGCGCAAGGGACTGGGCATGAAAATCCTCGAAACCCGCGTGTACCAGGGCCCGAACCTGTACGCCCACTTTCCGTGCATCCGCCTGACCCTGCAGTTGGGCGCGCTGGAGCAGTGGCCGTCGGCGCGCCTGCCGGGGTTCGTGGACGGACTGCTGGCGGCGTTGCCGACCTTGCACGAGCACACCTGCAGCCCCGGCGTGCCCGGCGGCTTCGTGCAGCGGCTCCGCGAGAACGGCGAAGGCACCTGGATGGGCCACGTGCTCGAACACGTCGCCATCGAGTTGCAGAATCTGTCGGGCGCCAAGGTCACGTTCGGCAAGACCCGTGGCACGGGCAAGGTCGGCGAATATCATGTGGTGTTCGAGTACGAGGACGCCCGCGCCGGCCAGGCGGCGACCGACTTGGCGATGCGCCTGTTGCACCACCTGGTGGCCGTCGACATCGACCTGGGCGTGGCGCGCGAGGCCGGCTTTGCGTTCGACCAGGAGTTGACGTCGCTCATCCGCCAGGTGCAGCGCCGGGCGCTCGGACCGTCCACCTTGAGCCTGGTGCGCGCCGCGGAATCCCGCAATATCCCATGGTTGCGCCTCAATGACTACTCGCTCGTGCAGTTCGGCCACGGCAAGTGGCAGCGCCGCATCCAGGCGACCGTGACCAGTGAGACCCGCCACATCGCCGTGGAGCTCGCCAGCGACAAGCAGGAGACCAACAAGATCCTGGGCGACCTCGGCCTGCCCGTGCCCAAGCAGGAGATGGTGTACACCGTGCAGGAAGCACTGCGCGCGGCGCGCTCGGTCGGTTTCCCGTTGGTGGTCAAGCCGCTCAACGCCAACCACGGCCGCGGCGTGTCGGTCAACTTGCGCAGCAACGACCAGGTCGAGGTCGCCTTCGAGAAGGCAAAGGAGCACAGCCGCGCGGTGCTGCTGGAGTCGTTCATCACCGGCGACGACCACCGCATGCTGGTCATCGCTGGCGAGCTGGTAGCGGTGGCCAAGCGGGTGCCGGGCCACGTCGTGGGCGACGGCGAGCACACGGTCGCCCATCTCGTGGACCTCGCCAACCAGGATCCGCGGCGCGGCGTCGGCCACGAAAAGGTGCTGACCAGGCTCGAGCTCGACCACCAGGCGGACCGCTTGCTCGCCGCGGCGGGCATTGAGCGCGACAGTGTCCCAGCCAAGGACCAGGTGGTGTACCTGCGGTCGACCGGCAACCTGAGCACAGGCGGCACCGCCATCGATCTCACCGACCAGGTTCACCCCGACAACGTCGAGATGGCGCAGCGGGTGGCGCAGGCCATCGGCTTGGACGTCATCGGCGTGGACTTCCTGACGCCCGACATCACCAAGAGCTATCGCGAAGTCGGTGGCGGTATTTGCGAAGTCAACGCCGCGCCCGGGTTCCGGATGCATGTGGCGCCGAGCGAGGGCAAACCGCGCGACGTGGCCGGCAAGGTCATCGACATGCTGTTCGCGCCTGGGTCGCCGTCGCGCATCCCGATTGCGGCCATCACCGGCACCAACGGCAAGACCACCACCACCCGCATGCTCGGCCACATCTTCAAGATGCGCGGCGAAGTGGTGGGCATGACGACCACCGACGGCGTGTACATCGACGGCCGCCGCACGGTCGAAGGCGACATGACCGGTCCGGCGTCGGCGCAGATGGTTTTGCGCGACCCCAGCGTCTCGGTCGCGGTCCTCGAAACGGCGCGCGGCGGCATGTTGCGGGCGGGCTTGGGCTACCGCTATCCCGACGTGGCGTGCTGCCTCAACGTGTCGGGCGACCACCTGGGCCTGGGCGGCATCGAAACGCTGGACCAGTTGGCCGCAGTCAAGCGCATCCCCATCGAGGTGGCGCGCGACGCCGTCGTGCTCAATGCCGACGATCCGCTGTGCCTGGCGATGGCGGATCACAGCCAGGCGCGCCACATCTGGTACGTGACACAGAACCCCAAGAATGCCCTGGTGCGCGAACACATCCGCGCCGGCGGCAAGGCGGTGGCGCTCGAGGAGGGCATCAACGGCCAGATGATTGCGCTGTACGACAAGGGCGCGCACCTGCCGCTGTTGTGGACGCATCTAATCCCGGCGACGCTCGAAGGCAAGGCGCTGCACAATGTACAGAACGCGATGTTCGCGGCGGCCATGGCGGCGGCGATGGGTTGCAAGCTCGACGACATCCGCCAAGGACTGCGCACCTTCGACACGACGTATTTCCAGGCCCCGGGCCGCATGAACATCTTCGACGGCTTGGGCTTTCGCGTCATCTTGGACTACGGCCACAACCCGGCGGCGGTGCAGGCCATGTGCACGCTGGTCGACCGGCTCGTCCAGGGTGGCCAACTTGGCCCCAAGGGCAAGCGGGTCTGCGTGTTGGCCGCGCCCGGGGACCGTCGAGACGAGGACATCCGCGAGATGGCCACCCTTTCGGCTGCGCACTTCGACCTGTTCATCTGCCGCCGCGACGACCACGCCCGCGGTCGCGATGCCGACGAAGTGCCGCGCATCTTGCAGAAAGCGCTGCATGCCGCTGGCGTGGGCAATGACCGCATCATCGTGGAACCCGGCGAGGTCGAGGCCCTGGACAAGGCGTTGGCGATCTGCCAGCCGGGCGACCTGCTGCTGGCGTTCTGCGACAAGATTTCGCGGTCCTGGAAGCAAATCATCTACCACCACCAGCAGCGCGGGGGGGCTGCGCCCGCGACCACGCCTGCTCCAGTGCTCACCGAAGACGAGGACGGACACGCAGCACAACTCGCAGCGGGCCTCGTGCGCGACGAGCGCGGCGTCCGCATCGCCAAGGACACCGAGGAGGACTAGCCATGCGGGTCGTCGAAGGCCGTCGTCTGACCGGGCCGAATTGGCTGCTGCGCACCCACGGGGCGGCCGTGCAGGTCGCCTACGATCCGGGCGAGGTCCACGCCACGCTGAGCAAGACCTGGAAGGCCCGGGTGATGTCCATGACCACCGCGCTTGGCTGGCCGCAGCAGGCGCGGTTGCGCGTGCACCAGGGCGGCGCCACCTTTGCGCTGGCGGCGCCCATCGACCTTTTGAACACCGCCGTGGACGTCGCCGAATGGGCGGTTGAACCCGAGCGGTTTGACCGCACAGCCGACGCCCGCCGGACGTTTCGCGAGGCGGCAAAGGCCGAGGCCAACCCCGCGTTCGCCGCGCTGGCCGAATTCGCCTGGGAACTCGACCTGCCGTTCCTGTGGGACGAAAAGGTGGTGTCGCTCGGCTTTGGTGCGTCGTGCCTGTGTTGGCCCATAGGCGACCTGCCTGAACCGAGCGAACTGTACGACCGGCCGTTCCAGACCATTCCTGTGGCGCTGGTGACCGGCACCAACGGCAAGACCACGACCAGCAGGCTGTTGGCGCACATGGCGCGGTGCGAAGGGCTGCACGTCGGCAACACCTCGACCGACGGGTGGAGCGTCGACGAACACACCGTCGAAGAGGGCGACTGGACCGGCCCTGGCGCCGCCCGCAAGGTGCTGCGCGACCCTCGGGTCGAAGTTGCGGTGCTCGAAACGGCGCGCGGCGGCCTGCTGCGGCGCGGGCTCGCGACCAACCTCGCGTCGGTCGCCGTGGTCACCAATGTCAGCAACGACCACCTGGGCGAATGGGGCGTCGACGACCTGGACGACATGGCCAGCGCCAAGCTCAGCATCCGCCGCGGCTTGCGACCGGGCGGCAAACTGGTGCTCAACGCCGGCAATTCGCCCCTGGTCCGGGTCGCGCGCGACGAGGACATCTTCGTGCCGACGTTGAACACCGCATGGTTCTGCGCGGACCCGCGGGACCGCACGTTCGACGAGTTCTTGAGGTCCGGCGCGGAGACCGCCTGCGTGCGCGACGGCGTGCTGGTGTACCAGTGTGGCCCGCACCGCGAATACGTGCTCGCGCTGTCTGAGGCAGCCTTTACGTTCGGCGGTCAGGCCCGCCACAACGTCGAGAACGCGCTGGCGGCGGTCCTGGCCGCCCGCGGCCTGGGTCTGGGCTGGCCGGCGATTCGCGATGGGCTGCGGAGCTTTGCCAGCAACCCGGCCGACAACCCGGGCCGCGCCAATGTCCTCGCCCTGAACGGCGGCAAGGTGATGCTCGATTTCGCCCACAACGCGGACGGCGTGCGCAGCATCGTGCAACTCGCCCGGGCGCTGCCTGCAACGCGGCGGCTGATCACGCTGGGCCAGGCCGGCGACCGCAGCGACGAGGCCATCGCTGAACTTGCGCTCATCGCCCGCGAACTGGACGCTGACCGCTATCTGCTCAAGGAGACCGAACACTACCTGCGGGGACGCACGCTGGGCGAGGTCACGGGGCTGATGCGCAAGGCCCTGATGGGCGCTGGCGTGGACGAGGCGCGGATCGGCGTACACATGGACGAAGCGACCGCGGTCGAGGCGGCAGCAGCGTGGGTACAGGCGGGCGACCTCGCCGTAGTGCTGGTCCACGACAGCTTTTCGGCCGCGCTCAAGGCGCTGCAGGCCCGCGGAGCCACCCCGGCGTGACCACGACAGCGGCCGACAGGGGCCCCAGCCGGTCGGCGCTCGGGGTCGTGTTCTCGATCGTCTTCCTCGACCTGGTCGGGTTCGGGCTCATCATCCCCGTCCAGGCGTTCTACGCGCAGAGTTTCGGCGCCCGGCCGGCGGTCATCACCCTGCTCGGCGCGTCGTACTCGCTGATGCAGTTTCTTTTCATGCCGTTCTGGGGTCGGCTGTCCGACCGCATCGGCCGACGGCCGGTGGTGCTGAGTTCGGTGGCCCTCTCGACGCTGGGCTTCCTGTTGTTTGCCCTGGGCACGGAACTGTGGGTGCTTTTCGCAGCGCGCATGCTCGCCGGCTTCGGCAACGCCAACATCGGCGCGGCGCAAGCCGTGATCGCCGACAGCACGGCTCCGCAGGACCGCGCCAAAGGCATGGGCTTGATCGGCATGGCCTTCGGGCTGGGCTTTGTTATCGGTCCTGCGGTCGGCGGGACGTTGGCGCAATGGGGCCTGGCCGTGCCGGCCTTCGCGGCCGCCGGGTTGTGTGCACTCAACTGGGTGTCGGCATTCTTGTTTTTGCCCGAGACGCGCCAACCCCAGGGCAATGGCGCGCCACCCCAGAACCGGCAGGAGGTTCGCGCCGCCGTGCTGGCCCAGCCTGGCGTGCGGCCGCTGCTGTCGCTGTCGCTGGTGATGACCACCGGCTTTGCGCTGATGGAGCAGATCGTCGCCCTTTTCATCGAGCACTTCTGGGTGCCCGAAGCGTTGGTGGCAGCCACGGCAGCCGAGGGGCACCGGCGCGCCGCGCGGCTGACCACGGTCGCGATGCTGACGGTGGGCGTCACCATGGCCGTCGTACAGGGCGGCTTTACGGGCAACCTCGCGCGGCGGTTTGGCGAGCGCAACCTGGTGCGCACCGGGGGGCTGGTCATCCTGGTCGGCCTCGTCACGGTTCCACTGGTCGGCGAGTATGGCTCGTTTGGCCTATTCGTGGTGAGTTGCGCGTGGCTTGCGGCAGGCCAGGGTCTGGTCACGCCATCGATGACGGGGATGTTGTCGCGCTTCGTCGGCCCTGATCAGCAGGGCGCAGCGCTGGGGCTTGGCCAGTCGATGTCCAGCTTGGCGCGGGTCATCGGCCCGGCCTGCGCCGGGTCGCTGCTGGAACTGCACACGCGAGCGCCGTACTGGACGGGCGCTGGGCTGGTGCTCGTGGGCCTGTGGGTGATGCGGGGGTTGCCGGATTTGGCGCGGCGGGATTGAGGGATTGCGCGGAGACGGATTGAGGGGTGAGATCGAGCTTGTCGAAACACAGGGCCGCCACACGGCATTTCGGTGGTTCTACACCGATCGCCTCCTTGAACTCGTCCACCGCGGGCAACTTCGGCAGCGCCGCAGGATCGCGCGCCATGTGCAGCAAGGCCGGATCAGCACTGGTTGGGGGGCCCTTGCCGGGGCTGGGCACACCTACACTGCGACCGGCTCAAACTCCGCCGTGAACGCGCGCAGCACAGCCCGCTGCTTGACGATGCGATACCCCGGCAGCTCGGCACGGTTGCGCCACACCTCAGCGATGACTTCGATGAGGTAGTCGACGTGACTTTGGGTGTAGGTGCGGCGCGGAAACGTCAATCGCACCAGTTCAAGCGGCGCGCACTCGTCCAGTTCGCCCGGCCGCGCCTTGCCAAACATGACGGTGCCGACCTCGACGCCGCGCACGCCGCCCTCGAGGTACAGCGCGTTGGTGAGCGCAAGCCCTGGGTACTGGTGGGCCGGGATGTGCGGGCAGAACGCCCCGGCGTCGAGGTACACCGCATGGCCGCCGGGCGGGCGCATCATCGGGACGCCCAGGCTGTCCAGGTGGTCAAAAAGGTAACGAATCGAAGCCTGCCGGTAGGCGAGGTAGGCTTCGTCGAGCACCTCTTCCAGGCCCACTGCCAGCGCTTCGAGGTCGCGGCCCGCCAGGCCTCCGTAGGTCGGAAAGCCCTCGGTCAGAATCAGGCGCGTGCGGCAACCGTCGGCCAGCGCGTCGTCGTCCAGGCACAGCAGGCCGCCGATGTTCACCAGACCGTCTTTCTTGGCGCTCATGGTCAGGCCGTCGCACAGGCTGAACACTTCGCGCGCGATGTCGCGGGCCGTGCGGTGCCCCTGGCCGGGTTCGCGTTGCTTGATGAACCAAGCGTTCTCGGCAAAGCGCGCGGCATCCAGGTACAGGGGAACGCCGAACTGCCGGCAAAGCGCGTGCACTGCGTGCAGGTTTGCCAGACTCACTGGCTGGCCACCGCCGCGGTTGTTGGTGACCGTCACCAGCACGCATGGCACATCGCCACGGTGCGACGCCAGGACCAGGCGCAGCTTGTCGATGTCGACATTGCCTTTGAAAGGCAGGTCGGCGCGCGGATCGAGCGCCTCGTCGCACAGCAAGTCGAGCGCCTCGCCGCCAAAAAACTCACAGTTGGCCCGGGTCGTGTCAAAGAAGCTGTTCGACGGAATCACCAGGCCTGGCCGGTCGATGAGCGCGCCGAACAGGATGTGCTCGGCAGCGCGCCCCTGGTGGGTCGGGATGACGTGACGCTTGCCGGTCAGCGCCTGCACGACGGATTCCAGGCGGTAGAACGACTTGCTGCCCGCGTAGGTCTCGTCGCCGATCATCATGGCGGCCCACTGTGCCGCGCTCATCGCGCCGGTGCCCGAATCGGTCAACAGGTCGATGAGGATGTCTTCGGCCCGCAGCAGAAACGGGTTCCACTTCGCGGCCGACAGCGCAAAGTGGCGCCGTTCGGCCGTGATGTGGGGCAGGGCCTCCACGGCCTTGATTCGAAACGGTTCGATGATGGTACGGGCGTGAAGCGGCGGGTGCGTGGACATGGGCAGCAGGCGGCGCCAACCGGGCGCGGAGCCAGATTGTCGCCCGCCGAACACCAATCGGCCTAGCCGTTTGCGTGCACGTGTGACGAGATCATGACGCGGTCAGGCGGCCGGTCCCGGCTGGTCGAGCGGCCCGGGCTTCAGGGTCGGCGTGAAGCACTGGGGCACGAGCGGCGGAAGCACCTTGGCCTCCATGACTGCGGCGTTTTGCCGCACGAAGGCGAGGTAGAGCATGTCGCGAAACGTTGCCTGCACCTGCATGTACGCGAACGCGAAGGTGACCACGCAGGCCACGAAGTAGCCGGTCCCGTACCACGGTTCGCCCATGCGCACCGACACCCACGACAGCAGTGCGTTGGCCGACAAGAACACCACGTTGATGCGCAAGACCGCGCGCCGCGAGTCGAAATAGTGCAGCACGATGGTCAGCATCAGCACGGCCGACTGGAACGCAGCACCCATTGCGCAAAACCGCAGGACGAACACCGCCGACTGCGGCATGCCGACAGCGCCGAGCACCACCGTGGGCAAGAGCAACACGAACAGCGTGACCCCCATCTGCACCAGACCCACGTCTCGGGCCGAGGCCACGAAAGCCTCCAGGATGCGTCCTCGAGCCGCCTGCAGGCGCAGGTGGTCGCCGTGGTCCTGGATGGTGCGGTAGAGCGCCTCGCAGCGTTCGGCGAGCGTGGTTTCGGCCTTGACGATGAACAGCGCGAGCGCCGGCACGGTGGTCACGTAGGCGACGAACACGGCGGTGTCGTAGGTCGGGTACGCGACAAGACCGCCGCGCACCGTTGCGTGTTCGGGCGCCGTCCACATCAGCCACTTGTCGACCCAGATGCCGACGCCGTAGACCAGGCCGCTCAACGACAACTCCCAGTATTTCAAGGCGCTGGTGAAAAGGCCGCGCACCGGACCTGCTGGCCCGGCAAAGTTGTGCAGGATGAGCGCGCACACCATCGCGTTGGTCGCCGCCATGCCGACGTTGAAGCCAACCAGCAGTTGCGCCGCTGTCTGGTGGCGGTTGCCGGCAATCATCGCGTAGAACACCAGGGTGCCGACGCCGAACGCCGCGGTGAGCAAGCGGAACTGCCGCACGGTGGACAACATCGGCGCCGCAATCCAGTTGGTGGTCACGAGCGCGTACGCGGTGAGCGCGTGCGGGACCCATTCGCCAGGCAGGTCGAGCCAGGTGTCAGCCGCCCACGCTACCGGAACGACCGTGGCGAGGCTCACGGCCAAGGCAGCCACAAAGCTCGGGGCGATTTCGGCCTCGCGCTTCTGGTACAGGCAGTCGCTGACGTGGCGCGTGAGCGCGATCGCAATCGGACTCGACAGGGTCAGCGACACCGAGAAGACGTAGAGCAGCAGTGTGACGAATTCCGCGGTCGCGGCCTCGCCGGTGCGCGGGTCGAGCAGCAGCGACGGCAACGCCATGGCGACGATGGTGAAGAACCACGGCCCGGCCACCGCCACCACGCCGTGCAGTTGACTCTCGATGAGCGACCACAGGCCGTCCTTGCGCATCAGGTCGCGCAGCGCAAAGCCTATGCCGGCCATTGGCGCTCCTGACGAGAAACCTCTGTGAGTTCATGGTCCTGAACAGTGGGGGGGCTGTTCCGGCACGCCCCCAGGGCGATCCAATGAAAACAAGGGGTTGAACAAAGGGGGGGATCATTCAACTCCTGAGAGTAAAGCGTTTTTGTCGTCGGTGGCGTAGTCTGGTTCCGTCAGCGCCAGCAGTTCGTCGTACAACTGGGCGTACCGCAGACGCAGCGAAACGATGTCGTAGTAGCGGATCACCCGCTGGCGCATGGTCTCGCCGCACGCCTTGCGCAGCTCGGCGTTGAGCAACAGTTCAGCGATGCCGTCGGCGACCGCGCCAGGGTTGCCAATCTGCGCCACGCGGCCGCCACTGCCGAGCGGGGGCGACTCGTCGCTGCGCCCCTGGATGATCTCGCGGCACGCCCCGACGTCGGTCGCCACGCTGGGCACGCCCGCCGCGCCGGCCTCGAGGATGACCAGCGGCTGGGCCTCGCTGATGCTGGTCAGCACCATGACGTCGATCTTGCCGTACCATTGGACCAGGTTGACCATGCCGGCGAAGACCAACCGTTCACCGAGACCCAGTTGTGCGGCCAGCGCTTGACAGGCTTGGGCGTACTCGGGGTCTTCGTCCATCGGCCCCAGGATGTAGCACACGACGTTGGGCACCTTCTTGACCAGCAGCGCGCAGGCCCGGACGTAGGTCTTGATGTCCTTGATGGGCACAACGCGGCCGACCAAGCCAATCGCGAGCTGTGGCTTGCCGTTGGTTTCGGGGCGCTCGCCAGGGACGATGCGGCTGTACTTCTCGACGTCGATGCCGTTGGGGATGATGCACAGCCGGTCCGGCGAGGCACCATCCTCGACCTGCAGCGCGTAGTTGCCCTCGAAGAGCGAGATGACGTAGGTGCAGGCCTGGTAACACGCTCGGCTGTACGACACGAAGGTGTTGATCCACATCTCCTTGATCTTGTTTGTTTCTCCGTCGACGGCCAGCGCGGTCGAGTCGTCCACCGCCAGCCACGGCGCCGCCAGGATTTCGAGCCTGCGCTCGTTGGTGTACACGCCGTGCTCGGTGACCAGCGCTGGCCGACCGGTCTCAAACGCCGCGCGCGCCGCAAACAGCCCCGCGTAGCCGGTCGAGATGCAGTGATAGATGCGGGCCGGCGGCAGCTCGCTGAGGATGGTCCCGTACAGGCCGCCGAGCAGGGTGCGAAAGCCCCAGAATGCATTGATGAACGAGGCGCCCTGGCACATCGCGTCGTACACGTCGCAAAACGACCGCCACGCCTCGGGCGAATCGAGCAGCAGGTGGCGGCCGACCTTGTCGCGGTGTGGCCGAAGAAGTCGAATAATCTCCACAAGATCCTTTGCGTCGCCCTGCGCCATCACCCGCGACACCGGGCCGTGCAGGGCGTCGAGCAGCTTCTTGTCGCCGCGCAGCGAGCGCGCACCTGGCGGCAGGTACGCAGCGTAGATGTTGGTGATGCCCGACACATTGGGCGGCAGCTTGTAGCGCACCTTGAGTTCGGCGCCGGGCGCGACGATGACCACGAGGTGGAAGGTGAGGTGGCACTGCGACTGGATGAGATCCTGGCACCACGACGACACGCCGCCGGTCACGTACGGGTAGGCGCCCTCGATGACCAAGCACACGTCCGCTTCGATGGGCTCGGGCGCAAAGTCAGCCAACCGGCGCCTCCGCGGGGGCCTCGTCGAGCGGCGGCGGTGGACGGCGCGGAGCCGAAGCGGCCTGCCACAGTTGCAAGAAACCGTGGATCTTTGCGTCGGCCGGCAGTTCGCCGATCAGCCGTGAACCCGTCCGGTCCAGGACCTCGCGGACCAGCGCAAAGCGCCCACACAGGTACAGGGCCTCGACATACCAGATGAGGATGGCCGAGGTATCACGCCCCTGCGCAACCTGTTCGCCCAGCCAATCGGCGGCCAACTGCGCCTGATCGGCGCGCACCAGCATTCGCCCGACGGCCGCCACAGCCTCAAGGTCGTCGGGGTGGTTGGCGAGGTACGCGCGATAGGCGCGCAAGGCATTGATTTGCGCGGTGCGCGTCCGGCTGGCGTCGAACAGCCCGCACCACGCCTGCATGTCATAGAATCTCGCCAGTTCGAGCTGCGCGTCGTCGGCCCAGAACCCCTGGAGCCCAGCGCCAGCGTCGCTGCCCTGCTCCAACTGCACCTGCCTGCGGTCAAACTCGTCCTCGAGCTGCATCAGCACCATGCCGGCCTGCACGCGAATCGAATTGTGCTCGTCGGTCAGCGCCATGCGCAACGCCTCGGTCAGTTGCGGCGTGAAGTTTGCGCCGATGAGCGAGACCGCGGTGCGCCGCTGGGCCAGCGTGCCGTGGCGGAATACGTCACAGAACGACTGCTGCGCGCCGGGTTGCAGACGTTTGGGCTGCGCGACGATGCGTACGGGCTGCGGCTCCACCTCGGCGCCTTCGCCCTTGGCTGCCGCGAGCGGATCACCTTGGACACCGAACGAACGGGGAAGCACCAAGAGCAAAGTGGTGGCCAGGACCGCAGCCAGGGCGCCGAGCGGCCCGCCAAACAAGTGCAGCAGCAGGGCGAGCGGCGTTGCCGGCGTGCGCGAAAAGCCAAACTCCGGTCGCAGCCACAGCGCGAACAGCAGGCCGCTCACGATGACGTGGGCCACCAGCGGCTCAGCCTCGAAGGCGTCGCCGATCAGCACCGTCAACTGGGGCCGCCCCTGCCATTTGGGCCACGTGGCGCCAACCGCAATGGCCCCATCGAGGACCAGCCCCGCGCAGGCAAAACCCAGGGGACTCCACGGCCGCCGCGTGTCGGGCATCGGCTGTGCGGATCAGCTCGGCGCGACGCGGCGCAAGATGGGCCTGTGCCAGGGCTTGACGTCGTCGGCGGTCGGCACGTAGAGCGTCTCGAACGTCACCGAGACCCGCGCGGCGTGGCCGAGTTCGGCAAGATGCGCGCGCATCATTTCGCGAATGCGGTCGGCGACTGCCTGGCAGTGCTCGGCAGGCGTCATCGGCAGCAAGATGAGGAATTCGCCGCGCTCTTGCTGGTAGTCGAACGCAAGGTCGGTCACCCGCAGCCCCTTGGCGACGGAGCTGCGCACCACCTCGGCCAGAGGCCGCGCGCTGCCCACGGGGCCGGTCTTGCGCAGTGCATCATGGGTCACCCGCACCGTCAGTTGCGACACCTCGAACCGCGCACGCGCCGCAAGCGACAACACGAACGCCGACACGTCGCGGTAGTACGCGTCGGTGTACAGTTGGCTGTCGGTGTGGACCATGCGCGACTGGTTGGCCTCCTCATAGCGCTGGGCGTTGCGGTAGGCGGCGCCGATCCACTCGCACAAGGCCTTGAACGCTTGTAGGATGTCCTGGCGCAACAGCGTCATCGGCAGGCCCTCGATCTTGAGCATGCCGACCGCGGTCCCGGTGTCCACGTCCATCAACGGTCCCGCGATGATGCCGTCGCTGCCCAGCACCTGCTGGCCGCGCGGGTCGGCCACGTGCAGGACCAGATGTTCGGTCACGACGGCGCGGTAGAGCGCCGAATCCGCTGCATAGTGGCCGAGCGCGTTCGGTGCCTTGCCGTCGTTGGTCTGGACCACGAGGTCGAGGCGGTCGCCGATGTGCAGGTAGATCGAATACGCCGTCGGCGTCAGGATCGAATGGACCAGGCCGTCGACGCTGGCAAACACGCTGCTCGGGGTGCGGGTTTCTACGGATCGCGCCGCCTAGACCAGCGAAAGCGCAGTCTGGATCTGGCCCGCAGCCGCTTTGCGAAGTCGGTCGCAACTGGTTTCGAGTTCGGCATTGGCGGCCGACAGCACTTCGTTCTGCGCCTGAAGTTCTTCGGCACGCTGGCGGTGGCCCTCGCACACCCGTTCGCGGCGCGTGCGGATTTCACCGATGACGACGGCGCTGCCCAGCCAAAGGGCGGGCTTGCCGATGACGGCCAGCAGGTACACGCTCTCGTTGTCGAGCGGGTTGCGCTGGGGCAGGTTGCCGAGGAAGGCCAGCAGCGTGCCCAGTACGGCGGCAAACACGCCAGCGGACGTGCCATAGAAGGCCGCGACGACGAGCACGAAAAGCCAGAACGGATGCGGATCGATTCCGGCGAAGCGGGCACCGTCGAGCAGGACGGCGTCGACCACCAGCGCGGCGCCGAAAAACACCACGATTTCGGTGGCGGCGGTGCGCGGCACGCCAAGTACCGCCGCTTCTGGCGATTCGGCGCGGGCCTGCCCGGGCTCGCTCATGCGCACCCCCGTATGCGTGAGGCCGCGCGCTCATGCGACAGTCGGCCAAGGACGGCCCGTACGGTCATGCGGGAACACCTTGGGCGCCGGCCGGGTGCCGACGGTGGCGGCATGATAGCCGCGGACAGCGCGCACGTACAACAAAATCTGCGTTTTCGCCCGGATTGCGGGCGGCGCCCGGCGGCTACCATGCGTGCCCCACCTGGGCGAAAAGCGCCGTCGAGGTGCTGCCCACCGCCGCGGGCACGAGCCCCTGCTGCACGCGGAGGTTGGCTTGGACACCGGACGCTGGCGCCCAAGCGATTCCACCGCCAAACTGGAGAGCATTCGGCCCCCACAAGCTGAGGCCATAGCCGCCGTAGGCATCTATCGTCAACCATTGCCACAGGTTCCACTGCACACCCGCCACCAGGTTGTGCAGGTGGAACCGGGGCAGCACCTGCGCCAGTGCGCCCGGACCCGAGTCGCCTGTCGGCTGGAAGTGCTGGAACGTCCACGCCGCGGTCCATCGCGGCCGCGCCCGCCACGACACGTACTGCAAGAGGCCCTGCGCCGCGAACCCTGCCAGCGCAGCGCCCGCGCGCCACGACTCAAGGCCGACCCCAAGGCGGCCCGTGACCTCACCAGCCACGCTTCGGCTCACGCTGCCCAGGCTGCGGATGCTCTGCGACAATTGCACGCCGCGCCGCACGACCCCGAGGCCGGCGAAAACGGGCAGATCCCAGCGCGGCTCGTCCCATGCGGCCGAAAGGGTCGAGGCTCCCAGAATGGACCATACCGCGCACTCCGCGCCGAGGGTCGGGCTCGCCTCCGCAACCCCAGCGCGCGCACTGCACCAGTGCCCGTTGAGCGCGTCGAAGCGCAGGTGCACCTGGCCCTGGTGGCGTTGTCGGTCCGAGAACCCTGCCTGCGAGAGCCATTGCCCCGGGGCAGCCCGCACCGCGGCTCCCTCGTAGGTCGCACCGGCGCGCAGGCCGTCGGTCCACAGCGTGTGACCCGCCGCGCGCACCCCAGCGCGGTCGCCCACGCCCGCCTGGGTGTCGGCCAGTGCCGTGACCGTCAGCCGGGGAGCGTGCTCGTTGCCGCGCAACGGCCAATGGCGCGGTCGGGCCTTGGCGGCCGGTTGTGCATCGGCGACCAGCCCAGCCGCCAAGCGCCACAGGTCCAGTCGCGTCGCCACCATGCCGCGGGCTGCCAGCAGTTCTTTGTCGTCTGGATAGTCGCGCAACAGGTCGGCGAGCAGGTCCAGGGCCGCTGCGGCATCGCCCTTGGACCACAGCAGGTTGGCCTTGAGTTGGCGCAGCCGCTTGCGGGCCTCGTCGCTGGGCGGAGGCGACACCGGCCCGGCCTCGGCGCGCCACAACCGCACGTGCACCTTGCCGTCGCGGGACTCCGCGCTGGCTGCAGCCCCTGGCACCAGCGTCAGCACCAACGAGTCATAGCCGAAGAAGGCGCCAGCCACCCACGCCGACACGCGCGGCAGCGCCGCAGCGAATGCGTCGAACTGCACCGGCTGGTCGAAGCGCAGCGCAATCTCGCGGTCCGTGCGGGCCACCTCGACGGTCGCGGGCTGCGGCCAGCCCAGCGTCAACGCTGCCTCGCACTCGGTCACGGCGACCCCCACAACCTGCGCCCAGGCCGGCACGGCAAGGCACACGCCCGTCAACACCCATGCGGCAACGGCGCTGCGCATCTACCTGCCCCCGGCGCGGTTGCAACTGGCCGGCACGTCCACCCACTGCTGGGCCTTGTCGAGCAGGTCCAGCCCCATGAGCAACGCCACCAGATCCGCGCGCAGCGCGTCGTCGCACGGGGCCGCCAGCAGGGCCCGCTCCAAACTCGGCACGGCCTCGGCTTGCCGGCCCAGGCGGATCAGCAGCCGTCCACGTTCGCGATCGCGCGTCTTGACGGCTTCGGCGTCACTGTCGAGCAGGCGCAGCGCAATCTGCAGTTGGGCGCGGCCCTCGGCCTTGCGGTCGGCGGTCGCCAGCAACAGGTCCCCGTAGGCCATCCGGTCCTGCCATGCCGGCGGCTGCTGTCGGGCTGCGGGCAGATCGAAATACGCCGACCACCACCGCAGCGCCGCCGGCTTGCCGTGGTGCGCCTGGGCGAGCCAACGCAGTGCCGCGCCATCTTGGGAATCGAGGTGCACCAGCCTGGCGTAGGCGGTTTCGGCCGCAGACCGCTGCCCGTGCGCCGCGCAGTGTTCGGCCAGTCGCCGCAAAGTCGCGGGTTGGTAGAGCAGGTCGGCGCGCCGCTCCACCAGCCCAGCGACCGCCTTGTGCTGGCGGGCGTGCGCGGCCGCGTCCATCCACAGGTCCAACAGCGGTCCTTCGCCCGCATCGGAGCCGGCAAGGACGAGCACCTCTTCGGCCGCGCCCGCCCACAGCAGGTGCTTGAGCCAACCGACCCGGTCCGGGCCAACCGCGGTCCGCGCGCGCTGCACCAGCCATTGGATGGCAACCGCGCCCGGCCGCGGTCCCCACAAGTAGAGGATCTGCTTGACCGTCGCCCCATCGGGTCCTTCGCTGGCGGCGACCTGCAGGTACACCAAGAGCGCGCCGCCGCGGTCGCCACTTTTCATCAGTTGCTGGGCGGCTTCCAAGCGTTCCGCAGCCGGCAGCGCGGGGTCGGCCCCGCGGGTCCGCCACTCGGCCGCGACCTGGCCGTGCTCTCCCAGGCTCGCGAGCAACTCGACATGGCGTGCCGCCCACGCGCCGCGCTGTGTCCGGGCCAGATGTGCGACGAAGGGCAGGGCCTCGCGCCGAGCGCCCAGGTCGAGCAACAGGTGGAGCCACGACTGCGGCTCCGCCGCGCGCAGGTCGGCGCTGGCCAGGTACGCGACGCAGTTCCGCACCAATTCGTCGCGCACATCGTGGCCGGCTCGAAACGCGGCGAGCAAGCCGCTGCGCACGGCCGCCGCATCCGAACTCGGCAGGGCCTGGAACGCCGCGAGCGCATCGGGCACGTGGCCGGCCGCCAGCAGCGCCTGCGCGAGGGCAAGAGGCACGCCCGCCGGCTGTGGGCGGACCAGCAGCAATTGACGCAACGCCCAGATGTGCAACTCGGCGTGGCGATGGTCGCTGGCCGCCTGCGCCATGGCATACAGCCACGCCTTGCCGTCCAGCGGCGCATCGGCCGGCAGCGACTCGGTCAACTCCAGCCACAGGCCCGGGCGATCCACCAGGGCCAATGCCTCGCCGCCACGGCCAGCGGCCGCCAGCAGCAGCGCCCGTGCGGCTCGGCCCTCCGCGGAATCCGGCCAGCCGCCCGGGAAGCCAAGGCCGCGCGACGCCGCGCCAGCGCGTACAAGAAGTGCCGCGACCCGCAAGGCCAGGCCCGGCCGATCGCGCTGCAGGGAGGTCCGCGACAGCACCTCGGCCGCTTGGGCATTGCGGTCGAGTTGCAGGTCGAGCTCGACCAACCACAGTTGGTGCGCATGCGACAACTGTGCCGTCTGCTCGGCAGTGTGCGCCCACATCGCCGCCAATTCGCGGCGACCGAGCGCCAACCACACCGCAACCGCCGTGACCGGATCGCCCGCCAGCGCTTCGTCGTCCGTCCGACCCATGGCCGCGCGCGCCCTGACCAGGTCTTTGGCATGGACCAGCGCGCTCGCCATCCACAACGCGACCCGCCCGCCAATCCCACGCCATTGGGCTTGCTCTGCGAACTGGACAGCCGCCTGCAACTCACCCTCGCCCAGCGCAGCCTCGCACAACAGCGTCGCGACGCTCCCTGGGACGGTGCTCTGCGCCAGCCGAGGCCGCAGCGTCGCCATCGCCTGACGGGTGTGGTCCGTGGCCACCGCGGCGCGCGCCCAGCGCAAGATGTCGTCGTCGTCCGCGCTGCTATCAGCGACAAGAGGATCGAGCAGCGACCGCACGTGGGCAAGGCGGCCTGCCGCCTCAAAGTGCCTGGCGAGCGCTTGCGGCGAAGTACCCTTTGCATACCGATCGCGCTGCGCAGCGGCCAATTCGAGCGCAACGGACGGCGGTGCGCGCGCGGCGGACAGCGCCAGGAGTTGTTCGAAATCGCCCTCTGTGAACACGTCGGGCCGCAAGCGCCACACGCGGCCGAGCGCGGCAAGGGCACCGTCGAGGTCGCCTAACTGGCGCAGCGCCGCGACCAGCCGCAGTTGCACGGCGACATCGCCGGGGTCGCGCGCGGCCAGTTCAGCCAGCGTCCGCGCCAAGGGTTCGACCAGGCCGATGCCGTCGTACACTTCGGCCAGTTCACGCAGCGCCGCCCCCTCACCTCGCCGCCGGGCCTGGTCGAGGTCGGCCACGAGATCGCCGGGGCGGCCCGCCCCGCGCAGGGCCGCACGGACCATCGTCCGGACTTCGGTGGCGGTGTCGGTCGGGGGCAGTCCGCGCAACATGGCCGCGGCGGCGCCGAACTCGCCCGCATCCAAGGCGAGTCGTGCCAGCGGCACCACGAGGTCGCGGGTTGCCCCGCGCCCATGGTCCGCGCGGCGCAGGTGCGTCCTGGCCTTGGCGGTATCGCGGTCGCTCAAGGAGTGCGAGCCCAACTGTGCGTGGGTCGGCACCAGCACGGGCACCAGGGCCAGCGACCCGACGACCAGCAGGGCGACCACCGCGTGGAGCTGGCGCAAGGCCGGCAGGTCACTCACGGCGCGGCGCTCCTGAGTGCGCTCGCCGTAGCCGCGCCAGGCTCGGGCACGATGCGATCGAGTTCGATGGTGGCGACGTAGGGCACCAGCCCCGCCTCGCGCTGCTTGCGGTAGATGGCCCGCACACCGTCGCGATCCGCAGCGTCCCAATAGTCGAGTGTGAAGATCAGCAGGTTGGGTTGGTCGATTCGCGCCTTCGCCAGCCGGCCCGCGGCCCACTGGCGCTCGTCGTCGGTGCGCCACCGCGCCTTCTTGGTTGTGAAGTCCCAGTCGGTCAGCGACGACTCGACCGCAAACCACTGCACCGCTGGCGCGACGCGCCCGGCCAAGGGCACCGCGCCATTGACCAGCAGGCGCGCGGCCGGGTGCCGTCGGTGCAGGTGCAGCAGCATCGCCACCGCGGCGTCGGTCATGCCTTGGAATTGCTTGGGGTCGGTCGCCTCCAGGTGCAAAGCGGAGTCCAGTGTATCGAGAAAAAGCCCGTCGAATCCGCGGGCCAGGATCGCGTCGGCCATCTCGTCGATCACCAGCCGCTGCCATCCGGGCTTGCGGATGTCGGCGAACCACGCGCCCTTCCAGTTGGGGTTTTCCCGCAGGAGCAGTCCCTGGTCGCGCGCCGGCGCGAACTGAGGGCGTTGGTCGTTCAGCTCGCCGAGGCTCAAGTAGCCCAAGGCCATGGTGCGCTTGGCCTTGACGATGGCGAGGTCGCCGGCATAGCTGGGATCCACGACGGCCACGTCGAACCCCTGCAGCAGTTCAGGCGGCGCGTCGGTGCCGTAGTATGCGACCCAGGTTTGCGGAGGACGCGGCTGCGCCGGCTTGTCGCACGCCGCCAACCCCGCAACCGCGAGCAGCAGCCAGGCGAACCAGCGATGACCAATCTGTGGGTGGATACCGCTATCCATGTCGCGCAGCCATCGCGCGATCGGCAAAAAGGCGGCCGGCGCCTAGAACGTGGTCTGCACGGCCAGGGTCTTGGTGGTGTTGGCCGCGAGCCACACCCACGCCGAGCGCTGACCGCCGTAGAGCGTGCCAGTGGTGGTGCCGGTGACAGGTGCGTACACGCCGACGGGGCTCTTGAGGTAGATGTACCCGCCCTGATAGTACGCGCTCGCCATGCCCGGCATCGCGGTAGCCCAGGCCGATTGGCGCCCAAGCTGCTTGCCCGCATCGCGGAAATAAGGCTGAACGATCGGCGCCTTGACATACTGCTTGAAGCGCGCCACCAACGTGTCGAGCACCGGGTACGCGGTGCCGTCTTCCGCCAGATTGGCCTGGTGGATGTAGTGCGGCCGCGGATCGTTGGTCAACACGTGGCGGAACATGATCGCAGCCTCGCTCTCGGTGTACTGCGCCCAGGTGGCCGGCGCCGAGAAACAGGTCGTCACCGCCGTGTTGGTGCAGTTCTCGAAGTAGATGTAGTTGTACTCGTCGAGCTGCTCCGCGACAGTGCCGACGTTGTAGTACAAGTTCGACGGGTGCCGCGGGATGGTGGTCGCTTGCCCGATGGTGTACGGCGTCGGCTGCTTGCTGTTGTCGGAGGCCAGCCACTTGACCTGCGTCCCCGCGAGCGCGACGGGCAGTTCGGGGTTGCCGAGGCCACTGTGCTCGCCGGTCACCAACTCGGTCTTGTTGACCGCGATCTTCTTGGCGCTCGCCCAGCTGAAGTTCTTCTTGATTTCATCGGCGATTTGGGCCGCCGTGAACGTATCGAGGTTGTGGTGGGCGTAGGTGTGGTTGATCCAATAGAACTTGCTCTTGTTGGCCAGGAACTTGGTGGTCAGCGGGTCGCTGCCGTTGGCCGCCACCGCCTCGTCGCTGCCGGACCCGTTGTAGACCATGTCGAGCTTGATGCCTGTGCTGTTTTGCCACGCCATCAACCGGTCGACGTCGCTCGGGACCATGCGGATCAACGGGTTGGTCAACCCGTCGTCTTCGTAGGTAAAGTTGGCGACCATGTCCCAGCGGTCGTCGGGCAGGAAGATGTCGTCGATGTGCATGGTGAAGTAGTAGCGCAGATGGCCGAGTTGGATGCCGCGCGTCGCCCACGAAATGAACCCGTGGATCGGCAGCAGGTGGTGGCTCTGGTAGGCGTTGGACGATGCGGTGATGACCAATTCCTCAAAGCCGTCCGGTCGAGCGTACACGCCTGCAACCGAGGCCGCGGTACCTCCCGGGCCCACCGGTCCGGCGACGAGCGTCGTGAACGGATTGACGGCGCCTGCCGCGACGGGCAGGGGCTCAGCGTAGTAACCCCACGTGCCCACATCGTAGGGCACAGTGCCTACCAGATACGGCATCGCCGTCGCGCCCGCCGCGGTCAACGTGCCCGTGGCCCCCGAGATGTCGCCCGATTGGAACGGGTAGTTGAGTCCGTAGGCCGGGTTCGGCCAAGCGTAGGCCGTCACGCGCCGCACGCCGAACTTGGCCTGGTAGCTGTTGAGCACGCCCCACTCGGTCGCGTCGAGCGCCGAATAGCAGCCGCCCGCGTCGCAGTACACGAGATCGCCGGTCGCCAGCACCACCGCCTGATACTTGCCTTGGTCTGCCACCGGTTCCAGTTGTGCCGCAGTCAGCGGATCGGCGCTGTTCGCGACGAACGTATCGTAGGGGATGCCCTCGCGGGCCAGCGCCGTCGTCTAGGCCTGCAACGTGGACTCTGCGCCGGTCGCGCTCATGACCAGAACCCGGAGGCCCAGTTGCTGGCTTGCGCCGAGCGCGTGGACTGGCTGGGCCGCGACAAGGCCGCACGTGACGCTGCCCAGGAGGGCGAGCACAGCCGCACGGACTGTTCGAGCGTGCAGGAGAGGGGACATGGAGGCTCCTGGCGGTCGGGCTGCGACGCGGACGTACCCAGCGAAGGGGCGCGTCCACATCTGTGGTCGGGTGGGCGATGCGTGGCGAAATGAACCCGGCAAAGTGTGCGGCTTCTAGGAGCCTGTCGGCGAAACGCCAGAATCGGCAGATTCTGGTCGACAGGCTCCTAGGCAGGCCGCGGCTGCGGCCTGCCAGCGACCGAAACTGGCTGAAAACACTTCAGGCAGT
>VGRO01000070.1 GCA_016875335.1 Deltaproteobacteria bacterium | reverse complement strand
ATGCCGCAACAAATCCTCAATCGGTTTCGCCTACTAGCTGCTTGTTTCGTGAAGGGGGCTCGCAGCCCCCTCGCGCGCCCATGCGCGCTCACCCCCGCGGCCGGCCGCAGCCGCGGCCGGAAGTACCTCAGCCCTGTTGCGCGCCGGAACCCGGCGCGAACTTCGGGCCTGAGGTACTAAGGGACTGGAAAATAATAAGTCGATCACTCTCACATCAGGACGGAGCCGCGAGTCGGACCTTTGGTCCGCGAGCTGGCGACCCACGGAGCAAGCAAACGGGCCCGAGAAATGATTGAGTAAATCATTTCCTGGCCCTAAGAGTCGGGCATCAGGCTCTTGGGAAACGAGACGGGGCTGCGCAGGATCCACGTCGCGCGCCGCTGCACGTGCGGCGACTTCGGGGTCCAGCGGCGTGGCGACGGCAGCAACCCGATGAGCGCTGCGCTTTGGGCGGAACTCAGGTCCTTGGCTGACTTGCCGTACCAATGCCGCGCGGCGGCTTCGGCGCCGAACACCATCGGCCCCATCTCGGCGACGTTGAGGTACACCTCGAGGATGCGGCGCTTGGACACGGTCGCCTCCAGCCACACGGTGTACCAGGCTTCCAGCCCCTTGCGCAGCCACGACCGGTGCTGCACGAGGAACACGTTGCGCGCGACTTGCTGCGAAATCGTGCTGCCGCCGACCAATCGGCTGCCGGGTCGGTTGCGGTACCGGCCCCAGGCGCGGCGGATGGATACCCAGTCGAATCCGTCGTGGTGCAGAAACGAGCGGTCCTCGCTCGACATCGCAGAGGTCGGCAGGCTGCGCGGCAGGTCCTCGAGGTCGGTCCAGCGATAAGCGGGCAGCGACCAGCCTGCGCCAGCCCAGCCGTTCTGCAGCGAGCGCTGGAGCATTGTGCCGGTCCACGGCGGGTCCACCCAGTTGAGCAGAAGGCACTGCGCGGGCGGCAGGGCCAGCGCCGCAATCGCCAGCGCGGCAGCCCACCTGGTCAGCCTGCGCCGCCATGGCTTGACCTGGTGCCCTGGCGCGCGCGGCTGCGGCGCGACCGGCCCGGCCGTCACCGAACCACACCTTGGGCGTGGGGGCGCAGGGTCGCGCGCAGCACCTGGCGCAACCGCGGCTGCGCGCTCCACTCGTCCCGGCTGGACGGGTCACCGATGCCGCGCCCCATCGCCACAGCCGCCAAGCGGTGCGCGCCGGCGAGGTCGCCCGTGGCCAGCAGGAACTCCGCGAGGCGGGCCAAAGACAGACTCGGTGGCGTCCGCAACTGCACCGACGGCGCGACGGTGGCAGCCAAGGCGCGCCGTTGGGTGTCCAGGGCGCCGCGCACGTCGCCCGCCGCGAACCGCACCGCCGCCAGGGTGTCGAGCGCCGCCGCCGCGGCGAAATCACCCGCCGACCCGCGCTCGGCCCACAGTGCGTGCTGCAGCGCCTCAGCGATCGGGCGGCCCGACAAGTAGAGGGCGTATGCGAGGTTGTTGTGGTGGCCGTGACCATTCGGGTTGTTGCGCAGCGCGGCGCGGGTCACGACCACACCGAGGTCTGCAAGGTCGAATGCACCCAGATCTTCGAGCGACGTCAGGACCAGGCCGTCGCTGCGCGCGGGTCCAAGGCCCGCAATCGCGGCCCGCAACCACGCGGAAAACCGCTGTCGCTCGGTGGGCGCCATGGCGGCCCGGCGGCTGCCCGCGGCACCGACGAAGGTGACCTGCGCGGCGGTCGTCGACTGGGCGAACACCTCAAGCAACGCGTCGTGTTCGCTGCTCGTGGCTGACCGCGCAAGCCACAGGGCCACGTCGGCCTGGTCGTCCGGCCCCATGGCATCCAGGGTCCGACCCCTCGTGCACGCCGCGATGGACGGGTCCGGGCGCACCGCTGCGCGCAGACACGCCAAGCCGAGGGTGGGTGCGTGCGGCGACCGCAGCGACCGCGCCAACGCCTCGGCCGCCAGGGCCACCTCGCCGAAGTCCAGCGCGGTGCGCGCGAGACCGGCCCAGGCGCGCCACGGCTCGGCACCGCGGGCTACCGCAGTTTCGGCCAACAGGACAGCCTGGGTGGGCGAAGCGGCGACGGCCAGCGGCAAGGCCGCTTCCACGACTTCGACGGAGACCTGAGAGCGCGACGCCAGCAGGTCGTCTACGGCCGAGGAGCGCCAGGCGTCGATGCGGGCGCGCAGCGGCGACGTGCCCGACGCCGCGAGCAGGCCGCGGGGCACCGCCACACCGGGCTCGGTGCGGCGCAACGTGTCGGCCAGTTGCTGCGCAGCATCCAGCCGACCGGCGCTGACGAGCAGGGCGAAGACGTCGTCGCTGGGACTCTGGACGGCGTCTCCTTGCTGGCGCGTGGCCAACTGGCTGCGGTTGCCGCGCAGGTAGGTCGTCGCCGCGTCGACCACCTCACCTCCAGAAGCAAACCCGGCCAACGCCAGCATGCGCCGTTGAAGCAGGTCGGAGTTCGTGCCGCCAAAGCGCATCGGCACTTTGGCCAGGGCCGCGCGCGCCAGGTCGGGGTGACCCTGCCGCACCAACTCGGCGCCGAGCAGCACCCCCGCATCGACGTTCGGGTGCGCGGTCAGCCATTGATGCAACCACCGGTCAGCGGCCGCAGGGTTCGCGCTCGCCGACCCGGCTTGCTTTGGACCGTGAAGGGCCGCGAGCGTGACCGCCATGGCGCGCACCGCGACCGGGGCGTTGCCCTCCTGCACCGCGAGCGGATGGCTCCCCAGGAGCGCGGCAGCCTGCTCCGCTTGACCGGCGGCGGCGAGTTGGGTGGCCCACTCAGCGCGAAGCAAAGGCGATGCCTCGGCGAGTTGCCGCACCGCGGCTGCGACCTCGGGGTGTGGTGGACGGACACCAGGCAGGGTCGCCAGGGCCTTGCCCAGCCACCAAGGCGGCGTACGGATCCGAGCGAGCGCTGGTTCCAGCGGTTCGGACGCCGCAACCGCGAGACCCGATGCTTCGCGCAACGACGCCTCGCCGACATCGCGCGCCAGGCGATCGATGGCACCCTCGAGTGCGCTCGACCATTCGCGCAGCCCTCCGTACGCGGCACGCAGGGCAGTTGCCGCCCGATCGGTCAGGCCGTTGCGGACGGCATGCTGCAGGGTCTGGTAGGCCAGCCAGGGGCTGTCCGGCGCAGCCTGCCGCAACGCGCCGAGCAGGTCATCGAGTTGGCTCGCCGCCGCCGCGGCCTCCATGTCGTTGGTCATCCACAGCAGGGCGTCGATCGGCGCCTTCTGGCGGCTGCGCACCACGGGGTCGAGTGCGCGAAGCAAATCGCGCAGTTGTGTATCGACCAGCAAGGCGCCCTGCACCTGCTGCCACACCTCGTGCGCTTCTGCGCGGTTGCCGCTCTTGTAGGCGAGGCTCGCGCGCAGGGTCAGGTAGGTCAGGTCGGTGCCGACCGCGAACCGCCGCGCCAGGGCCAGACCCTCGGCCGGCATGTGGTGGCGGCCAAGTTCCTGCGCGGCAAGCGCTGTGGTCAGTTCGGGGTGGGTGGCGCGCGCGATGGCCAGGCGGGCAAGTCCCACGGCCTCTTCGGCCGATCCGGGGTCGCGCTGTACAGAGAGAGCCGCACCCAGCATGCGTTCGCCGTCCCCCTGGCCGCCCACGGGTTCGGTCGAGGCCAGTGCGTCTTCGGCCAGTTCGCGCGCCTGGCTCCATTGGCCGACGCGCTGAAGCCACGCGACGCCGTCCGCTCCGACCGCGCCCCCCTTTGCGCGCAACCGCCGCACCGCCGCTGTCACGCCAGGGCGATCGCCGAGCTCGGCAGCAAGTTCAGCGCGAAATCGTTCCAGTTCGCGGTCCGCGTCCGCAATCGACATCACGGCGTCGTACAGCGTCTTGGTCGCGTGGGTGCGGCGCGACAACTCCAGGACGATTTCGTAGTCGCTTTCCGATCCGCCCTGCCGTGCGAGCGTGGTCAGCGCTTCTGCGGCATCGGCCCTGCGATCCAGGCGCAGCAGCGTCACGATGACCCGAACCTGCAACCGAGTGCTGTCCGGGTCGGCAGCCGCTGCGCCTCGATAGAACGCCAGCGCCGCCTCAAGTTGACCATAATCGTCGAGCAGTTCGGCGGCCCTGAGCCAGATGCGCGCGGCGCGCGGGTTGAGCCCTGCGACCGATTGCAGTAGTTCCGACGCCTCGATCGTCTGGCCGAGCGCCAGGTGGGCGCGCGCCCAAGCGAGTCCGACGTCTTCGCCGACCGGGCGAACCTGCTGCAGTTGTCGTGCCACGTCGATGGCCATGCGCTCAAAGCCGGCCATGGCCAGTTGGGTCACCAGGACCTCAAGGCGCGCCGGATCGATGCGCGCGCCAAAGCCGGCCTTGACGATCGCCAGCGCCGCCGCCTCGTCTTGCATGCGACGGGCGCAATCAAGGCCTCGCGTCACTGCGGTGCGGTAGAGGTAGAGATCCGGGTCGGCCGCGAGCCGCGGCGCCATGCGGAGGACCGGACCGCACATGCCGTGGCTCGCCACGACCTCGAACAGCGCCTTTTGGGCTCGGGCGTTTTGCGGGACGAGTTCGGCGAGCGCTACCGCATCGCGCTCCGCTTGCGCGGGCTGGCCTAGTTCCAACCGGGCGCGCACCAACAGCGGTCCTTCGGCCATGGCTTGACCCGCCGACGCAAAGGCGCGCGCGGCCAATCGGTCCACCACAAGGTCGGCGGCGCCCCACCCCAGCGCCTCTTCGAAATCGCGGGGCCCGAGGTCGTCCGACGGGAACGCGACCAACGCCGCTTGGGCCACGAACTGGCCAAGCGCGGCAAACTGACCTCGAAAGAGCTTGTCGGCGACCACCCATGGCTCGCGCCGGTTGTCCCAGTCGCGCGGCTGCGCGTCGGCCCACCAGCGAGCCAACAACTGCGCGCCCTGGCCACCCAGTTGCGCGAGGAGTTCGGGGCGGCCGCCGGGCTCGACCAACCCTTGGTCGCCGGCGGCCCGCGCCAGCGCATCGGAGGCCAAGGCGCGATCGCCTTGACCGGCCGCGGCTTGACGGGTCGCCAGGCGGCGCAGGTCGCCCGGTGCGGCAACTCCCGCTTCGGCCCACCGCGCGACTGCAGTTGCCACGAGGGCGCGTTCCTGGTTGCCGCTGTCCAGGCGTGCCAACTTTTCGCGCGCATCGGCAGGGTCGAGCGGCGGGTCGTCTCCAAATGGCCCGGGCTGCAGGGCCGCGGACTCGGCCAGCAGGTCGAGGTACACCTTGGCCGCGTCCATCGTCGCCGCGCGGCGACCCGCACCGAATTGGGGCATCGCGCGCAGCCAGGCCGCGACCAGTTGGCCCCGACCGGGGGTCGCAGCGGCCACGGCAAGCAGGCGGTCGGCCGCGACCGGGTCCGCCCGCCTCAGAAACTGGCCCAGGACCAAGGCGCCCAGGCTGATGTCGCCGCGCACCCGACCACCCAGCAAGCGGTCGCGGTGATCACCCGCGGGCGCCCCCTTGATCCGCGCAATCTCCGCCGCGATGGCCACGGCGACCGCGTCCTCCGGTTCGCCCGCCAGCGCCAACCAGCTTTCGGCCTGACCCGTCGCCCGCACCTGAAGCAGGGCGCGGGCCAGGGCCAGTCTTTCTTCCGCGCTCGCGAATCGGGCGGCGTCGGCTTGGGCCAGGGCCGTCAAGGTGACCCGGTCGTCGGTGCGGGCCAGCGCCCAGGCAAGCCAGGACCACGTGGCCGGCGGGGCTGCCGGCCGGGCCGCCGCGGCCTGCAAGAGCCGCACCGACAGCCCGCGATCAGCAGCCACCTCGGGCGCCGTGGCAAGCTCGACCAGCAGCGCAGGGGATGTTTCTGGCGCCGTCACGGCGTCGCCCCAGCGCGTACGGCCCGCCGCTCCGCCCAGCCAGCGGCTCGCCAGGCCGTGCAGCGCCAGCCAGGCCGGACGTGGCGCGATGGTGGTGCGCGCCTCGTCGTGCAACAGCGTCCACAGCAGTTCGCCTGTCGCAGTGGACCCTGCAGCGGCGAGCGCCGTGTACCAGGACCACCGCGCCGGACCGCGATCCACAGGGGGCGCCGCCGCGCGTACCGCACCCGCCCAATCGGGCAGCGCGGTCAGCTTGGACAGAATTGGCACGGCGAGCGTGCACGTCGCGGTGGACGCGCACCCCTTGGACACCAGCGGACGGAGCAACCGCCACGCCGCCGCCGCATCTTGATAGCCGCGCCAGTGGAGGCGGACCAGCGCGAGCACGGCGGCCTCGTTGGCCTGGGGCCTGGCCAGCAGCGCATCCTCGGCGGCGAGGGCCGGTGCGCGGCGCCCGAGCGCCCACAGGGCCCGCGCTCGATACACCGCCGCAGACTCCGCGCCGTCGCCCGGGACAGCCGCATCGACCTGATCCAGGACCCTCTGCCACTGGCCCCGCGCCGCCAGGTGCCGCAGCACCGCTATGGGCAGGCGTTCGACCTGCTGGACCTCAGCGATCGGACGATCGGCAGCGACCGGGCCGCCTGAACACGCCAGCAGCGCAGCACCGACCAGCGTCGCCGCGACCCTTTGCACCAGGCGCGCGCAGCCCAACTCAGGCCCCGCCGCTGCTGCGGTTGTCGTAGGAGAACGGTTCGCCGGCAAAACCGCGCACCACAAGGGCGTCGCCTGCGACCCGCTCGACGTAGTCCGGCCAGAGCGGCACCTTGCCGCCGCCCTCGAGATCGATGCAGTACTTCGGGACCGCCATGCCACTGCAATGCCCCACCAACTGGCGCACGATCGCCAGCGCCCGATCGACGCTCGTGCGCAGGTGTTCGGTGCCGCGCACCGGGTCGCAATGGAAAAGATAGTACGGCCGCACGCGCGCCGACAGCATCGCGTAGAACGTGTCGCGCAACACGGCCGGGTCGTCGTTGACGCCGCGCAGCAGGACCGTCTGGCCACCGAGAGGCACGCCACCGTCCGCGAGCCGTCCCAGGGCATTTCCGGTCGCCGCGCCCAACTCGCGGTGGTGGTTGATGTGGACGTTGACGAACACCGGGATCCGCCTAGGCCGCAGCGCGTGCACCAACGCTGCGTCGACGCGCATGGGCAGGAACACCGGCACCCGCGTGCCGATGCGCACAAAGTGCAGGTGGTCGATGTCGGCCAAACGGTCGACCAGACGCCCCAGCCGAGCCGTGGACCACAGCAGCGGATCGCCGCCCGAAATCAAGACATCGACGATGCGCCGGTCGCCCTCAATGTACTGAAGGGCCGCATCTATTTCGGTCGAGTCGAGCGACGCCTGGCCGCTCGCCACCCAGCGCGCCCGCGTGCAGTAGCGACAGTAGGCGGCGCAAGTGTCGGTGACCAACAACAGTACGCGGTCTGGGTACTTGTGCACAATGCCTGGCACGGTGCGGTGGCGATCCTCGCCCAAGGGGTCCGCCCGCTCGAACGGTGCGATGCGCGCCTCCGCCGAATCGGGCAGGACCTGGCGCAGCAGCGGGCAATGGGCCGGCTCACCGGCGAGCAGGGCGGTCTGGTCGAACAGGCTGGCGAAATACGGCGTGATCCCGACCTGGAACGCGCCGCCCGACGCCATCCACGCCTTGGTCGCATCGCCTAGGGGCAGCAGACGCGCGAGTTGCTCGGTCGTGGTCAGCCGATTGCGCAATTGCCAGCGCCAGTCGTCCCAGTCCGCAGAAGCGACGTCGCGCCACGGACCAAACGGCGCACCCGGGGCGCGAACCGCGACCGGACCCATTGAGGGAACGAAGCGATGCACAGTTACCAATACCCGGAATCAGTGTGCGCGCGTCGGCGCGATCCGGCTGAGGACCCGCCGCGGATTCGGCGACCCGCGCGACTGACACGCGCCCGCAGGTCCGGCGCGAGATGCGGGACTTGGGCGATGGCGGCAAGCATGACGTTCGAGGTGCCCCGTAGGAGAATTGAACTCCTGTCCCAGCCTTGAGAGGGCCGTGTCCTGACCGCTAGACTAACGGGGCAATGCGGCGCTGCCGGCCAAATGGGCCGCACGCACCTGAACCCGGGCCGGCGCCGCGGCCGTGCCGATGCGCGCAAACCGGGCGTGCGCGGAAAGGCGCCGCGACGGTGATGACAACCTGCAGGACAACGCCAGCGCCAGCGGCCGGTCGGCGACGGATTGGCGGCGCCGGGCCCACCGCGTGCGCGCGG
Source organism: Deltaproteobacteria bacterium (assembly GCA_016875335.1). Classification (GTDB taxonomy): domain Bacteria; phylum Myxococcota_A; class UBA9042; order UBA9042; family UBA9042; genus SXRM01. The sequence continues at coordinate 18,611 of VGRO01000070.1, read as the reverse complement.
CTGGGGGACTAGGATTCGAACCTAGATAGGCAGATTCAGAGTCTGCCGTCCTGCCTTTAGACGATCCCCCAGGAGCGGGAGCACACGGAAGTTCGTGGGGCGCGTTGGCGCGTCCCGGGCCGGCGCCCCTGTGCGGGACGCAAGCCGCTCCTTGATCCGTGGCTGGCGCGCCGCCTGCCGGCACCCCGAGCGCGTGCTCGGCGTGCGACAGGCGGAAACTGGTTGCGTTTTCGCGGGCTTGCAGTCCGGACGGCACACGCCCGGCCCGCGGCGGAGCGGCACTTTACAGGCGGTGGCCACTGACGTCAAGCGCGGTCGCGGCGGTCTGCTCGCCAGCGCGCTCGAAGAACAAGCCCAAGGCGTCGCGGGCGATGGCTGGCGCCTTGACCTTCCATCTCAATCCGTTGACCGCCAGCGCGGCGATGGCAACCCGCGGACGTTCAGCGGGAGCGAACCCTACGAACCACGACACGTGGCGAAACAGGTCGCCTTCGGGCGCCGACAGCGACCCGGTCTTGCCGCCGACGGCGATGCCGCGCAATACCTTGGCGCGCCGAGAGAACGCTGCGCGCCCGGTGCCGAACTCGGTCGTCGCCACCATCATGTGACGCAGCGTCGCCGCCACCTCGGGCGCGATCGTTGGTGCGTCGCCGTGGTCCTCGACCCGGTCGATTCCGGCCAGCGGCACGTCCCAGGCCGAGATGCGGCGCAGCTTGCCGTCGCTGGCCACCAGGGCCGCGATCCACGCGGCGTGCAGTGGACTGAGCGTCGACCCGGAGAAGCCGGCCGCGGCCCGCGCGCGCTCCAGATCGCTGCCTGTGCCATCGAAGCGGCTGGGCTCAAGGGCGATGTCGCTGGGCACCACACGGTTGAATCCGAAGGCCGAGGCCATCTTGGCAAGTGCGCCAGGCGCAAGGTCGCGCAAGGCGAAGCGGGCGATGGCGGCGTTGGAGGATCTCGCAAGGGCCTCGGTCAGCGTTTCACATCGTCGGTCGCCCGGCCGTTCGCGCAGGTGCGACGCATCCAGCCCGTGCAGGCCGCCGTGGAAACAGGCCTGCTGCTCCGCGCCAACGCCTGCGTCGAGAAGCGCCGAGGCGGTGACGACCTTGATCACGCTGGCTGCCGGCACGGTGGGCTTGGTCAGGTGACCGACTGCGCCCACTGGATCTGCGCCGTCGCGGGTTTCGGCCATCGTCAGGACCTGGCCGCTGCGCGGATCGATCAGGACCACGGCTCCGTAGGGCAATCCATAGCTCGCAAGCAACTGTGCGACGTCGCGCTGCAAGGCGCTGGGCAGGCTGGTTGGCCTTGCGTCGGCATCGCGCTCGACGACCAGGTGGCCGCTCGGCCCCGGCGCAGCGCTGCGCAGTTCGTCGGCGCTGATCGGCGCTGGAGGCCGCGGTTGTGCGGGCGTCGGCGCGGGCGGTGGGGCGGCAGGGCGGGGTGCGGGCGTGGCGACTTCCGCACCGCGCGACCGGGCGCCGTGGCGCAGCGCGTAGAGGCCGAGGGCGAAAAGGGCCAGGGCGCCGATGACGGTCAGCGGCAACCACTCTTTGCGGTCGATGGCGAGCTTGCGTTTGGCCAAGGGGACCTCGCGGCGCGACGCGCGCCCGCACGTGCGGGTGATGCGGCCTCGCGATCGGGTAGCGTAAGGGCAGGTGGCGGTTGTGCAAGAAAGTTGTATACCGGCGCGATGCGGCCCGTTCGCCGCGAACGGATGACCTTGACCTTGGCCACCCACGACGATGCCCGCCTCGACATGCTGCGCGCCTTGGTTGCAGACGACCCGGAGAATGAACTGGCCCTGTTTTCGCTGGGTCAGGCGCTTTTCGAACGCAGGGCCTTCGCCGAGGCCGAGCCGCTTTTTGCCCGCGCGGCGCGGCTGCAGCCGGATCTGATGATGGCGCACCTGCGCCAGGGCGAGTGCCTGCTCGCGCTCGGACAGCCGGCGACTGCGCGGCAACCAGTTGAAACTGCACGGCAGCTCGCCATCGCCCAGAACCACGTCGGCCCGCGCGGCGACGCCGAGGACCTGCTCGACGAGATCGCCGACGCGCTGGACTGATCGGGCCGCGATCACGCAGTCCCTTGGCCGACGGATGCTGGAATTACACAGGTTCGACCGCCAACGCCGATTCGGCGCCGGCCGCCGCACCACCGCCACCACAGGTATTTTCACCGACCCGTTGACGCCCCCGCCCCGGCTGGGTTACAACGCCCAACTGCGGGGTGGAGCAGCCCGGTAGCTCGTCGGGCTCATAACCCGAAGGTCGCAGGTTCAAATCCTGCCCCCGCGACCCTCAAGGCTCAGTGCGCAAGCACTGGGCCTTGGTCGCTTTTTGGGGCAGGATTTGAACCAAAACCCGGCACGGAAATCCTGCCCCCGCGACCCTCAAGGCTCAGTGCGCAAGCACTGGGCCTTGGTCGCTTTTTGGGGCAGGATTTGAACCAAAACCCGGCACGGAAATCCTGCCCCCGCGACCCTCAAGGATCAGTGCGCAAGCACTGGGCCTTGGTCGCTTTTGGGGGCAGGATTTGAACCAAAACCCGGCACGGAAATCCTGCCCCCGCGACTGCAAGAAAAGCGCGCACTTAGCTGAAATGCTGGGTGCGCGTTTTTCGCTTTTGTGGCCATTTTGTGGCCAAGCGGGCTCCCCCTTCGCGGCCATGCAGGAACTTCGCGTTTCGTGCATGGGTGTGCGCCGCCCGACCCTGATAGGGGTTGGGAATGAGCAAGCCAGTAAAATGCAGGGACAAGTGGCGGATTAGGTGGGTTGACCATGCCGGCGTGCGCCGATCCGCGGTGTTCGACAACTACGCCGAAGCCAAAGTCGAGTTGGCGCGGCGCATCGCAGAAGTCGAGGAAGTCAGGGCTGGCCGGGCCAATGCCCCGCCCAAGCCTAAGAGGGTGTATTCGAAAGAACGCCGACTGCGGCTCAGGATGCATCCCGGCATGCATTGTTGCTCCTTGCTCCCTCCCTGCGGCGTGCCCGGAGCACGCCTCAGTCGGTCGCCGCGTCGCGCCTCGCCTTCCGGGCGCCTCCTGACCCTCGTATCCGGCAAATTTTGAATACACCCTCTAGGACCTTCGGCGATTTGGCCGACTACTGGCTGTTGCACCGGGCGCCGCTCAAGCGCAGCGGCAAGGATGACGAAAGCGTCATCCGTAGGCACTTGCGGCCTTCGTTCGGAAACCTCCAGCTTGCGGTCATTGGCACTGAGCAGGTCGATCGATTCGTGTCGGAGCGCCGCGAGTTGCACGCCAAGACGGTGCTCAATGTGTTGACGCTGCTGTCCACGATGTTGAACCTCGCCGTGGACCTGAACTGGCTGGCTCGGGCACCCAAGATCCACAAGCCCAAAGTGCGAATCTTGGACCAGGAATTCCGCTATTTGCAGACGCGCCGGGCGAGCATTCAACGACGACACCAAACAGGCGACGCCGCCCCCAATGTTGCCGCACGCCCACGCCCAAGCGTACCCTGTCTCCGCGGCCGACGCCGCGTTCGGATCCCGCATGTCGCCCGACCAACCGGCCAACCCACCGCAGCGCGACTGCATGGCGCCCGATACGGAACCAACGGACGAAGAGTTGTCCGCGGTTACCGAAGCCGTGGCCGTGGTCCTGCGCGAGCGCGCCGAACGGGAAGCCAAGATCAACGCTGAGCTGATGGCGGCGGCTTTGCGCGCAGTCGGCTTGCCGGTCGGACAGCCGTGACGCCGCGACCTCGCTTGCTTGTCGTTGCGGGTCCGAACGGGTCGGGCAAGACGACCGTTACAGAGCGCGGTCTGGCCCACACGTGGTTTTCGGGATGCGAGTACGTCAATCCGGACTTGATCGCGCACAAGGAACTGGGCGACTGGAATAGCCCAACAGCGGTTGCGGAGGCAGCGCGCATTGCGACGGCGAGACGTCAGCGGTGCATCGACGAAGGCAAGAGCCTGGCGTTTGAAACTGTGTTCTCGGCGCCCGACAAGGTCGAGTTCGTTCGCGAGGCGCAACGACGCGGCTACTTCTGCCGGCTTTTCTTCGTCGGCACGGCCAGCCCAACCATCAACGCAGCGCGGGTAGCCCGCCGCGTGTTGGCCGGCGGCCACGACGTGCCCATTCCCAAGATTATCGGCCGGTATCATCGCTCGATTGCCAACTGTGCCGCCATCGCAGTCGAAGTTGACCGCCTCTACCTCTACGACAACTCGATCGACGACCTTGCGCCGCGGCTTTTCATCAGGGCGGCTGACGGCGTTATTTCCAGACACTATGGCGACGTGCCGGCCTAGGCGTCCGGAATTATCGGCCAGTTGCGTGCGCCGTGAGGGCACGGCGCCTGGTGCACCCGAAAATCGCCACCGCGGGCAGGTCGCTCGCGCTGCCGCTGGCCAAAGAAAATCCACGCCTCTTGCCCACTTGCCTGCGCATCTTGTGGCCAAATCCGTGGCCATCGGCTACGCTTTGGCTGCAATTCCGGCAATGCCGGCAAGCTGCAACGCTCCGCAAGTAGCGGATTCGCAAGGACGGACAACATCAGCAAGGGTTGTGCGGCGCGCTCATGACCCGAAGGTTGCAGGTTCAAATCCTGCCCGCGCGACCGAGAAGAAACGGCCGGATTCCAAAGCCTTGGCGGCAAGCGGAGTCCGGCCGTTTCTGCGTTTTTCGCCCCGCGGTCCCATAGTGGCCCATGGCATGTGCGGCCCCAAGGGTCGCGGACCAGCCGGCCCAGCCCGCTGTCGCCTATGGACGCTTGCACAGCCGCAAGGGTGCTGTGCGCGGACGAGGCATAGCCGCTGGCCCGCAGTTCGACCGCGACCACCAGGGATTCGCGGCCATCGTTCGTGGCCCGCGCATTGCAACCGCGCCCAAGTTGCGCGCCGCCGCGACGCTTTGGCATTCTGCGCCCGGAGGCTCCGCAATGGCATACAAGTCGAGGCAAACGTGGGCGGCAGCGGCGGCGGTCCTCCTGCTCCTCGCGTGCAGCGACCCGGCGAGCGCACCTGTCGGCGGAGCCGGGGCCAGCGGGAACACGGTTGCCTTTGATTCCGGTGGCTTGACTGGGGGCGACGGCACCGCGCAGAGCGGGGCGGATGCCAAAGCCGCAGCGAACGATGGCGGCCCCGGCGACGCACCGCGCGTGCCCGACCTCGCGACCGGGGACAGCACGGCGTCGGCCGTTGACACTGAACCCTTGGACTCCAGCGACTCGGGCCCAGCGGCCTTGCCTGACGCGACCATGACCGGCAACGTCGGCGCCCCCTGCACGGCCCCCAGCGACTGCGACGGCGGCCAGTGCGTCGAAAGCGCCGACGGCAAGGTGTGCGCCAAGCTCTGCGAGGGCGCCTGTGACACCGGCTACACGTGCGCGGGCCTCAAGACCGGCGGCGGCGACCTTGTCTATGTGTGCGTGCCTACGTTCGCGCGCCTGTGCAACCCGTGCGCCAACCACGCCGACTGCAACCCGCCAGGCGTGAGCGGCGGCCTGTGCCTGCCAAAGGGCAAGGACGGCAACGACGGCAGCTTCTGCGCCATCAAGTGCGCGGCCGGCAAAGGCGGCGCATGCCCCAGTGGGTTCGCGTGCATGGCGGCGCTCGGCGGGTTCGCGTGCTTGCCGCAGGCTGGCGTTTGCACCTGCAGCCCGGCCGCCGCCGCGCAGGCGTTGTCCACGGCTTGCGCCAAGCAGAACGACGTTGGCTTGTGCCTGGGCACCCGCGCGTGCGGCCCCAACGGATTGACCGCGTGCAGCGCCGCCAGCGCCGCGGCGGAGTCGTGCAATGGCCTGGACGACGACTGCAACGGCAAGACCGACGACATCGCGGCCGCGGCTTGCGAGGCCAAGAACGAATTCGGAACGTGCGCAGGCAAGGTGGGCGGCTGTAACGGCGGAGCGCCTGTATGCAGCGCCCCGCAGCCCAAGCCCGAGACCTGCAATCAACTCGACGACGACTGCGACGGCCAGACCGACGAGGACCTCTGTGACGACGGCAACGCGTGTACCCAGGGTACCTGCAACCCAGACGGGTCCTGCAAGCAGTCGCCCAAAGGCGGCCCGTGCGATGACGCTAATGTGTGCACCGGCGACGACAGCTGCGCCAACGGTGCGTGCCAGGGCAGCAAGGCCAAGGTGTGCGACGACGGCAACGCCTGCACCGTGGACCTGTGCGACCCCAAGACCGGCTGCGCGGTCAAGTCGGCCGACCCCGGGGTGGCCTGCGACGACGACGCCAACCCGTGCACGGTAGATCAGTGCCAGAACGGCAAGTGCGCCCACACGCCGGCCCCCGGCACGGTTGCGTGTGCCGACGACGGCAACGTGTGCACGCTGGACCAGTGCAGCAACGGAACCTGCGCGCACCCGGCGGCGCCCGGCACGGTGGCGTGCGCCGACGACGGCAACGCGTGCACACTCGATCAGTGCGCCAATGGCCAGTGCGACCACCCGACCGTGCCCGCCGGCACCGCGTGCCCCGACGACGGCAACGCGTGTACCGACGACGTGTGCCAGGGCTCGGGTTGCGCGCACCCCGCCGCCAAGGTCGGCACCGGGTGCCCCGACGACGGCGACCTGTGCACCACCGACACCTGCAACGGATCGGGCGTGTGCACTCACGCGGTCGCGACCAGCAGTTGCAAGATTGGCGGCAAATGCGTCGCGGTCAACACGGTCAACCCGGCCAATGCTTGCGAGATCTGCGACCCCAAGGTCACGCAGGCCGCGTGGGTGCCCAAGGACGGGCTGGCCTGCAGCGACGGGAACCCGTGCACCACCGGCGATACCTGCAAGGCGGGCAAGTGCGGCGGCACCGCCAAGTCGTGCGCGGCGCTCGATGCCACCTGCGCCACGGGCACCTGCAACCCGACGACCGGAGCGTGCGCGGCCATGCCCAAGGCCGCCAACACCAGTTGCAGCGACGGCAACCCATGCACGACCGCCGATGTCTGCAACGGCACCGGCACCTGCGCTGGCAAGGCCGTGGATTGTGGCGCGCTGACCGACGGGTGCAACACCGGCGTGTGCAGCGCCGGGTCGTGCTTGAAACAGCAGAAGCCCACCAACACTGCGTGCAACGACAACGACGCCTGCACCACCGCCGACGTCTGCACGGCCGGCACCTGCAAGGGCAAGGCCCTGGACTGCGCGAGCAAGACCGACGCCTGCAACACCGGACAGTGCAGCAGCGGCGCGTGCGTCGCGATGCCCAAGGCCGACAACACGGTGTGCAGCGACGGCAGCCCGTGCACCGTCAACGACGCCTGCAAGGTCGGCAAGTGCACCGGCACCAGCACCGCCGACACCGCCGAGCCCAACAACAGTTCGCCGGGCAAGACGCTTGTCGACAAGAGCGACTGCGACAACTTGAGCCAGATGACGGCCACGATTTCGCCCGTCGGCGACGTCGACTGGTACGTTTTCAACAGCAAGGACGACGCCTTCTGCACCGTCAAACCGCAGGCCAAGATCGAGAACCTCGCGGCAGACTACGACCTGTGCGTGTATTTCGAGTGCGCCAACGGCAAGACCGGCAGCGGCACCGTGGATTGCGCCAACGGCAGCAAGGTCAGCAGCGGCGGGCCCAACAACAGCGCCGGCTGCTGCAGCACCAACACCGGCACCACCAACGAGTTCGCCAAGGTCAGCCCGCAGTGCAGTACGCTCGGCACCGGCAACGACGGCGGCAAGACCTGGGTCAAGGTCACCGCAAAGGCCGGGGCGACGTGTGGTGGCTACACGCTCTATTGGGGCGCCAAGAATTGAGCGACGGCGGCCCGTTGGATCCGCGCGTGGCCGTCGTCGAGCGCGCCGGGCAGCGGGTGCTGGTGGCGCGCGCGCCGTTGGAGGCCGGGTCGGTCCTGTGTGCGTTTGCCGCTGCGGCGGACGCATCCGGGCCGGGCCAGCACACCCTGCAAGTGGCTGCGGGTCGGCATGTTTGGCTGACGCCGAGGTGGTTGGCCTACGTGCAACATGGCTGCGCACCCAACGTTGCGTTCGACGTGGACGAACAGCCCTGGCAGGTGCGTGTGCTTCGGCCGGTCGCAGGGGGTGACGCGCTGGCGGCGTTCTATCCGGCGACGGAGGTGCGTTGCTCTGAACCCTTCGACTGCGGCTGCGGTGCGCTCGACTGCCTCGGACGCATCCGAGGTGCTCTCGCGGTGAGCAGCGACCGCTGGGGCGACCGGCCCATGAGCGCGCACGTGCGGCTGGCGCGATCTTGGCGAGCGGCAGCGGTCGACGGACCGGCACGCGGGCGGGCGCCGGCAGGGCCTACAACGTCTTGAACCACTCGATGAACTGGGTGTGCTCGACCTGCGGCAGTTGATCGGGCCGCTGGCGCGGCTGCGCAGCCTCTCCGCCGTGGACGCGCATCGCCGTCTGCAATCCCTGGGTGCGGCCGTCGTGCAAATGCAGGTCGCGCCAGCGCAACCCCCATCCCCGGGGACGGCGCGCTGCGGTTGGCGCTCGCTGCCGTTCTGGCCGCAGACCTCTGCGGACGATCCCAAGGCGGCGGCTCCGTGGTGCCAAGCGTTGCTGCGCGCCATGCCGGTGTATGACGATGCGCTCGACACTGTGATGGGCCCGGTTGCCGCCGACCCGCGGGTACGCGGGTGGGCGAAGCGCAGCGGAGATGGCGACCGAACGCTGGGTGCTTGCGCGTGGGGACTCGCGCGACGGCCTGCACCGACGCGGCCGCATTGACCCCGTCCCATGGCGACCTAGCTTGCGGTCCCCCACCGCGGCTGGCGCTGGCGCGACGCCCCATGGCAGGCCGTTCACCGCCGCGCACCTGCACGTCCAGGAGACCCGATGTCCCTTTCGCTCACCTACTTCGACTTTGACGGATCGCGCGGCTTGGAGTGCCGCCTGGCGCTGACCCTGGCGGGCGTGCCCTTCGACGACGTCCGCGTCACCCGCGACCAGTGGGCGGCGCTCAGGGCCCATGTACCGTTCGGCGCCCTGCCCGTGCTGGCCGACGGCGACCGCACCATCGCCCAAAGCGTGGCCATCTTGGGCTACGTCGGTCGGGCTCACGGCTTGCACCCGGCCGACCCGTGGACGGCAGCCGAGCACGACGCTCTCATGCTGTCCGTCGAGGACGCGCGCAGCAAGATGCCTGAAGGCAAAGGCATGGCCGAGGCCGACAAGAAGGCCGCCCGCGAGGCGTTCGCGGCGGGCTGGCTGCGGCAGTGGGCCCGCACCGTCGAGGCGCGCATCCGCGGACCGTTCGTGCAGGGCGACCGCCCGCAAGTGGTCGACGTCAAACTGTACGTCATCCTCCGCTCGTACCTGAGCGGCACGTTCGACTACATCGGCGCGGACACCTTCGCCGACTGCCCGAAGCTGCTTGGGCTGCACGCGGCGATGCAGGCGCATCCCGCGGTGCAGGGCTACTGGGCCTCGCGCACGCAAGGGTAGCCGCCGGTCGGTTGGGTCCGCCCCGGCGGGCCTCGCCCACGCAGGCCGTCATTGCCAGGGCCCAGGCCCTGGGCCGGTCTCTGCCCCTGACACTGTCCCAGTGGCTGTTCCGGTCCCTGGCCCTGTCCCTTGCCCTGTCCCTGACCGCCGCAGGCGGCTGACGCACGACCCGCTCGCAGTCGCAACCGCCACCACAACCCGCGATTCCCCGCACGCTGCGTCCCCGTCGCGTCCCAGGACCCTGCCCCCGACACGGGATCTGCACCCGCGCCCGCAACCCCGCGACACCGCCGACGCCCCCTGGTATCGTCCGGTTGGGCGCCGGCCGCGCCCGGTCTGCGCATGTCCGACGTGCCGCTCGCTTGGCTGACCGCCCTCGAATCGATGCCGCGCTTGGGCTGGGCGGCGGCTGATCCGGTGGTGGAGCCGGCGGCGGCCCTGGCGCAGCAAGGCGGATGGGCCGACCTGTGGGTCGTTCGCGACGACCAGACGCGGCCGCTTTCCGGCGGCACCAAGGTGCGCAAGCTCGACTACCTGCTCGCAGCAGCGCCGTTCGCACAGGCCGAGTCGTGGACAACCGTCGGCGCCATCGGTTCGGGTCACCTCGTCGCGTGCACCGAAGCCGCGCAGTTGCTCGGCCGGCAACTGCGCGCGCACATCTTCTGGGAGCCGCTGTCAGCCGGCGTGGTCGACAACCTCGCCTACACGGTCAGCCATGCCGCCGATTGCCGGTTCCACGGGGGCCGGGTGGCGCTGGCGATGCGGGCGCCGTCGGTGCTGACCCGGGCTTGGTCGGGCGGCGCCGCGGTCATCCCGCCGGGAGGCACCCACCCACTGGCCATGGTCGGCCTGGTGCGCGCTGGCTTGCAGTTCGCGGTACAGGTCGGCGCCGGGCAGGTACCGCGCCCGGATGCTGTGTTTGTATCGTTCGGTTCGGGCGGCACCGCGGTGGGTCTGGCCGCCGGTCTGGCGTTGGGCGGGTGGACCGGGCCTGTGTGCGCCGTTCTAGCCGTGGAACCTTGGCTGGCGCCGCGCGCACGGGTGGTGGCGCTGCGGCGGTCCCTGGCGCGGCAATTGGCCGCCGTCGCCCCAGGCTTGCCGCTCGCGCCGCCCTGCCCCATCGAGATCGACCCACGACAGGTCGGCACGGGCTATGGTTGGCCGACGCCGGCATCGCTGGCCGCTGCGCAGCGGGCAAGGGACCACGGCTTTCCGGCGGAAGCGGTCTATACCGGCAAGGTGCTCGCGGCGCTGTGGAATCCGGCCGCAGACCCGTCCCAGCGGCGCGGCAAAACTGCGCTGTTTTGGGACACGGTGCGGCGCCAGGATCCGCTTGCGCGCAAGGAGGGCTGGCAGCAGCGGATTCCAGACTGGCTGCGAGTGCGGATCGACCCTGGCCAACCGCGGCCGAGGCGGTGGTTCCTGGGCGCTGCTGGCGTCGGCCTGACCGCGACCGCGATCGCCGGACGCCGTGCCAGCGTTGCGCTGATCGGCCCGTGGCGCGGCGAGGTGTTGACCGCGTTCGAGGCGACGACCTTGCATGCCGCATGTGTCGCGCTCCTGTGGGACCGACCGGCCGCAGCGGCAGGCGAGTGGCTGTGGCGCCCGGCGGTGGAGGCCATCGATCGCTATGTCGCTCACCTGCCGCGGACGCTGCGCGGCGAGGTCTCGCTTCTGTGCGCGTGCGTCTCGGAAAGCACGGTCGCGATGGGCCACAGCCGCTGTTTTGCCGCCATGGAGCTGGCCAACCAACTCCCGTACCTGGACTGGCTCTACCGCCAAGGCGGCGTCCTTGCCGACGCGAAGCTAGCACTGGAAGGCTTGGTCATGCTTGGCGCCTACCAACTGCCCGAACACTGGGCGGCCATCGGCTACGAGGGCCCGATGGTGGGTGAGAGGGCGCGGCCCCCGCGCCACAGTTGGGACCGCTTGCACGCACCGCCCGGCGCGCTGCCTCCGGGCTTGTTGTCGCCGTGATACACGATTTGCGCAGTTTTCCAAGGCGCAGCCGCTTGGTGTGCGACGTCTGCGTCGTGGGCGCGGGCGCGGGCGGCCTGACCGCGGCGATGGTGGCCGCAGAGGCCGGCCTGCGCGTGGTCCTGGTCGAGGCCGGCGGCTGGATCACCCCCGACCACGCCAACCAGCGCGAAGCCGACATGCTGCCGCTGCTGTACTGGGAGGCGGCCGGGCGAACGACCGCCGACCGGCGCATTCGCCTGCACCAAGGCAAGGGCATCGGCGGATCGACCCTGCACAACCTGAACCTGTGCAAGCGCATCGACCCGCACGTGTTGCGGAGCTGGCAAGGTCTGGGCCGACTCGACCTCGCGCGGTGGGATGGCCTGTTCGACGAGACGGAGGCCCTGCTCGGCGTCTGCGACGTCCCTGCCGAGGCCGTCAACCGCCACAACCAACTGTTGCGCGACGCCTGCGAGCGGCTGGGCTGGCGCTGGGGGGCGTTGCGGCACAACCGATCCGGCTGCGTTGGCAGTGGTTACTGCGAGCTCGGCTGCGCGTACGACGCCAAGAACAACGCCGCCAAGGTGTGCCTGCCGCGGGCCATCGATCACGGCGCGACCGTGGTGCATCACGCGTTTGCGGTGGCGCTCGACCACCGCGCCGGCCGCGTCCAAAGTCTGCAGGTGCGCAGCATCGACGACCGCGGCGATCCGGGCGACCGCCACCTCACCGTGCAGGCGCGCACGTTTGTGGCCGCAGGGTCCGCCACGGGCACGCCGGCCCTGCTGCAGCGGTCGGATGTCCCAGACCCTCATGCGCAAGTCGGCCGTACGCTGCGCATCCATCCGGCGGTGGTGGCCGCTGGCGAGTTCGACGACCCGGTGCATGCGTGGCGCGGCATCCCGCAAACCATCGAATGCACGGAGTTCCTGCGATTCAGCCCAGAGGACGGCCGCGCTTGTCCGCGAAACATCTGGATCGTGCCGGCGTTTGGCCACCCGATGGGTACGGCGACCATGCTGCCGGCGCTGGGCGGTCAGCACCGCGCGTTCATGCTGGCCTATCCGCGGGTCGCCGTGTTCTGCGCCATGTTGCACGACGGGTCGCGCGGCAACGTGACCCCGTCGGGCGACACGGGCGTGCGGGTGGACTACCAACTGACTGAGATCGACGCCCACGAACTGGCCAAGGGCCTGCAGCGGCTGGCCGAGGCCCTGTTTGCCGCAGGCGCACGCAAGGTGTGGATTCCGACGCCGCAACCGCTACAGGTGACCGATCCTGCACAAACCCGCTCGCTCGCCGATCTCGACGTGCGCCGCCTGGGTCCGACCGCCGTGCACCCGATGGGTTCGTGCCCGATGCACGACGACCCGCGGCGCGGCGCGGTCGATTCGGCCGGTCGCCACCATCACCTGGCCAATCTGTGGGTCGCAGACGGGTCGCTCTACCCAACGTCGATCGGCGGGCCACCGCAGTTGGGCATCTATGCGCTCGGCTTGCATGTAGGCCGAGGCGTCGTGGCGGATCTGCGCGCGGCTTCTACAGCAGCGTCGCCGACTTGATGTAGTCCAGGTTCGGGAACTCGGCCTGCAGGTACCTATTGCCCTCCATCTGCACGCGCATCTGGTTGGGTCCCCGGCCGGCGGGCTGGCCTTCGCCATACTCGGTGTTGATCTTGTCGATGACGTCGGTGCCCTCGACCACCCTGGCAAACGGCGTAAAGCCCATACCATCGAGGTTGCCGTTGTCCTTGAAGTTGATGAAGAACTGCACCGACCGCGAGTTGGGCATCCCCTTCTTGGCAAAGGTCAGGGTGTAGCGCGCGTTGGTCTGACCGATCGGCGGATCGTCGTCGATCGACGCCTCCTTCCACACGTTGTTGACGGCGGGATCGCCGTGGATGCCGAACTGGCACATGAAGCCAGCGATTGCGCGAAAGAAGGCGACGTCCTGAAAGTAGCCGATCTTGACGAGGTTGTAGAAGCGGTCCGCACCGACGGGCGACCACTTCTTGGTCACGGCGACCACGAAGGGGCCCTTGGTCGTGTCGAACTTGACCTTGAATTCGTCCGGCGCCTTTTCGGCGGCGAGTTTCGGATCGTTCATCGCCGGGTGCGGCTGGCCCGTCGGCGCGGCAGGCGCTGCAGCAGGCACGGCAGGCGCGGCGGGAACCTCTGGGGGCTTGGGCGCTTCGGGGACCGCGGGTGCCTCAGCCGCCTTGGGAGCTTCCGGGGCCTTGGGAGTCTCAGCCGCGGCCAGTTCCGCTGGCTTGGGCTCGGCGGGCGCGGCGCTTGGGGCCGGGGTATCCTTTTTTTCGCACGCGGCGGCGACTACGCCCATGGCCGCGACTGCGGCGACCGCACAGAGGGTGCGCTGCTTGAACATCTTGTGGACTCCTGGGAGGTTGGGGGCGAAGCTGCCATGCTCAGCAGCCCGCGAAGGGCCGCGGATTGTGCACGGGCCCCGCGAACGTGGCAAACCGGGGTACGACGGCCGTCTGGTCCGTCCAGCGAGCCGAGCGCGCAGCCGTCGGCGGGGCGCCCGTTCGATGCGGAGTTGGTCAGGGCTTGGAGAATCTCAAGCAGGCCGGCTCCGGGCACCTACGCCTGCGGCTCCTTGGCCCCTGGCGCCTGCGGCCTGGTTTCTTCGGCCGAGCGATCCTCGACTTCGTGCGAGCCGAAGACGTGGACGCCGCGCAGCTTGCGCAGCTTGTCGGTCGCCTCACGCAGGATCTGCTGAACCTGGACCCGCCGGCTGGGCAGATACGTGATGGACAGCGCGCTCAACTCGACGCTGTCGCCTGAGGACAGGTCGCCGGCCAGGCGCAGCGAGTCGGCCGCCTCGGCCGCAGAACCGTAGCGCTCGGCCTTGTCTTTGGCCGTGCACTTGCGGATGAAGGCAACGATGTCGTCCGGGATGTCCGGGTCGCGATCGCGCGGGTCGGGCAGGTTCAGCGTCAGTTGCTTGGCAAACACGCCCTGGACGGTGTCGGCGACGAACGGCAGCTCGTGCGCGCACAGCTCGTAGGCGAGCACGCCGAGCGAATACAAGTCCGATCTCCCGTCGAGCTGGTGGCCCAGGATCTGTTCGGGCGACATGTAGTACGGGGTGCCGACGACCTTGCCCTCGTCGTCCATCGCCATGTCCGCCTCGACAGCGATGCCGAAGTCCAGCAGCTTGACGCGCTTGTCCTCGGTCATAAAGACGTTGGCCGGCTTGATGTCGCGGTGGACCAGCCCGCGCGCATGCGAATAGGCCAGCGCCTCGGCGATTTCGATGAGGATTCGCCGCACTTGCGACCACGGCAACTTGTCGCCGCGCTTGATCATGTGGTCGAGCAGGTCGCCCGACAGCTTCTCCATGACGATGAAGCGGGTTCCGTAGGCCTCTTCGGTGTCGAGCACCCGCACGATGTTGTCGTGGTTCAACTGCGCGACCAGCCGCCCCTCGCGGCCGAAGTGCTCGGCGAACGACGGGTCGAACACAAGAGCGTGCGACAACATCTTGAGCGCGACCGCGTGGCCCAACCCGGGGTGGATGGCCTCGAACACGGTCGCCACGCCGCCCGACCCCAGGCGGCCGACCACCTGGTACTTGCCGACGCGGCGGATACCTTTGTTCTTGAGCAACCGTTCGCCGACCAGGCACGTCAGGAACACGGCCGTGTGCGGGTGCTCGCGGCACAGCCGTTCGAATTCGGGACGCTCCATGCGCAGCACGCGGGACGGCACCGCGGCGGTCACCGTGGCGCTCCTTCGCTCGCCGGTGACCAGGGCCATCTCGCCCACGATGGCCGGCGCTTCGACCGAGCGCTCCATGGCGATGTCACCGCGGGCGTCTGCGATGGTCACGCGCAGGGTGCCCCGCTCCAGGATGTACAGCGCGTCGCCCGTCTCGTCCTGGCGCATCAGCACGTCGCCCGCAGCCAGTTCCTGCGGCGCGAGCACCCCGGTCACGCGGGTCAGCACATCGGCGGGCAGTCCGGCAAATGCCGGCAATTCCAACCAGTTCTGCGCGCTCTCCTCCGCAGCCCACAGCACCGCCTTGACGGTGTGGTTGAACTGCGGCCGCTTGAGCACCTGGGTCTTGCCGGAATCGTGGTTCCCGCTCAAGGCAAGGTTGTCGTCGGGCTCCGGGTCGCCGTCGGCCGCTTTGCCAGCAGGTTTGGCGGCCTTGGTCCCCGCGCCGGGATGGAACGGGCCGAGGTCATGGGCGGGGGTGTTCATGCAGAAATTCGAGCCCAACCCGCGCGGCACATCACCGCCAGCGCAACGACGCCTTGTACCCGCAACCCGGGGTGGCTGCAAGCCAGGTGCGACATCGACCGCGCCGGAAAGGCTCTGAGGCCCCGTCTTGTCGCACGGGAAACCGCAGGCGCCGCGCGACCTGCGCCAATGGCCGAGCGATCCACACGCGGCAGGGCGAGCACCAGTCGCGCCGTGTTGGCTACAAGCACACGCCGGCCTGGCAGGTCTTGCCGTCGCCGCATTTCAGGCCGTCGTTGAGCTGGCTCTGGGTGCACAGGCCGCTGCTCGGGTCGCACAGATCCTGGGTACACGGGTTCTTGTCGTCGCACACCTTGAGGTCGCCGACGCACGCGCCCGCCTTGCACAGGCCGTTGCTGAGGCACTGGTTGTCCTTGCCACACGGGGCACCGTCGTCTGCCGGCGTGGCCAAGCAAATGCCGGTCAGTGGGTCGCACGCATCAAGGGTGCAGGGGCTGCCGTCATCGCAGCCCTTGGAGGCGCCCGGCTTGCAGATGATGTCGGCGCAGGTGTCGCCCGCTGTACAGGCATTGCCGTCGTCGCATGCCGTGACGTCGGCCGCGGCCTTGATGTCACAGAACCCTGTCAAGCTGTTGCAGAAATCCAGGGTGCACGCGCTGCCGTCCGCGCACGCCTTGGGGGTGCCGGAGCACTTGCCGCCGGCGCATGCATCGGCCGTCGTACACTTGTCGCCGTCGTTGCAGGCCTTGGTCGAAGGGGTGTGGACGCAGTTGCTCTTGGCGTCGCAACCATCGGTCGTGCACAGGTCGCCGTCGTCGCACGACTTGCCGACGCCTTTGCACTTGCCGAACTTGCAGGTGTCGTTCTTGGTACACCCGTCATTGTCGTCACAGGCAAACCCGCCGACGACCGCGTACTTGCACCCCGAACCGGCCGAGCAACTGTCGGCGGTGCACGGGTTGCCGTCGTCGCACGGTTTGTCGTTGACGACGATGCACTTGCCCGACTGGCAGGCCGACTGCACACAGGGGTCGTTGGTATTGCACGGTTTGACCAAGTTGTCGTGCGCGCACCCGGTGGCGGGCAGGCAGTGGTCCAGGGTGCAGTCGCTGCCGTCGGCGCAGTCGACCGCCGTGCCTTTGCAAACGCCCACCGCACACTGATCGTTCTTGGTGCAAGCGTTGCCGTCGTTGCAGGTCATCACGTCGGTCGCTGCCTTGAGATTGCACACTTGCAGGGCGTCGCAGTACGCGACCAGACAGGGCACGGTCGAGGGCTTGCAGTCCTGGTCGCTCACGCACAGAGGCACGGGCGCAATGCCAGCGTCCGACGCCGTCGCCGAGTCGGGCAGGACCGCCGTTTCGGCCTTGGCGTCTGAGGCGGACGACACGGAGGGCGCCGGGGGATCGGCGCAGGCCGTGCCAGCGAAGGCCATGCAGGTCAGCCAAATCCTGCACGATTTCGTCGGCTTCGATTGTGATGGGCAAAGGGGGGGCGAAGGGTTCATGCCTGAACGATAGCCAACCCGCCTGGACTTTGTCACGCTCGGGCCGCCGCGTCCCGCCGCACGGTGCCGCCCCGCATGTCCACTCGCCCCGCCGCGCCGCTGCACGCCGACCTGGCGCTGCTGGCCCTGCTGTACCTCGCACAGGGGATGCCGTTTGGGCTGCAGTCGGTGGCGCTGCCCGTGCTGCTGCGGCAACACGGCGCGTCGCTCGAGCAAATCGGCCTGGCCGGCGCGTTGGCTCTACCTTGGCTTTTCAAAGTGTTGTGGGCGCCGGCCGTGGACCGCTGGGGAACGCGCTGGGGCTGGATCGCGGCCATGCAGACTGCTCTGCTGGCAGTGACGGCCGCGGCGGCGGCGGCAAGCGCAAGCGATGGGCTGGACGCGGCGGTGCTGGCGTGGACCGTCCTGGCGCTCAACTTTGCGGCCGCCACCCAGGACATCGCGGTCGATGGCCTTGCGGTGCACCTCCTGGGGCAGTCGGGCCTTGGTTGGGGCAATGCGGCGCAGGTCGTCGGCTACAAGGCGGGAATGATCGTCGGCGGCGGTGTACTGGTCTGGGCCAGTGCTCCGTTGGGTTGGCCCGCGGTGTTCGCGCTGATGGCCGCCCTCTACGCGCTGTTGCTCGGGCTGACGCTCAGATTCGCACGACGGACACCGGCGGCCCCGAGGTCGGAGGGCGTCGCGTCCGTGCGCGCCGTGACGCGCGTGCTCGCCGGTGAGGTGACGCGACCAGGAGCGGTAGCCGCGCTGGCGATCGTGCTTTTCTACAAGACCGGCGAGACAGTGGTCACGACCATGTTCAAGCCGTTCCTGGTGGACCGCGGATTCACGGCGGCGCAGATTGGCCAATGGGTCGGCATCTACGGCATGGTCGCCTCCGTCGCAGGCTCGCTGACCGGCGGCTGGTGGGTACAGCGCAAGGGGCCGCAGGCGGCGCTGCTGGCCGTGGTTTGGCTGCGCGCGGTGTCGATGGCGGGCGAGGTCGCGATTGCGGCCATCGACCCGAGCCCGGCGGCGGTCATCGGCGCCACCTGCATCGAGCACCTGTGTGGCGGGGCGCTGACGACCGCGATGTTTGCCTGGATGATGGCACGCGTGGACCCGCGGATTGCCGGCAGCCACTACACGCTGCTCGCCAGCCTTGAGGTGCTCGGCAAAATGCCGGCCGGCTGGGCGAGCGGATGGCTGGCGGCGCACACGGGCTATTTCACCGCCTTTGGCGCGGGCATGGCCCTGTCGCTGCTGTATGCCGCGGCCCTGCCCTTGCTGCAGCGGCGGGCTGGCGACGGTGGTGCGGCCGCGCGTGCGTGACGGTTCCGCAGTTCACAAAAGCACATACATCATCCGCGCACTGTCGTTGCCGTTGGCGGCGCGCTAGGAGCCTGTCGGCGAAACGCCAGAATCGGCAGATTCTGGCCGACAGGCTCCTAGGCAGGCCGCGGCTGCGGCCTGCCAGCGACCGAAACTGCCTGAATTTACTTCAGGCAGTTCTTGGTCGCTGCCCCGATCGCAACC
>VGRO01000069.1 GCA_016875335.1 Deltaproteobacteria bacterium | reverse complement strand
GTCCCCCCAGCGCCGGCGGGGGTGCATGGCGTAGCCCTGCACAGGGTTAGGGATGGACAGGCCTTACGTCGAAAACGGCGTCCACTGAGGCAGCGGCGGGCCAACTGGAGGGGCGAGGTCGATCAATGACGCCCCACCACCAAACCCCGTACGCTCACCCCGCGGGCAAAACCGACAACCGAGGCGCCATGCACCCCCGAATTCTCTGCTTGTGCTTGGCCGCCGTGGCCTTGA
The DNA here is from genome assembly GCA_016875335.1 of Deltaproteobacteria bacterium. Taxonomy (GTDB): domain Bacteria; phylum Myxococcota_A; class UBA9042; order UBA9042; family UBA9042; genus SXRM01. The sequence goes on along the minus strand of VGRO01000069.1, from coordinate 26,649 downwards.
CCTTGCCCGCGGCCCAGGCCTTCGCTTGCGGCGGTTGCTTCTCGCCGCTGGTCCCCAACATCGCACAGACCGTGGTGCAAGACGCCGAACGCGTGCTCTTCGTCCGCGACGAGGTGGCCAAGAAGTCCATTGTCCACGTCGAAGTGCGCTACACCGGTCTGGCCAAGGATTTCGGCTGGGTGCTGCCGCTGCCCAAAGTACCAGCGGTGTCGGTGGGCAGCCGGCGGGTCTTCAACCTGCTCGACGGCCAGTTGGGGCGCAAATACCAAGCGCCGGTTGGCCCGGCGGAGAACTGCCAAGACCCGGCGCTTGGGTGCAGCGCCTTCAACTACCCGCCGTGGCAGGGCACCAGCGACAGTGGCACGTTCGCCGACGCAGCACCGGCACCGGGCGGTGGTGGTCCAAAGGGCGTCGACATCGTGGCCTCGGGCAGCACCGGCCCGTACAACTACCTGGTCATCAAGGGCACCGACGCCGCAGTGCTGCAAAAGTGGCTGAGCGACAACGGCTATGCCACGCCCGCCAAGGCTACGCCCATCTTGCAGAGCCACATTGCCAACGGCGATGTGTTTGTCGCCATCAAACTCGCCAACGGCCAGGGCATCCAGGCCATCCGCCCGGTGGTGTTGACCATGGACGACGCCGAGCCGTGCGTACCGCTGCGCTTGACCTCGATTGCCGCGGCGAGCGAGTTGACGGTAGCGGTGACGGTAGCCGGGCCGGGGCGCGCAATCATCAAAAACCACTTGCAGGTCGAGGTCCATCCGCTGCGGCTTGCGTTCACCCCCGGCCTGTATGGGCTGCCGAAAAACTACGCGCAGGTGGTCGCCGGGGCTATCGACGAAGCCGGCGGCCATGCCTTTGTGACCGAATCCTCGGTGTCTTCCGTGCAGTTCACGCCTGGCACCCTCCTGCCCAAGACAGCGGCGGCCGGCCTGGCCGGCGTGGCGAACCTCGACCAACTGACCGGCATCGCTGGTTGGCTCTTTTCGATTGCAGACGAAGAGATCGCCGAGGCCGTGGCGGCGCCCCTGCAGCTCGCCAAGGTCGCGCCCGGCGCGTCGCCGCTGGTGGTCCTCGCCTACCTCAGCAGTTGCCAACAGTACTGGGACATGCCCGGTGGGCCGCCCGCGTGTGCGATTCCCGGCGGTCCGGTGCTGACCCACGCGCAGTTGCAGGCCATCGAGGTTGACGGCGCTGCCGCAGTCAAAGCCATCCAAGACCAGATCGTCGCCCCCACCGAGCTGGCCATGGCGCTGGTCAAAGCCGCCCCGCGCGTCACCCGGTTGGTCACGCGGGTATCGCCCGAAGAGATGGACCGCGACCCGGTGTTTGCGTTCAACCCGGCATTGCCCGAAGTCGCGCCGGTTGTCGCCGGGCCGAAATTCAATCCGGTGTGCCCACAAGGTTGGTCGGGTGGCGCGCAGCAGTGGCGGCTGTCCATCGACGGCCTCGGCAGTTGGGTGCTTGGCCAGGTCGGCGTGGTGGATTCGCTCTTCAAGGCGGCGCCGGCGGCATCCTGGAAAGGGCTCATCGACGAGACCGGCCAGCCCCAGGCAATTGCCGCAGCCGATATCCCCGTCGTCGACGCGGCCATCATCGGCGCCAAACCCGGCAAGCCCGCGCTGCCGAAGGATTTGGTGCTCAAGCCGGTGACGCCGGATTGGATCCCGCCGCCATCGGACCCGCTGGTGACCAACGTCGGCCCCTGGTACGCCCCCGCCTATTGCGTGCCCAAGCCCTGCTGGAAGTCGGGCAATCCGCCGCCGACCGGTCCGTGCACCGAGCCGCCGCCCGATACCGGCGAGGCCAACACCGCAGACACGACGGCGCCACCGGTTGACGCCACGACGGCGCCCAACGATGCCGGCACCGCGCCCAATGACACGGCCACCACGGCCAGCGATGCCAGCACCGCGCCCAACGACGCCAACGCTGTCAACTTGGACGCCGACGCCGCCAACGGACCGGAAGGTGGCCCCGTCCCCGGCATCGACGCCGCTGGCGGGTGGAAGGAAGTCGCCGCGCCACCCGAAACCGAGGCCACGGTCAGTTTGGACAGCGCGCAAGCCGACACCGCGAAGGCCAGCGTCAAGCCGCCCGCCGCTGCCGCCGCCACAGACGGTTGCGTTGCCCACAGAGGCGTGGGCACAGGTGGCGCTTGGGCTGGCCTGGTTGCGTGCGCAGTGGCCTTGTGGTGGGGCAGGCGGCGTGGGCGAGGCTTGGGCTGCTGACCCATCTGCGCAGGCGCGGACTCACCGACTGCACGCCCGCCGGGTTCACCGCCGCGCGACCAGCACAACCCCGGCGACCACCAGCGCGATGCCCGTCCACTGGGCCACTCCCCCCGGCTCACCGGCTACCGCCATGCCCGCGACCGCGGCAATCACGGCGCTGCCGTATTGCTCGCTGCCCAGGCGCGCGGTCGACACCTGGCGTTGCACCACCAGGTACATCCCGGTCGCAACCGCCGAAGCCACGATTCCGAGGTAGAGGACCGCAAGCCACGTCGCCGCCGAGGCCCGCCCTGGCGCCGCCGGATCACCGAGCAGCGCCAGCGAGCCGAGGCAGGCCGTCACCCACACACCGAGATCGCGCAGCAGCACCACCGGCGAGACGTTGGCCACCAAGCGCGCCGCGGCCAAGCGGGTGACCACGGCGGCAGCGTTCGAGCCGAACACCGCGACGACACCCAACCCTTGCGCAGCGCCCGTCGTGCCACTGGCCATGGCTGCCGTGCCGATGCCGCCGATTGCGCAGCCGAAAAGCACACGAGCGTGCCAGCGTTCGCCCGCGACAGCCAGCGGGGCGGCCAGCGCGACCAGGATTTGCGTGGTCGCCACCAGCACCGCGGTCGTGCCACACGGGATGCGGGTTTGCGCCCAGTACAGCAGCCCCATGTGGATAGGAACCGCAAGGGCACCCCGCCCCAAACCCTCGCCGACGAAACGCCACCGTTCCGCAGCCTGCGCCCTGCCGGACCCTCTGGCGACAGCACGATTGCCATGCTCCGCCGGCTGATCATCGGCGTCAAGCCGCGGTTTTGCGCGCCGCAGGCAGACCTCGCCCGCTCAGCGCCAACGCACGCCTCCGCGCCGCCAGCCCCGAGCACACCAACCGCCAAGTCCAAGCTTTGAGCGCGCGCGCCGCCTTGTCCTGCGCTACGCCGCCCAATCGTGCTCGACCGGGTCGCCGACGGTGCACGGGTTGTTGTCGGCCTGGCACGTCACCGGGTTGCCCTTGCACGTGCCGACCGAGCACGCATCCTGGTTGATGCACGGGTTGTTGTCGTTGCACTGGTTGGTGTTGTTGGTCGAATGGCACTTGCCGTTGACGCAGGTGCTGGTGATGCACTGGTTGCACTCAATGCACTGGTTGTTAGGGCCAGGAAATGATTTACTCAATCATTTCTCGGGCCCGTTTGCTTGCTCCGTGGGTCGCCAGCTCGCGGACCAAAGGTCCGACTCGCGGCTCCGTCCTGATGTGAGAGTGATCGACTTATTATTTTCCAGTCCCTTACCGGCACCGCCGCCACCGATTTGATGACGACCCCCTCGCCGGTCGCATGGGCCTCGCTGCCGACCACATGGCGCGCGCGGTCACGTCAAACAGTGAAACGGTGCTCGACTGGTTGGCGCATCGACGCTTGCGGCGCAGCAAGCTGTCATTCGTGCGTGGCGATGGCGGGCTGCAAGTTCGACGCCGCGGCCCACAACGACAAGTCTTGCCCGGGTGGGGTCTGCTCGGCCGGCGAGTGCTGTCCCACCGATGCCTTTGGACTGGTCGAGTACTACGCCACCGGCGGCGTCAAGACCCCGTATTCGGTGGCGTTGCCCAAGTGCACCAATTGGGTCCTCGTGGAGATCGCGGGCTCCGACGGCGGCTCCGCCGGCGACACAGCCTCCCTTGGGGGCGCTGGCGCCACTGTGAGGGCCCTCGTCAACATGACTGGAAAAGCTGGCAAGTCCATGATCCTGTACGTGGGCCAGATGCCCACGACGGTCATCCAGAACGGCCACGGCCACGGCGTCGGCGGCTGGCCGCAGCCCGGCTCCGGCGGCGAAGTCCAGCCCTACGGCCCCGGTCCCACGGCCGGCGGCGGAGGCTTGAGCAAGCTGTTAGCCCCTGATACGGCGCCGCTCATCATCGCCGGCGCGGGCGGAGGCGCCTCCGGCTACGTGTGGAACGGCGTGCAAACGGGCGGCAACGGTGGATACCCCAATGGCAAACCGGGCGTTGCCGGTATCGGGGCTGGGGCCGTAGTCGGGGGCTACCAGGCCGGCCAGGGCGGCGGGCAGTCGGGCCTGGCCACCGGCGGTTGCGGCAACGCCACCTCCACCTGGGGCAACGGCGAGTACGGCGGCATGACCTACAGCGGCAAGGCCACGAACGGCACGCTGCTGGGCGGGGGCGGCGGCGGGCAGGGCTTTGTCAGCGGCGGCGGCGGCGCGGTGTGCAACGACAAGGCCGGCGGAGGCGGCGGGGGCTCGTCATGGGTCAACACGGCCTTCGTCACCGGCGCAACCTTCTCCGACAAGCTGTCGTATGGCGGATACCAGGGGTGGACCGGCGGTGGCTGGGCCAAGTTCCTGTTCTTTAACAAGAAGCCGTATTGAGCCGGCCTTCGCGGCCTCGGGCCGAAGCCCCGCGACCGCCGCCCCGCGACCAGCACCACCAGGAGCCCTGCCAGCCCCAGCCCCCACGCGCCCCACGGGCCCCCACCGCCCGGCGACGCCCGGCAGCCCTCGGATCCAGCGGCGAACTGCCCGCCGGCCTTGCCCTGCCCGGCTTTGCCCTGCCCCATGTCACCCAACTTCAGGTCGCCCAGCCCTTTCCCATCCCCAGCCGCGTCGTTGGCACCGGCGTCGGAGGCCGCCGCGCCACAGGTCGCCGCAGCCACCCGTTGGGCATAGGCCCCGCACAACCCGGCCCGATCGTCCGGGCTGAGCGCAGGCTGCGCTCCGATCCCAGCCGTCCCCTGGGTGAACATCACCGCGGCGGGATCGAGGCTGTGGTCCAGGCCGGCGAAGTGCCCCGCCTCGTGCTGGACGACCGCCGCGACGTCGAACTGCCCCGGCGCGCACGAGCCGAGACAAAACCCGAACGTGGCGGTGTGCAGCGCGATGTCGGCGTCGACGATCTCACCGGTCGAGGCCGCCGCGCTGACGACCGTCATCGCCACCACCTGGGCGCCAAACGGCCACTGGGCGGCAGTGTGCGCAAACGACACCTGATTGCCGTTGGGTTCCCAGTGCTTGCAGCCCAACAGGTCGGTCGCCTGGCAGGCCATGCCCACCGCCGCGGCCGGCCTCCAACCGACGTCGTGCGGCGGCGGCTGCCAAGGGCGAACCCCACACGGCGGGCAGGCGACCGCCCCCCACGCGCCAAAGCCCGCGGCGATGGCAGCGGCAAGCGCCGCGCTCGGACCGCCCTGCGCGCCGAGCCCGCTGTCGTCGACGCTGTACGTCACCCCCGCGGCCAGGGCCAACGCCGGCCAGTGCATCGGCTTGCCGGTGCTGGTGTGGTACTGGCGCCAGGCATGGGCGGGCTCGGCGGCCAGGGCAAGCGCGACCACGGCCAGGGCGAGAAGGCAGGCTGTGGCTTTCACGGCGTTTCCGGCTCGGCGGCGAGCGATGGGGGCACCGCAGTGCAAGGGCAGAGCGGCTCTACCGTGGGGTCACAGCGGCGGTCCATCTCACGCAATACAGGCTGTTGCAAAACAGCCTCGGCCGCTGCAAGCGGCCCGCTGGGGGTGAGAAATCCGAAAGGATTTCGAGGGGGCCGCGCGGCGGTCCCCTCCCAAAGGTAGCGCAGCGGAACCTTTTTCAACAACCTCATCAGCCGCCCGTGGGCAGTGCGCGAGCGATACCCACGTCATCCGGGCCAACGCCGGGCCAGGTCGGACCGGAGCCGCGGCCTCGCCTCGACCCGCTGTCCTCGACGACCCCCTCGACAGGGCCGCCGTCTGCGCATTCTGGTGCGGCGCGGCACCGGGCGCTCGTTGCATGGCGGGCATGGGTCGATACGCAGCTCGCGGGTTGCCAGTTGCCGAACCGACAGGTGCATCCGGTGGCAGCAGAGCGCAGTGTCGCAGCATCGCGTCGGGTCGCGCAAGTACGTTCCGGGGCGACGAGATGGAGAGCCCTGGTCCGGTCCGCGGCCGCCGTTGACGTCGCCGCCACGCCGCGCTAGCGTGCCGCCGCTCCGCCCCGGTCCGCGGCAGCCTGGAATGCGCCCATGGCCCGGCCCGCCCACTACCCACGAATAGCTGCCACGTGGATCGGCGTGGCGCTGGGTGTGGCCCCGGCCACCTTGGCCTGGGGCGATGACACCGGCCCGTTTTCGCCGCTGACCTTCCAGGAAGGCGTCGAATTCAACGATCCGAGCCGCCGCTACCAGGTCCGCCTGCGCTTTCGCAGCCAGAACTGGCTGGTGATGCGGTCCGCCGCCCTCGACGATCCGGCTCCCGACAGCGTGGCGCTCCAGCCCCGCCGCCTGCGGCTGCGCCTGAACGGTTGGGCCGTCGATCCGCGCTGGGTCTACGGGATCCAACTGGGCTTTACCCGCGCCGACATGGACTGGGACGCGACCGGCTTTCCCAATGTGGTGCGCGATGCCACCCTCGGGTTTCGTTTCAGCCCGGACCTGCAGGTGTCGTTCGGCCAATCCAAGTTGCCCGGCAACCGCCAGCGCGTGGTGTCGAGCGGCGATCAGCAATTCCCCGACCGCTCCATCGCCAACCGCGACTTCACGCTGGACCGCGACGTGGGGTTGCAAGCGATGGCACAGGCCAGGCCGGGCGGGGTGCTGCTCGTCGGCAAGGCGGCCGTCAGCGGCGGCGAGGGCCGCAACCCGACACCCGGCAGCAACGGTCTGGCCTACACCGTGCGCGCCGAGGTCCTGCCGATGGGCGCTTTCACCGGTGGCGGCGACTACTTCGAGGGCGATCTGGCGCGCGAGGCCTCGCCGAAACTGTCGGTGGCCGGTGTCGTCCACTGGAACCGCGACGCGCGCCGCACCCAGGGCACCCTTGGCGCTGCGACCGCGGAAGGCCGCGACCTTTTCAGTGTCATCGGCGACGGCGTGTTCAAGTGGGGGGGCTTCGCCGCCACCATCGAATACCTGCGCCGCGATTGCTCTGAACCAACCGTCAAGCTGGCCAGCGGCAAGGCAGGCCGGATGTTGGTCGGGCAAGCCTACAACGCGCAAATGAGCTGGCTATGGACCGACGGCGTCGAAACCGCGGTGCGGCTCACCGACTCGCGGCCCGCCGATGCCATCGCGGACCAGGTCGCGCGTGCCCGCCAGGCGGCTCTGGGCGTGTCCTGGTACCTCGCGCGGCACAGGGTCAAGCTGCAGGCCGATGTCACGGGCGAGGTGTTGGACCAGCCGGGCAAGGCGCGGGTTGGGGCGTGGACGGTGCGGGTCAACTCCGAGGTGGGGATCTAGGAGCCTGTCGGACTATCGTCCAACGGGCTCCGTGCTGGTTGCGATTGGGGCAGCGACCAAGAACTGCCTGAAGTGAATTCAGGCAGTTTCGGTCGCTGGCAGGCCGCAGCCGCGGCCTGCCTAGGAGCCTGTCGGCCAGAATCTCGCGATTCTGGCGTTTCACCGACAGGCTCCTAGGACTACAGCCGCAGGGATGCAGTTGGCGAATCGTCGCGCCTCTGCCCCGGTGCCGTTCCCAGCGGCCGTGCTCAACTTGCGCGGCGGCTTGGCGTAGCGCGCACCGCGACCGTGCGGCGTCCTCAGGATCAGTCGGCTGCGCCGGGCCGGTGCAGGCGCAGGTGCAGGCCATCGGGCGGATTCTGCCAGGAAGTCATCCTGTTGCGGGCGGACTGCTGTCAGAGCGGGCCGCGCGGACTCTCCTGCCCCATCCAAAATCCCGCCATCTGCGGCCACAACCCCTTGGCCGCTGGCGAGCTCGTCATGCCGCCGACGTGGCTGCCGTCGAACTCGACGCGGCGCTTGTCGGCGCTGCCCGCCAGGTCCAAAAGCGGCGCACAGCAGGCCGCAGGCGCGATGGCGTCCACCGTGAACGTCACCACCAACAGCGGACAGCGGATCTCGCCGAGGTCCACCCTGCGGCCGCCGGCCAAGAGGCGCCCTTGGCGCAGCAGGTCGCGCTGGTACAGGTCGCGCACATAGGTCCGGTAGAACTCGCCGGGGATGGCGACGTTGTCGTTGGCCCAGGTCTCCAGCGCCAGCCAACCGTCGAGAAACTTGTCGTTCCAGGCGCGGTCAATGAGATGGACGGCTTTGGAAAGGCCCAACGTGGGTCGGAGCATCTGGAAGCTGAACTGCAGAAACGCGGCAGGCATCAATCCGAATCCGTCCACCAGCGCGTCGATGTCGAACCCCGGCGCCGTGAGCCAAGTGCGCATGATCCCGGCCTCGGCAAATGCGATCGGCGCAGCCACGCAACACAACGACGCCACCCGTTCAGGATGCAGCGCTGCATGGATGGCCGTCAGCGTACCGCCCAGGCAGTAGCCGAGCACGTGGGCTTGCGGTTGGCCCGACAGGTCGCACACCCGGCGCAGCGCGCGGCCCAGGGCGCGGTCGGCGATGGCGTCGAAGGTCACGTGGCGGTCCTCGGCGTCGGGCCGGCCCCAATCGACGCAAAACACGTCGAACCCCTGGCCGACCAGGAACTCCGCGAAACTCTTGCCCGGCGTCAGGTCCAACACGTAGTGGCGATTGATGAGCGACGGCACGAGCAGGACCGGCGCCGCCACGGCGAGGCCCTGCGGCCGGGCATGGTAGCGCAGCAGCCGCCACTTGTTTTCGGCGTGGACGACCGCGTGGGGCGTGGCACCCACCGGAGGCACCGCGCGGCGGTGCAGGGTGGCGAGGTTCTTGAGGCGGGTCAGCATCGGTCATCCCTGCGGATACAGCGCCTCGAATTCCGCGCGAAACTCCTCGCAGACTCGCTTGCGCTTGACCTTGAGGGTCGGCGTCAGTTGGCCGCCCTCGACGGTCAGGGGCCGCGGCATGACCGCGAAATTGCGCAGCGTTTCGTGGCGGGGCAGGGTGGCGTTGACGGCATCGACCTTGGCCGCCAAGCGGATGCGCAGCTCGGCGCCGCGCCGTTCGGCCGGCACATCGGCCAGCATCACCGACACCACCAGCGGATTGGGCCACAGCCCCACCACGAGGTAGGGCTTGCCATCCCCGTACACGACGGCTTGGGCGACCAGCGGTTCGTCGGCGAACTGCTGCTCCAGGTTGGCGGGCGGCACGTTCTTGCCGCCGGCGGTGACCAGGATGTCTTTCTTGCGGTCGATGATCTGCAGAAAGCCATCTTCGGTCCAGCGCCCGACATCGCCCGTCTGCAGCCAGCCGTCGGCGGTGAAGATCTGCGCCGTCGCCGCAGGGTCCTTGTGGTAGCCGCCGAACACATTGGGGCCGCGCGCCAGGATCTCGCCGTCGTCGGCCAGGCGCAGCTCGACGCTCGGCAGCGGCTTGCCCACCGAGTCGAAGCGGTAGGCGTCGGGGCGGTTGAGCGTCAGCGTCGGAGCGGCCTCGGTCAGGCCATAGCCCTCAAGAATGAGCAACCCAGCGTCGGCAAAGAAGGTCTTGACCTCGCGCTGCAGTCCAGCGCCGCCCGAAAGGCAGAACCGCAGCCGGCCGCCGGTCAAGTCGCGCAGCGTCGTCGCCGGGTCGGGTGTGTTGGCGCTGAATTGCGCCAGTTTCTCCCAAATGAGCGGCACCGACATCAGCACCTGTGGGCGCACTTCGGGCAAGCGGGCCAGGACCTCGCCCGGTTCACACAGGTAGCTGACGAAACCGAGCGTGTTGCCAAGGCACGCTTCGCCGAAGCCGAAGATGTGGCTCATCGGCAGCCACAAGAGGTCGGTGTCGCCAGGCTCGACCAGCGGCGCGTTGCACAGCAGCCAGTCCCGGCCGTTGCTGCCGACGTTGCGGTGGGTCAGCGGCACGCCCTTGGGGTTGCCCGAGGTGCCGCTTGTGTAGAGCATGATGCCGACGTCGTCGAGGTCGATGGCTGCCAGCGTCGCGTTGAATTTCCCAGGGTTCAGAGCGTCCCAACGAGCCCCTGCTTCGCGAACCTGTGCCATGCTCACGACATGGTCTGCCAATTCACCGTCCATCGCCTGGGCAATTTCGGCCAAGGCCGCGTCGAACACGACCACATGCCGGACGGTGTGGGCGATGTCCGGCCACGCCGCGCGCACCTTGGCCAACAGCGCCGGGGTGTCGACGAACACCACCACCGCGTCGGCATGGCCGACCACGTACGCGAGCTGATCCGCGGTGTTGCTGGCGTACACCGGCACCATCACCGCCCGGGCCGCGCCGAGGCCGAGCGCCGCCTCCATCCACGCCACCCGGTTGGGCGAAAACACCGCCCCGCGCTCGCCGGGCTGCACGCCGAGCGACAACAGGCCGCACGCAACCTCGCGCACGGCCCGGGTGTGTTCGCGCCACGTGACCGGCTGCCACGCGCCGTCGCGTTGGACCATGAACCGCGGTTGGTCCAACCGCGCGGCGGCGCTGTCGAAAAGCACCTGCGCGGCCGGCTTGAGGTCGAGGTACGGGGTCGGGTCCATGGCGGCTCCTCGGTCAGCCGTGCGCGGCGTTCTTGGCGGCCCGCGCCTCGGCGTCGGCGAGCTTGTCTTCGAGGTCGATGACCTTGCTGTTCAGCTGGTGGATGGCGTGCAGCATCCGCTCCTGATCGCGGCGGGTCGGCAGGCCCATGCCAGCCCAGAACTGCGCAAGCCCCTGATCGCGCTTGGCCTTGGCGCGCATCGCCATCGCCAGGGCCGCGCCGCCGGGGCCGAGCACCAGCGGGCTTTTCATCCAGGTCTCGACGAGCGCGGCGGTCGCGTTCTCCCAGGCGTCGAAGCCTTGCTTCCAGGTGTTCCAGGGGTTCATCGGCAGTCTCCGGTCTCGCTTTGGGTCAAAGGGCCAGGCGTCGAATTTCGGCGGCCAGCGCGAAGTCGGGGTCGGTCTGGTTGGCTGCGGGCACGGCGCGCGCCACCTCGCCCAGGCACTCGAAAAAGAACTGGGTCTGTACGCGCTCGATCGGCTTGCCGGCGATGGCAGTGGTCGTGACTTTGGTGCGCACGCGGATGGCCTGATCGACTGTGATGTCTGGCAGTTGCATCACGCCGGCCGTGTCGGCGCTGAAGGTGTACACGTCGGTCGCCGCATACGGCAAGCCGTAGAGCTTGGCCTTGGCCAGTACGCCCTTGGCCGTCCAGTTGTCGTGCAGCAGCAGCGGGAACTTGAGGACCTGCACCGGCCATTCGTACACCAGCAGCGTCTGGCCGCCCTTGGGCGCCACCTCGCGCGATGCCATGCCCAAGAGCCACACGCCGGCGCCGTCGTGGCGATAGACGGCGTCCAAGGTGCCATCCGCGTCAAACGGCACCGCAAACTGGGTCGCGCCCGTCGTCCCGGGGGCAAAGTGCTCGGCGTACCATTGACCGGCAAGCGGCGCCGCGGTCACCTGCAACGTCTGCTCTGCGGCGGCGGACCAGCCCCAGTCCCAAACCCGCACCCCCGAAGCTGCGACGGCGCCGGTCTGGTCGATGGTGCGGTTTGTCGCAATCCGATAGCGGGCCGCGACGCCGAGCGCCGGCTTGAGCTCGTTGGCATCGATGCGGCCGTCGAGGTTGGGCACGCAGCCAAGTCCAGCATTCCAGTGCGACGTCGGCAGGTACGGCTGGTCGCCGGGATAGGTGGCGTTGTCGACGCAACCTGCGAACGCCAAGGCCAGCGTCGCGAGCGCGCGGGAGTGTACGAGACGCTGCGCCATTCAGAACTCCCATCGCAGCAGCAGCCGGGCCAACTGTGCCGGTTGCGCGCCCTGGCCGCGGGCCGGATTGTCGAGCCCTGCCTGCGGCAAAAGCAACGCGTATTGGAACTGGGCGACCACGCCGTCCACGGTGGCGTAGGTCACGGTCGGGTCGAGTTCAAGCCCGAGCGGCCGCTGCCCGCCGGGAGCGCTCGCCGCCGCCAACGCCCACGACTGGATGACCGCCATCTCGAAGCGCAGAGTGCCGGCGCCGAACGCGGGGGCCGTCCAGCGCACGTGGGGCCGCAGCCAGGCCGCGTCCGCCACCGCGCCGTACAACTCGCGAAACAGGATGCGGTCGATGCGAAAGTCGCCGTGCATCCGAAACTCGGTCAAGCGCGCGTCCCGCGGCGGGTCGATCTGGGCGCCGCGCAGGCTGCCGGCCGGGGCGAGGCCGTCGCCGGGGTGTGGGCTCGCCACACCGGGCGCCGCGTCGCCGCTCGCCAGCCCGCCGTCCAGGCCAGCCGCCCAACCCGCGTCGGTGCCCAGCCGCGAGCGCAGCACGGCGCCATACTGCGCCACCTCGATCGGCTGGCGGATGTGCACGCCGGGCAAGAGCGAAGCCTGCTCGAAGCCACCGCGCACCAGAGCGCCTTCGGCCTCGACCTCGCCCCACGGCCCCGACGCGCGCAGCCACACGTCGCCGCCGTACACCCGCAGGCCCCTGCGCACCCAGTCGGCGCGGCCGAGTGCCTTGGCATCACCGGCCCAACTGGCCGGCACGTCGCGATCCTGCCAGCGCGTCGAGACGTAGGCGCCGTACTCGACGGTGGTTTTTTTCGCCCGCAAGCGCCGGTGCCGCGCCACGTCGCTGCGGACGTTCAGCACGGCCAAGGTGGCAGAGCGCACGTCGTCGGCCGGGTCGAGGTCCACTACGCGGTTGCCGTCGGGGCGCGTCGTCTGTGGGCCCGTCGCCGACCAATCGTAGGCGATCGCCCAGATGTGACCGGCCAGCGGCGTCACAAACGCCACCCGATCGCTAGCGTCGCCGCGGTCGGTGTCCAGGCCGTCGCCACCGTGGCTGACCATGCCGGTGCCCCAATGTGCGTTCATGCGGCCGATGGCGACGGCGCCGAAGGGCAGCGCAGCCACTGCATAGGCCCGCCGCAAGGTGGCGAGCGATGCCGGGCTGTCCTGGCCGGTCGCGGCCGCGGGCGGCGCGTTGGGTGCGCTGCCGAGCGCGAGGTTGTCGAACCAGTCCAGGCGCACGGTCGCGAGGCCGCCGCCGCGCGGGGTGCGCAACGTGAAATCTGTTCGCAGACGCACATCGGCGTGGCGGAGCGTCTGCGCCGCAGGGGCGCTCGGCGGCACCGCAAACAAGGGGCGCCCCTGCGGGTCGAGGCCGCGGTCGAGGTCGAGGTTGTGAAGCAATTCTCCCCGGCTGCGGAAGTGTGCTTGCCAATCCAAAGATTTGTGCGGTGCACCATCGAGTTCGGCGGCCAGATCGGCAAACCCGGCCTGGGGCAGTGGCACCGGTTCAGCGGCCAAGGCCGGCGCGCTTGCACACGCAACTGCCCCTGCAAGGGCGGTGGCCTTCATGGCACCGCCTCGCCGCGCAAGAACGCCTCGAGCGCTGTCGACGACGCCTCCGCTGCCTCGATCATCGGAAAGTGGCCGCAGCGCGGAAACACCCTCAGTCGAGCGTCGGGCAACAGCGACGCCAAGCGCTCGCCAAACTCGAGCCAACTGACCGCATCCTCTCGCCCCCACAGCAGCAGGGTGGGCTGCTTGACTTGTGCCCAGCGCCCTTGCAGGTCGGCGAACCGCTGCCCGCGCGCCGCTGCAAGGGCCGCCGCCACCGTCCCTGGTCGCTGCAGCGCGCGCTCGACTTCTTCGACGAACGCTTCGCGCACCATGGTCGGGTCGAAAAAAGCGCGGACCAGGCGGTCGTCGGCCCGTTCCTTGTAGAAAAGCCCAAAAAGGGCCTCGCCGACGCCATCCATCCGCGCCCAGCGAAAGAACGCGGGCAACTGGTCCTCGAAAACCCAGGCATCGTAGAGCGCTACGCGTTGCACGCGTTCCGGGGCCGCCAGCGCCGCCGCCAGCGCGACCGAGCTGCCCCACGAATGGCCCACGACGCTGAAGCGATCCACGCCGCGTTGGTCGAGCAATGCCAGCACCAGCTTGGCCTGCGCCTGCGGCGAGTAGTCGCCTGCCGGCCGGTCCGTCCAGCCAAAACCCTTCAGATCCAGGGAAATCACCCGATGGGCTCTGGCCAGCCGCGGCGCCACAGCGGCCCAGGTCTCCAACGCGGAGGCAAAGCCGTGCAGCAGCACCACCACGGGCGCCCCCTGCGGACCCTGGTCGCGGTAGCGCACCCGCAGCGCCTTGCCGCCTTCCGAGAGCGCGGCGTAGGTCGCATCGCGCGGTTCGCCCGGCATCTGGCCCTGGTGCCACGACAGGCACCCAGCACAGGCCACCGCGAAAAACGGCACCAGCCGCGGCGACATCGGCTACGGCCCCACCCGCCGCGCCTCGGCGGCCTGCGTGAACTCGGGCTGGCCCTCGTTGGCCTTGCTGTCGACCTTGCCGACCACGCCGTAGCATTCGGCCACGAACGCATAGCTGCGGTACGTGGTGGTGAACAGCCCCACCTTTTTGTCGACTCGACCGCGCACGGCGATGATCGGGAAGGCGCCCATCGGGGCGAGCAGGTGGCCCTGGCCCATGGCCGTCAGCTCCACCGTCTCGCTCCAGGCCGATACGACGCCGTCCAGCAGCCCCGACACGGTGGTCTTGGTCGCCCAGGCCGAGGTCGCGGTCAGCGGAAACTTCAGCATCGCCACCGGCGGGTCGTAGGTGACGCGGGTGGAAAACAGGCCATCTTGCGGCGACGCCACGGCAAGCAGGTCGAGCGAGGCGGCACCCAGGCGAAACACGCCCAAGAGCGGGCTGGCCTTGGTCAGCTGCACCGCGTAGGTGGCGTCGGGATAGTGCTTTCCAAACCACTGCTTGGCCGGGTCGAGCGTCACCACATCGACCTTGGCGTCGCCGGGCAGGCTCGCCAGGTCCCAGGTCGGTTTGCCCTCCACGGTCTTGGGCACGAGGTTCACCGCCACGTTTTCGGCGACGCGATACGGCACCGTCAGACCCGGGGCAATCGGCACCTCGCCGTGCACGATCTGGCCGTCGTGGTTCGGTTTGCACGGGCCGGCTGGCGGATCGGCATCCAGCGGCGGTTGCGTATCCCCTGCAGAGGCGTCCTGGCCGCCAGTGGCCTCTGGCTTGGCGTCCCCCGGGCTGGCAGGAGCGTCCTTGGCCGGTTCGATGTCGCCCGTGCCGGCAGCCTCTGCCGCGGCGTCCGGTCCTGCCGCGCGCGTGTCTGCCTTGGCCGCCGAATCCGCCGAGCGTCCAAGGCCATCGCCGCCGAACACGGCGCCCACGTCGCCCGCGGCGGCATCGCTGGCCTCGGGCGCGCACGACCCTGAGGCCAGGCACACCCCTGACGCACACTGAGCGCCACTGTGGCAGACTGCGACCGTGTCGGTGCATGCCGACGCCGACGCGGCCCAGCCCAAGAGCAAGGCGACAAATTCGGGGCGGTGCGGACGGTTGTGCGGGGCGGGCATGGCGGTTCCACGGCGCGGGGCGGCGCAGCCGGCGGGGATTTTTACGCAGTGCACAAAGTTTGTCAAGCGCGCGCGATTCACCCTCAGCCGGGCCTTTCTTCTCCACAGGGTGCCCCCCTCGACACGGCCGCCCCGGTGCGCTAGGCTGGCGTTGTTTCTGCTGCACCTGCGGAAACGAGCGCCCGATCCGCCAAGGAACCTGCCATGGTCCTGAAAAAATACGCCAACCGCCGCCTGTACGACACCGGGACCAGCAAGTATGTGACGCTGGACGAGGTGACCGACCGCATCCGTGCCGGCGAGGACGTCTTGGTGGTCGATGCCGCTACGGGCGCCGATCTCACCCAGGCGACCCTGACGCAACTCATTCTGGAAAACCGCGGCGCGGCCAAACTGCTGCCAGTGCCGTTGCTGACCCAACTGGTTCGCCTCGGCGACGACGGCCTGGCCGAGTTCTTCAGCCGCTGGGTGCAGTGGGCGTTGGAGTCGTACCTGCACGGCAAGCAGAGCATGACGTGGTTGCAGCACCTGGCTCCGCTGCTGCAGGCCGGGCAGTTGCCGCCGAACCCGCTCGCTCCATTCGTTCCGCAACAGTGGCAGCCGCAGTGGCCGCCGCAGGTGCCGTCGCAATGGCAAGGCCAGTGGCCGCTGGGCGCGTTGGCCGCGCTTTTCGAGCAACGGGCGCCGCAGCCGTCGGGCGCTGCTGCCGCCGCTCAAAAGTCGAGCGCGCCAGTCCATCCGGGCCCACCGCCGCCGCCGCCGGGCAGTCCGCCGCCTCCGGCCGGGCCGGCCCATGCTGCCGCGGAAGAGCTGCAAAGGCTGCGCCAGCAACTGGACGAGGTCAGGGCGAGCCTGGGTGGGCGCAAGCGCGGACCCAAGAAGAAGGGGCCCGAAAGCGACGTCGGCGGCGAAGGTGGGTGACGGAGCGCTTGCGGTGCCCCACCCAGCCTTGACGCCGCCCCCAGCCCGCGCGACGCTGTTGGCGAATTCGGGTGTCGCCATGACCCTTGCTCCCCTCCACCGCATCGTCGCCTTGTGCCAGACATCGTCCGTGGCCCTGGCCCACACGCTGGCCGCCGCGTTGGCCTTGTGCGCCTGCGATCCCGCACTCTTTGGGGCGGGAACCGAAGCAGGTGCCGGGGCATTCTCGGACCCGGTCGGCGGCGACCTCTTCGGCGAGCCGGAGCCCGTTCCTACCGGTACCGCCAACCCGGCCGCAAGTGCGTGCGGCGCCGTCCCGGTGGCCGGCCGCTGCAAGGACGACAAGACCATTGAGCGCTGCCTCGTCGTCACCGGCGTGGGCGATCCGCAAGTCACGACCAGCAGTTGCGGAAAGTTCGAGTCGTGCACGCAGGACAAGGGCAAGGCCGTCTGCATGCAGCACGCGGGCAAGTGCGACCCCGGCGCCAGCCTCTGCAAGGACGGCAAGACCTTGCGCCAATGCGCCGACGACGGCGCGTGGAACGAGTTTGTCTGCGACAACGGCTGCAAGCAGACCGCCGCGGGCGCCGGGTGCTCGCCGGCCGGGACGGTCGGCTACAAGGTGCGCGTCACCTACCAATTCCGCGGGCCGAACGAGGCACTGACGGACTGGTCCAACCAGACCACGTTGGCGCCGGTGGCCGGGCTGCTCGGCCTGTCGCTGCGCAAGGACGGCGATGGCTACACCACGGTCGACGCGGCTTCGACCGACGCACAAGGTTGGCTCGACATCCAGATCGCCAGCGACACAGGGCAAGCGCCACTCATCTTGCTCATCGCCGGCAAGGTGGGCGCGGACGGCAACACCTTGGACTACGTCATCGCCCGACCCGACGTGGGCGATGGCGAACAAGACGTGGACCTGTCGGCCGCCGCCGTCGACAAGGCCAAGCTGTGGACTTGGACGGTGGACCCTGGAGAGCTGGACTCTGGCACCACCGTGACCGTGACCGAGGCCCAAAACAGCGGCGTGCTGCGGGTGTTCGACTACCTGCGCTACATCCACGGGCAGGCCAACACGATCCTGGCGGGGCTGACGTTGCCGCTGGTCGTATGGATGCGGCCCAACACGTCGTGGAACTGCGGCGCGTGCTTTTCGGATACGCCCGTGACGGTGCTGGGTTTTGAGCTGTGGGCGCAAGCGTGGCTGCCGATGACCGCCGAGGACACCAGCTTTTGGGCCGATCCGGTGACGGGCCACGAGTTCGGCCACTGGGTGATGGCGGGGTTCTCGACCTCGCCGCGCGAAGGCGGGCCGCATTGCCTGGGCGTGCCGACCTTGCCCGGTCAGGCGTGGTCCGAGGGCTTCGCCACCGCATTCTCGAGCCTGATGCGCAACGACCCGCGCTACTACGACAAGCAAGACGGTTCGTTCTTCTGGCTCGACATCGCCAAGCGCAAATACCCGAACAAGGCGTGGAGTCTGCCCAAGGCCTCACTTGGCCTCATCCAGATGCACGACGAGAACGACGTGGCGGCGATCGTGTGGGCGCTGGCCGGCCAACCGGGCATCGGCAAGCAAAATGCCCTTTTCGCCGTGTCGAGCACGCGCCTGCAAGTCGATGCCGCCAAGCGCGGCTACACCCGCCACACGTGGGGCGTCGCCAAATGCAAGAAGAAGGACATCGTCAACACTGGCGATCCGGCGCCGTTCCTGGCCGACTACCTCGACGCGCTTGTGTGTGAGGGCGCTCCGGGCAGTTCGATCGACGCGGTGACGTTGCCCGCGACCCAGTTCCCGTTTCCCAGCACATCGCCTGTGTGCGACTGAGGTGTCCCGTGGTGCGCGCGATCTGGTTGTTGGCGGTGGTCCTGGTCGGTTGCGCAGCCGGGTCGGCGTGGGCCAAGCCGCAGACTGCGCCGTTGGTGGCCAAGCTGGACGGGCCAGCGAGCGTGCGCCCCGGACAGACCATCACGGTCAAGCTGATCATCTCGCGGACCGTGGTGGACAAGCTGCCGATCGCCGTGCAGTGGCAAATCCCCGAGGGTGCCAAGGTGGTTGGCCGCGCGCCGCCCGGTCGTATCGTCGATGGGCGCAGCAATCAACTGCGACAGGCGATCAGGCTGCGCTTCGCGGCAGTACCTGATCGCGATCTGCTGGCCACCGTCGAGGTCAAGGGCGAGGCTTATGGCGTGTCGGCCAAGGCTGCGTATCGATTCGGCAGGCCTGCGCCGACACTGCCCGACGCGACCCACGGTGCGCCCGACATCAAGGTCAACGGCAAGACGCTGGGCACCGGTGTTCCGCTGAAGTAGGCGGCAAGAAGGCACCCGCAGCAGTTCCATGGGGTCGCCGCCACAGCGCCCATCGGCCGCACTGTCCTTCCGCGCCGACGCGGCAACCCGCATACTCCTACCCCCGCCGCGCCGGTCTTGCGCGGACTGCTTGGTTTTCCCATGACCCACAACCTGTCCTTTTTCGCGGCTTGTGCCGCAGCCGTCGCGGTGGCCACCGGGTGCAGCGATCCCGGCGCCTCGGGGAACACCAGTGGCGCGGGCGCCAGCAACGGCGCGCAGTTTGGCGATGCGGCGACCCTGCCCGACGGCGCCAAGGCCGACATCGCCATGGGCGACGCCAAGGCCGATGCCGCGAGCCCCAGCGACGTGGACCTCGACGCCCCGGCCGATTTCACTGGCCCAACCGGCGTCAAGTGTGACACTGAGGGCATCACCTCGTGCTTCAACGCCAAGGTCATCAAGGCGTGCGTCAACGGCGAATGGCAGTACGCCGAGACCTGCCCGGACGGTCAGGAATGCACGGGCGGCAAGTGCGGCACGCCGACCAACTGCACGCCGGGCGCTTCGGACGGCTGCGACGGCGCCAACTACGTCAAGCTCTGCGCCGACAGCGGCAAGGCCTGGATCACCAAGAAGTGCCCCGGCAAGCAGCTGTGCATCAAGGGCGCATGCAAGGATGTCGTCTGTACGCCCGACATCGGCACCTGCCTCGACCAGCAGAAGGTGCAGGTCTGCAAGCAGGACGGCAGCGGCTTTGAGGATCCCGTCTCGTGCAAGCCCGGTTCGTTCTGCTTTGGCGGCAAGTGCGTGAGCCTGTGCGAAACCAACCTCAAGATCAGCAACAACGTGGGCTGCGAGTACTGGGCGGCCGACCTCGACTCGTGCCATGACACGTTTTCGGCGGCGCTCAACAAGGACAAGCTCACGCCCGACTTCATCCCGCACAGCCTGGTCATCAGCAATCCCGGGCAGTTCGACGCCGAGATCACGATCAACATCGCGGCGTCGTGCGGCGCGGCGCTCTGCGAACCGGTCACCACCTGCGGTGGCAAGAACACCGAGTGCAAGGTTCCGTCGGGCGTCTACGCGCTCAAGCTGACGGACTTCGTGGTTCCCGCCGGAAAGACCAAGGAATTCAAGATGCCGGTCATGAACGTGGACGGATCGGGCATCTTCCGCAAGGCGATCCAGGTCAAGTCGACGCAACCGATCGTCGCCTTCCAGTTCAACCCGTTCGACGCCGAAGGCGCCTTCAGCAACGACGCCTCGTTGCTCCTGCCGATGAACACGCTCGGCAAGACCTACTACGCCGTTGCACTGTCGTCGCGGCCCGACATCAACATCGGCCTCAAGATGCCGTCGCAGAGTGGCTACGTGACCGTGGTCGCGGCCTCGGCAGGTGACACGACCGTGACGGTGACGCCGACCGACAAAGTTCTGGCGGCGCCCAAGTACGGGGTGCCCCAGGACGGCTCCACGCCGCCTGCGCTCGAAAAGGGCAAGAGCTACACCTTCAAACTCAAGCAGTTTGACGTGCTGAATCTCGAGCATCTCGCCGAGCTCAAGTTCACCGGCATCTCTGACCTGACCGGCACCAAGATCGTGGCCGACAAGCCCGTGGCGGTGTTCTGTGGCCACGAAGAGGCGGTCATCGGCAACGACGGGCCTTCGCAGAACGCGCCGATTGACCCCAACGCCCCCAACAGCAAGGACAGTTGCTGCGCCGAACATATCGAAGAACAGATGATTCCGCTTGAGGCGTGGGGCAACGAGGCGATCTGCGCAAAGACGAAATCGCGCGGCGGAGAGAAGGACCTGTGGTACGTGGTGGCGGGAGAGGACAACGTGCAGTTGACGACGACACCCAAGACCGACCTCGATGGCAAAACCCTCGCCAAGGCCGGCGACCGCCTCATCCTGCAGACCGAACTCAGCTTTCTGCTCAAGGCCACCGGCAAGGTGCAGGTCGTGCAGTTCATCGTCAGCCGCGGCCAGACCGCGGACTTCACCGGCGACCCGACCATGATGGTCATCCCGCCCAAGCAGCAGTACCGCGAGGAGTACCTCATCCAGACCGCCGATGGCTACGGCACCAACTGGGTGTCGGTCATCCGGCCCAAGGGCATGGTCATCGAACTCGACGGCGCCGCGCTGGCAGAGGCGTCGTTCGCGCCGTTCGGCGACAACACCTGGGAACTTGGCTACTTCGAGGTCAAGAAGGGCACGCACATCTTCAAGTCCAAGGACGGCGGCGGGTTTGGGCTGATGGCCTATGGGTACGGCAACGCCACGGCGTACGGCTATCCTGGCGGCATGAACCTGAAGTAGTGCGGCCTCGCGGTCCGGGTTGGCCGCCATTGCCCTGATTCTGGGCGCGCGGCGCTGTTCCCACGCCAATGCCATTCCCCGGCGCGCCTTGCCGACCGCATGGCCCGCAGCGCGCGGCCTTGAACCCGTTGCTACGCCTCAGGTGTTTTCTCGTCCGCGGCCCTTCTTGCCGAAACCGAATTGGCGCCGGATCGCCCGTCGGATGCCTCAAAACCCGGCGACGAACGAGATCTTTCCGGTGCCGTCGTAGCCGCGCACGCCAGCGGGCGGCCGCGTGTCGTAGCCGAGCACCCAGTTGACGCGCAGCGCCGTCGCCTTGCTGACCGTGACCACGAGCGCCACATCCACCAGCCCGCGCAAGTCGGCCCAATCCGCCCACCGCGGCTGCGCGTACAGCGTCACCAGCGCCGACGCGGTCGCGCTGACTTCGGCCGCCGCGACGAGGTAGCTCGACAATCGCTGCTCGCTGACCAATCCCGACAGGTCACCGGCCCTGGGTTTGAGCAACTCTTCCCACTGCGACAGGTGTGCAAGCCCCAGCGCGACATGGACGCCCTGCATCGCGTCGACGTCCAAGCGCACGCCGCCCCCCGCGACGATGCGGGTCTTGAGCCGGCGCCAGCGGTCGTACTCGTGCTGCGCGAAGGCCTCGAAGCTCCAGCCTTGCGCCAGTCCACGCCTCAAGCGCAAGTGCTCGAACACCTTGGCCTGGAACGGTTCGTCGGCATAGCTGGCGCCTGTGCCCTTGACGCCGTAGGCCCCCGAAACCGTGGCCAGCACCATCCCGTGTTCGCCCCTGACGAACACCGAGGCGTTGCCAGCGCCTGTCAGGAGCTGCGAGTTTCCGAGCAGCCAATCGCCACCGACGGAGACCTGCCCCGACAGGCCCGGCTGCACCGGCTTGCCCGCCAGTTGCTGGACGTTGACGATTTGCGCGGTCGCCGTGGCCGCCCAGCCGAGGCTGAAAACGACCACAGAATGAAGGCACCCTTTGTTCAGATCCATGATTCAAATAGGTATTCAGTCCGGGCCGCGATCGCCGGCTGCTGGATCATGGCGCACGCGCCCGTCCTTGGTCCAAGGCTCAGCGTTCCGTCGATGGATCACAAGCAATATCATGGATCTGAACAGACCCCCCCAACGTTCAGAACCAAGGGGGGGTCTGTTCAGATCCTTGAAAATGCGAGGCAATTTGCACATCGCGCCAGCCTGGGAGGAACGGCAAGGCCCATCGCGATCGCAGTGCCTCGGAAAACCGCATACGGATCATGGGCCTGAACAAAGGGTGGGTCCATTCGACCCCACGGAGGAGCGTGCGAATCCGCCCGCCCGTCGCCACCCCGCGGTTGCGGTGGTAGGCTTGCGGCGCGCGCCCGACCCGGGCGCCTACGGGTCGGCTGGGGCCATGGCGGCGCGCAACGAACCAGCGACCGGCGCGCGCCCCCAGCGCCGTTCGACAATTGCCTGGATGCTGCCGGCCGCGCTTGTCGGGCCACTGGGCACGCACGGAAGGGACACGATGACCGACACGACGCCCACGCCGATGGCCGCCAGCCCAAAGGCCTCGGCGTGCGACGTGCAGGTGCCGTCGGGCGGCGCCGGCTTGGCAGAGGCGGTGGCGAAGGCGACGACCGGGGCTCGGTTGTGCCTTGCCGCAGGCGAGCACCGCGGCGGGCTGCTGCTGGACAAGTCGGTGACCTTGGTGGGCGACAGCGGCGCGGTGGTGGTCGGCTCTGGCCGCGGCCCAGTGCTGCGCGTCGACGACGACGGCCTCGCGGTCCGGTTGGAGGGCCTGACCCTGCGCGGGGGCGTCTCGGACGCGGGCGGCGGATTCGCGATCTTCGGTCGTGGCAAGGTCACCATCGACAACTGCACGTTTTCTCGAAACAAAGCCGGCATGGCGGGCGGCGGTGGCCTGTACGCGCGCGGGGGCCTGCTGGTCGTCGAGAACACCACCTTTGACGGCAACGAAGGCCGGCAGGGCGGCGCAGTCTTCCTCGATCAGGCGCTCAAGGCCGAGTTCAAGCGCTGCACGTTCGCGCACAACCGCGGCGAGGTGGGTGGCGCATTGCGGGCCAGCGAAGGCGTCGAGGTTGCGCTCAAGGCCTGCACCCTGGCCGACAACACCGGAGGCGACGGCGCCGCGGTCAAGGTCAGCGGCACCAAGAGCCGAAAAGCCACTGTGGCGTTCGACCACTGTCAGGTCGCGGACGGGGCCCTGGTGAACGGCCCCGAAATCCCTGGAAACGTCAGCGCGCGCGGCTGCACCTTGCCCGCGTCGTGGAAGACCGCAGGCCTGGACGACCGCGGCGGAAACTCTTTCAAGTAGTTCACCTGCCCCCTGCGGAGGACGCCATGCCGGCAATTGCGCAAAAGAAGAAGAAAGACAAGAAGAAGAACCAGAACCAACGGCCCCAGCAGCCGCAGCCCGGCCAGCAACAGGCGCCGCAGAGGCCCAAGCCCGAAGCGAAAAAGCCCCCGCGCGACATCGTCGATCCCGGCGTGGTCAAGGACCAGACCACCAAGGCCGATGACCCCTACGCCTACAAGAAGAACGAGCGCGGCGCGCAATTGTACGGGCCGGACGGCATCAAGGCGGGCGATGTCCGCCAGGGCGCCATCGCTGACTGCTACCTTGCGGCAGCGATGGGCTCCGTTGCCGGGGCCAAACCTGACGCGATTCGCCAATCCATCAAGGACAACAAGGACGGCACCTACACGGTCCGTTTCTTCGAGCTGGACTGGCAGGGCCAAAAGACGACCCACCTTGAGACCGTAGACGCCGACCTGGCCCACAACGGCGACGCGCCGGCCTACGCGCGGTCTACCGAGGTCGTGGACGGCAAGCAGTGGATGGAACTGTGGCCGTCGATCATCGAGAAGGCCTACGCCGCGTGGAAGGGCTCGTACGATGCCATCGGCCACGGCGGCGTTGCGGGCGACGTGATGACGGCGCTCACCGGCGAGACGAGCCGCCAGCAGAGCACTCAGGGCGTCGGCGACAACGACCCGCTGTGGACCAAAATGAAAGCGGCGAGCGACCAGAAGAAGCCGATGACGGCTGGTTCGGGCGACAAGGACGACCCCAAGTACAAGGATCCCAAAGCGGGCGTCTATGGCTGGCACGCCTACACCGTCCTCGGCGTCGAGGAGGTCAAGGACGGCGACAAGACCAAGCGGCAAGTCGTCCTGCGCAACCCGTGGGGCAAGCGTCGCCGGGATTCCGACGCCGCGGCCGTAGGCGATACCGAGAACAGCACGGCGGGCGGCGTTTTCAAGCTGGACTGGGCCGAGTTTCGCAACCTGTACGACAACGTGACCATCAATGGGTAGGCGTTGGCTGTCCGTTGCGGTGTTCGTCGCCGCGTGTGGCACAACACCCGTCCCATCGACGACGGCGACAGACGCGGCGGATGCAACGGCAGGCGACGCCGCGGTGGTCGACACCGCCGCGGAAGTCCTGAACGCCGATACCGTCGCGGCAGATGCGGCTGTACAAGTCGACGCTTGGCAGCCCACGGCCGACGTGACCCCGGCCAAGCGCAACCCGGCATGCGGCGCGTTCGACGACAGCAAGCGCGGAAAGAAGCAGGGTTGGGCAGGCTACACCGTCGGCAAGCAGGTGTTCACGTGCAACGTGTGCCGCGGTGGCGATCCGCTCTTGCAGGGGAATTGGCGGCAGATCGACTTCAAGACCGAGGATCCCGCCACGCCGATGGGCGACGACAAGGAGTTGCTGGTCGTCGACGGCAACGTCTGGCACGACCGCATCGCCGGCAAGGACAAGGACGGCAAGGTCCAGGAGCAGGTGCTGGACGGCTGGTACTTCTGCAGCGACGCGGCCGAGTGGCCGAGCAAGGACCAGTTCTGGATCGTCGAGCAGGCAGTGCCCGAGGGCCTTTTTGGGAACAAGAAGGGCCATGTCCTGCGACTGGAGGCCCTGACCAACGGCAAGGACCTGCTGGCGCTGACCATCTACGACGCCATCGACAGCAAGACCACCAAGACCTACAACTATTGCCGTGTCGGCAGCACCATCAAGGGCAGCGCGTGCAAGGATCCTTTCGCTCCGTAGGTTCCCAACTGCGCATTCTTGCAAGACAAGGCCAGCGATGACGGCGACGAACTTGCCGCGCGCGGCTGGTGCGTTCGTTGCGCTGGCATGCGGGTGCGCTGTGCAGTTGCGCGCGCCCGAGCCCGACTTGCCCGACCGCAAGCCCGTGCAGCCGGCGCCCATGTTGAGTCATCTGGCGGCCGTGGCGCGCATCCCTCACGCGACCTTGGGCCGGTTTGCCGAAAACCACCTGGACAAAGGGCAGAGCGGCACCGAGACCATGGGCGTGCTCCACGCGAACTGGCAGGTAGCGCGCGACGGTCCGGTCACGGTGCGAGGCGACGAGCGCGGCCGCCTGTGTTTCGTCACCATGTTCAAGGGCAAGACCGAGGCCTCGGCGCTCGGCCAGCGCCTGGACAGGGAACTGCGCGGCCAGATGAACGCGTGCGCCCGCCCCGAACTGGATGCCGGCGCCACCTTGCGCATGCGCGATCCCGACGTGCGCGTGCTGCTGGACAGATCCTCGGTCGGTGGGCCGGTCGGCTTCGTCCTGGACGCCATCCTGGGAAAACTTCAAGCCATTGCTGGAGATGCCGCTTTGACCCGCCTGCGCGAGTTGGCGGTGCCGACGCTCGATGCCCTCGGTCCGCTCCAAGCGATGCTGCAGGCGCCCATCGGCTTGCCCGACAAGGCCTGTATCAAGCTGCGGCCGCAGTCCGTGCGCGTGACCCAGCCGATGATCGACCCCACCGCGCTGCGCATGGGCGCCAGCGTCGCGGCCCTGCCCACCGGCGAACAGCCCTGCACCGACGGCGCGGACCCCACCGCGTTTGCAGGCAAGCTGCCGTTCGCGGTCGTCGATCACTTGGAAACGCCCAAAACCTTTCTTCTTTTGCCGGTGGCGATGTCGCTCGACGCCCTTCAGAAACCGATGGCCGAAGAGATGGCACGCATCGGCGCGATGAAGACTGATCAGGGCTGGGTCAAGGTCACCGGCATGCGGCTGAGCACGGCCCGCGGCGCGCTGCTGGTCCACGCGGCCATCGAGGGCGAAATCCAGGATCGCTTCCTTTTTGTGCCGATCCGCCGACCGGTCAAGGGCGAGGTGCTGGTATGGGGCAATCCTGAGGTGGACCGAGAGGGCGTCAGGCTCGCCAACCTGAACCTCGAACTGCACACCGACGACCGCCTGGTGGCGATGGGCGCGGCGCTCAAGCACTCGCAACTGGTCGAGGTCGTCGCCAGACACGCGCGCATTCCGCGGGCGCGCATCGACGACATGGCCAAGAAGGCCCTGGAGGCGTTCAGCCAGGGCATCATGGTCGGTCGCGAAAGGGTGCCGGCCGCCGCGCAGGTCGAACAGCTGAACGTCGAATCCGTGTCGGCCGCCGGGCAGCGCATCGACGTGCTGGTGCGCTTCGTTGGCCAGGTGGTCATCGGCGAGACGGCGCGAAACTAAGAGGGTGTAGCCAAAACCCCGTCCCGCTACGGCCGAAGATCCTGGGCATCTCGCGGCTTACGTCCTCCCCTGTCCGAATCAGTGTGCTACTGGCTCGGTCGGCGCACTGCGAGTGCGCCTCGGTCGGTCGCTGCGGGCGCGCTCGCGATCTGCCGGCATGCTCTTCGACCTCGCAACAGACGAGATTTGGCTACACCCT
>VGRO01000068.1 GCA_016875335.1 Deltaproteobacteria bacterium | reverse complement strand
GACAGGCACAGGCACTGGGACAGGGGCAGGGACAGGGACAGGGACAAGGACAGGGACAGGCACAGGGACAGGCTCAGGGACAGGCTCAGGCACAGGCACAGGCACAGGCACAGGCACAGGGACAGGCACTGGCACAGGGACAGGGACAGGGGCAGGTGCAGGGGCAGGCACAGGGACAGGGACAGGCACAGGGACAGGGGCAGGGACAGGGACAGGCACAGGGACAGGCTCAGGGACAGGCTCAGGCACAGGCACAGGCACAGGGACAGGCACAGGCACAGGGACAGGCACTGGCACAGGGGCAGGTGCAGGGGCAGGCACAGGCACAGGGACAGGTGCAGGCACAGGGACCGGCGCCGCAGCAAACCGGCCACACTGCGCCGGCACCCGTGGATGCGTGGTCGATGCGCGCCGCCCGCGTCACCCGCCCCCGGACTTGCGCAGCCCCAGCAATGCCCGCACCATACCGGCCTTGGCCTGCCGGTGCGCGGGCGCGACCGCTCTGCGTGCTGACCCTTCGCGACGTGCATGTAGCCCTAGGCCGCGGCCGCGACGCCCGCGCTGTCCTGCGCGGCGCAGACCTCGTCGCCCGCGACGGCGAGCGGTTGTGCATCGCGGGACCGTCGGGGGCAGGCAAGACCACGGTGCTCAAGCTGCTGCTCGGCCTGCTGGCGCCCGACCGCGGCGACGTCTGCGTGCAAGGAAGGTCGCTGGCGCAGTGGCTTCGGCGCGACCGCCTCGGGCTGCGGCGGGTGGTCCAACCGGTGTTCCAGAACCCGCTGTCGGCGCTGCCGCCGCGCATGCGGGTGCGCGCCATGCTCGAAGAACCCTGCAAAATCATCGGCCTGAACAATCCCCCCCACGCAATCGCCGAGGTCCTGGCGCGGGTCGCCCTGCCCGACCGCGTCCTGGAGCGCCACGCCCACGAGCTGTCGGGCGGGCAGCAGCAGCGGGTCGCCCTGGCGCGGGCGCTGTTGGTACAGCCGCGCTGGTTGCTGGCCGACGAACCGACCGCTGCGCTCGACCCGGCGACCGGCGCGGCCATCGCCGATCTGCTGCGCGACCTGTCCCAACGCGACGGCGTCGGCCTGCTGGTCGTCACGCACGACGCCGCGCTGCCGGGCCTGCTCGACGCCAAGGTCGCCCACCTCCGCGACGGTCGCCTCTCGACGCCCGAGTCCGCCGACGGTTGGCGGTTCGCCGAACACGCGGCCTGGCAGGCCATCGGGACGGCACCGTGAACGCGACTGCCGTGTGGCACAGGGCGCGTCCGGTGCTCGGCTGGCTGGCGCTGGTGAGCGCCTTTGGCTTTGCCTGGTACACTTGGTCGCGGCGGCCCATCCCGGTGCAGGCAGTAGTGCTGCTGACCCAGACCGACCGCGCCCACTTGGTCGAGCTGCGCTGGCGGCTGTCCACGGCGCCCGGCAGCGACGACCAGCGCGGCAGTCTGCGCTTTGCCAAGGGCAGTGCCCCCGAGGCGGCGGGACCGATTGCGATGCATGTGCCGCACACCGCGCGCTCGCGCGCCGTCGAGGTGCAGGTCGAATGCGTGTTCGACAGCGGCGCCGGCCCGGTGACGACGCAGGCGACGCTGCGGGTCGGCGGCGCCGAACGACAGACCCTGGATTTGGCCAGTTGTTGTGATGGGTGTTGAGGGTGGCGCATCCTTTGATCTGCGTGCGGCGCAGGGACGGGGCCAACCAACCTGGGGAGCACCATGCTGTTCGACAAGGCTGACCTGCCGCCCTCGCCCAAGTCCGAGCTGCGCCAACCAGTCGCCCCGCCTGCGCTTGGAGCGGACGCGACACAGGTAGTCCTGTTCGCCGACGGCGGCTGTGAACCCAACCCCGGCACCGGCGGCTGGGGCTGCGTATTGGGCAGTGGCGCCGTGTGTCGCGAACTCGGCGGCGGCGAGGCCGACAGCACCAACAACCGCATGGAACTGATGGGCATCATCGCCGGGCTGGAAGCGCTCAAGCGCCCGTGCCGCGTTCTGGTGGCGTCCGACAGCCAGTACGTGGTCCACATGATGACCGACTGGATCAACGGCTGGTCGCGCCGCGGCTGGTCGCGCCAGGCGACCAAGCACAAGCCACCAGAGAACTTGGACCTCGTGCAGCGGCTCGCGCGGGCTGCGCTGCGGCACCAGACCACCTGGCATTGGGTCAAAGGCCACGCCGGGCACGCAGAGAACGAGCGCTGCGACCGCATCGCCGCCGCGATGATCCGGGCGGTCGTCGCCAGCGGCAAGGCAGCGATGGACCAGCGGGTGCCGCGGACCGTGGCAGCGCCGCCGGCGGAGGGGTTGCCGGGGGCGGTGGTGTGGTTGACGCAGGAGGAGAGGGGGAGTTGGGGGGCGGGGTAAGGTCGTGTGGCCAAACCACGTTCGTTGCGAACTCGAAGAGCCCCCGGGCAGATCGCGAGCGCGCCCGGAGTGACCGGCGTCGTGGCGGGCGCGGCGGAGTTTTCGGCCGCATGTCGCAAGGGGCAAGCGCAAGCCCCGCCCACGAGCGTGTGGCCCATACCCGTTCGTGCACCCGGGCCTGGGCCAGCACCTGTCCGGCGCAGCCGGCTGACCCTGAGAGCTCTGTGCGGTCGCAGTGTCCGCGGTGTTGGAGATCGGCCGCAGCCGGGCACCCGACTTCGAAGCTCCGCACTTGCCATGCGGGATTGTGCCTCGCCTGGCTCTCAGGGTCAGCTATCGGCGGTTTCGTCCAGACGCGAGTTCGCGGATGTGCGGGTTTGACTGGACCCCATTCCAGGAACCACACCCTGGGAGCGTGTCGGACAATCGTCCGGCGGGCTTCTAGCGATCCTGACCCGGCTGCGCCACATAGCGCAGGTACGGCTTGGGCGCGCGCCACCCGCCCGGGAACCGCTCGCGCGCCTCGTCGTCCTTGACGGCGGGCACGATGATGACGTCTTCGCCGTGCTTCCAGTTGACGGGCGTCGCCACCTTGTACTGCGCGGTCAATTGGCACGAGTCCAGCAGACGCAGCACCTCGTCGAAGTTGCGCCCCGAGCTCATCGGGTAGGTCAGCATGGCCTTGATCTTCTTGTCCGGCCCGATGAGGAACACCGACCGCACCGTGGCATTGTCAGCGGCCGTGCGCGGAGCGGTGCCCGAAGCGTTCGGATGCAGCATGTCGTACAGCTTTGCCACGTGCAGGTCGCTGTCGCCGATGAGCGGGTAGTTGACGGCGTGGCCTTGGGTTTCGGCGATGTCGCCGACCCAACGGTGGTGGTCTTCGACTGGGTCGACGGACAAGCCGATGACCTTGCAGTTGCGCTTGGCAAACTCGGGCTGCAACCGCGCCACGGCGCCGAGTTCGGTGGTACACACAGGGGTGAAATCTTTCGGGTGCGAGAAGAGGATGGCCCAGCCGTCGCCGATCCACGGGTGGAACTGCAACTTGCCTTCGGTGGTTTGTGCTGAAAAATCCGGGGCTTCATCGCCGATGCGCAGAGACATATGGACCTCTTCGTGGGGTTGCGCCGCGTGGGCCGTTGCGCCGTCGGCGGCTGTTTGGGGGCGCGCAGCGTCGAGCTGCGGGGCGAGGGTGGCAATCCACTTCGCTATTGTTGCTTGAAATAACTTCACAAATGAGGTCGATCGGCCTCGCGGTCGAGGCTTGGGATTGCGGACCCTACGCGTCGGCCTCTTCGGCCACAAACCACCAATTCCTCGTCGCGACACGCCGCAATGGCGAAAACGTGCACGCCCGCCGCCGAAAACGACCCGCTCTCGTCCACAAACAAATGCCACTTCGCCATCGTCCCACGCCACCGCCGCCACCACCGCGGCCAGTCGCCTACAACCAGCGCACACTGACGCGCTCGCAGCGCCGGTCTTGAAACAGCACCACGCGAAACTCGTTGTTCACTTCGGCGATCTTGCTCAGCCACTCGTGGCACACGCCGCAGGGCTCCAAAAACGGCGTCGCGTCGCCTTTTGGGTTCGGCATACCCAACACGCCCGCTGCTAGGATCTGGCTGCGCTTCAACGAAGGCCGGGTGGCCAGGGCCTGGGCAATGGCGCTGCGCTCGGCGCACAGGCTGCCGGTCGGCATCGACGGCTCCAGGTTGCAGCCGCGGAAGGCCGCCAGCGCGCCCGCCTCGTCGCGCACAACCAGCACGGCGAGCACAGGCTTGAGGCTCTTGCGCAGCCAAAAGGCCTGCAAGTCAGAGTCCGCATCGGGCCCGCTCTGCGCAAACGCCGCCGCGTAGGCCTGGGCGTATGCGCGCAGCTCGTTGGCGCACAGCTGCACGACCGGGTCCGTGACCTGTGCCACGTCCGTCACCGGGGCCTGGGTCAGGCTCGCCCACGACTGGTGCTCCACCTTGAGCGGTGTTCTCAAGCTCGGCGGAGCCTTGGCGCTGGGGATGTACATCGCGGTCGCGCGGAACCTGGCGAGCGCCGAAGCCAACCCCTGGACCATTGGCGGCGTGCCGGTGTTTGCGCTGAGAATGACCTCGAAGCCGCCAGGCATCGCCGCGCGTTGCAGCCTCTCAAGGCACGGAACCACGCGATCGCGTATGTAAGGTGTCACAGCGTCCAACTGAAATGGCGATGACGCAAGGCCTTCGATCAGGTGGACGGTAGTCGCCGGCAGCCGGCTGTTGACGTATCGCCTTAGCAACAGCGCGACCTCTCGCGTGCCTGCCTTGGCCTCGTCGCGCGCTTGCGGGCAGGAATAGGTCATGACGACGTGGTCCGGGCCGGAGCTTTCCGGCCAAGTGGCGAGCGCTGCGGGCAGCAGGGAAAGCACGAAGCCAACGTCCTCTTCCGCGCTGCTCGACGCCCGCTGCGCTCGGCCATACCCATAGACCCCAGGAATCGCCGCCGTGAGGTCCGGCTGTAGCCCGCGTTCCTCGACCAAGCGCAGCACGCGGGCGGAATCCTCCTGCATCCGTGAAAACAAGATCTCCACCGGCATGGGCTTGGGCGACCCGCGCAACAGCCACAGGTCGTGGTGGCCGATGTTGTGCACCAACACCTGCACCGTACCGGCTTTCTTGGCCACTGCCGGTTGCTCGGCGGCGCCCATGACGGTCTGGACCTGCAGGCCGCTTGCTGCCGCGCGCTCTGGGCTCGGCCTGTGGTTCGCTGCCGGGTCGTCGTTGTGGTTGGGCATCGCAACGGTCTCCAGGCGCAATTCTGGGTCGGGCGGCGGCAGCGGTCAAGCGTGGTCCGCGGCCCCGGGGTTGGATTTGCTGCGCCGGCCAGTTCGCCGTCGCTGCCGCAAGCGCCCTGCAACACGATTCGATTGGATGTCTTTCTTCATCGGTCACAAGGGCTTCACCGTCAAGCCCCGCGCCCGGTCTCCACGATTGCTTCGCCGCGCGCGCCGCGGCTATCCTTGCGCCACGTCGTGGAGGCGAAGCGACATGCACCCTGACAACACAGCGAACTTTCGGGCGCCCGGCATTGCGGACCCAGAACTCGCGCATCTTTACCGCACGCGGATGCCGCATCCTGTGGCCCGGGCGTACTACCAATGGGAGTGCGCGGCGCCTGGCACACATAGCGAGCTGCATGCCGCGTTTGGCTTCTACGAGAGCTTGTTGTGGACGGCTGCGGTGGTGACGGTGGCAAAGTACCTGGCCGGCCTGCCGGACGATACCGCGCGCCGTGCCGCGCTGGAGCGACCGGAAAAGCTTGGACTATGGCTGCGCAAACCGACGCTCGCCTACTTGCAGGCGACGATTGGCCATTGCGCGGCAGCAGCCGACCAAGCCGAGTCAGACCAGCGCCGGCTGGGCAGCGACGGGCTGCGGGCGCTGGCACCTGACGGAAATCGGGAGTTCGTTAGCGTCCTCGAAACCGAGGCGGCTAGCGTGCGGCTTGCGCGCAACAGCCTGTACCACGGCCAGTTTCTCGCGTTGGAACCCGACTGCGTGTTGCCCGGCCTGCGCGAAGACCTTTGCCAGATTGCTCAGGGTGCGCGCTGGTTGGGCGAGCGTTGCAGCGTGGCGCGCATTCGCAAAGAGGGCAGCAGCATCCTGGTTTGGCCTTTTGTCGGCACAAACGGCGAACAGCGCCCGTTGTCAATCCATGCGAACAACCTCACCTTTCCGGCGGGCGCCGAAGGCGACGTGTGTGTTTCCATTGACGCCCAAGGACACCTGACGCTATTGGCGCCACTGGTTCACGCAACAAAAGGTGGCTGGCGCATCGCTTGGCAGATGGAAGGACCACAGCGCTGGCGCTACGTCGACTACCGCGAAGGTGGACAGCAACTTTCTGAAAGCGCAGAGGATATCGCTGACACCGCGCTGACCTTGCCGGTGTCGCTCGGCCGCTTGGACCTCTCGCTGGACCAACTGGCAATGACGCCGCGCGACGCCGCCCGCAATCCGGCGTGGCTGACCCGCTATCTGGTGGACCTGAATCCCTTTGGGCAGGGCGGGCAGGGCGAGCTTTTCTGGGCCCGCGACCGCCTGCTGGACCGACCGTGCGTGGTCAAGCGCATCCGGCGGGCCGCGGAGTCGGGCCTGGCGTCTCCGGACAAGTTCTTTCGCGAAGCGCAGTTGCTCGCTCGGGTGCGCAATCCGCATGTCGTCGCCGTGTACGACGTGGTCATCGATCACGCGAACCTGCCCGCGATGATCCTAGAACGCGTCCCCGGCATCACGCTTGAGGCGTACGTCAGGGCCGCAGGCGGCAAGCTCGACGCGCAAACGGCCGACAACTTGTTTCGCCAACTGTGTGCAGCCGTCAACGCTGTGCATGCCGTCGACGTGGTCCACCGCGACCTTTCGCCAAGCAACATCCTAGTTGTCACGGACGCGGACCTGGACAACGACGACGACCGCAAGCGCTGGGCTGCTTGCCCCAAGCCGCATGTAGTCGTCGTTGATTTTGGCTTGGCGCGACCAGTGCATGCGTCAGCCGTCACCCGCGTGGCTGGCGCAGGGCACCACTACTATACGGCGCGAGAAGTGTTTCTTGGCGTCGACGTACCGGCAAATGCCCGGCCGCGTGCCGACGTTTTTAGCCTTGCAAAGATCCTGAACTTCATGGTTTCAGGTGGTCGCGGCAAGTGGCGCGGCGACGCAGTCCGTCAACAATGGTACGAGGAAGCAACGGACGATGAGTACGAGACGCGCACACCCTCGGTGGATGCCCTGCTGTCAACCCTGCCGCCGCTGCCTGCGAAAGTCGAAGTGCCCGGTGGCCCAGCGCCGACACAGCCGGCTGCTGAAACCACTGGCCCGAAGGCAACCCAACGGCAACCGGCCGCAGCCAATCCAGCCCCCCCATCTCGGCCAACGCCCGCAAGCGATCCGGTTGAGCCGTCGCAAACCCCGCCACCACGCAATGGCGCGGTCGGTAGTGTATTTTCAATGGCGGCCGTAGGCCTCGCCGCTGCCGTCGCAAACTCTTGGAAGTCCTTGGATGCGGCGCCGGCACTGCCCGAAAAAGCCGTGGCGGCCGACGTCCCTGTGCCGACCAGGCCAACCGGCAACCCCACTGCGCCGTTACCGTCGAAAAACCAAGCGCCGCCAGCCATCCCCTCGGCCCAGGCACCGCAGGCACCAGCCGATGAAGCGGCCCGGCCGCCGCCGCAAGCCCCTGCAGGGAAGAACGCCACGTTCGGCACCGCTTGGTCTGTCGCGACCCGGTGGAGCGTGCACCGACTCGTGGCTACCGAAAAGGTATTCGCAGCGATCCCCAACCCGGCCACCCAAGCGAAGACCGTGGAGGTCATCTACACACTGCTCGACGGCGGAGACGAGCTTGCGCCCGTACGCCGCAAAAGCAACGAACTGGCTGAATCGTGGAGCGCAGTGACCCTGGCAGACGCAGGGGTGCTGTATGGCAGCACGATTGCGGGGCAGATCGTGCGTATGGGCGCCCCGTATGCGCACAATGAGAAAGTGATGCGCTGCCCCAACTTCACTTCGCACATCGCGGCGGGTCGGGCCTGGGGCGACCACTGGTTGGCGATGGCGTCCATGGAAGGCGTGCACGCACACCTTTGGCTGGCGCGGTTGCCGGTCGTTCAGCACGAGATGCCAAAACCGGTCATTTGGCTACCGGGCCAGACCATCGCGCACTTGCAGTTCGGCGATGGCGGCCTGCACGTGTTGACGACGGATGGCCAGTGGTCGGTGCTCGCGCTGGAGGGCCAGTGGTGGCAGTCGCCGCCCAATGTCCTGCGCCGCTCAACGACTGAAAGCGTGTGCGCGGTGGCGCTTGCCGCTGACTGTCGGGCCGCCGCTGTCGCGACGCAGCATCAGATCGTGGTCACTGCCCCGGCATTGGGCATCCACCATGGTGCGTTGGCCGCACCCGCCACCCGCCGTCTTGCGTTCGTGCCGGACGCGACCAACGGCAGCGCGGTACCCCGGTTCGTTTCGGTGGACCGGTCAGGCAATGTCTGGCTGTGGAGCGCGAATGATCCGCAGCCAATGCGGCTCGGCCAGGCCGAGGGCGTGACTGCGCTCGCAGCAACCCGTCGCTGGGCGGTGGTGGGCACCGCTAGTGAATTGCTCGGCTTTCGCATCGCATAGCTCACAACAAGGCTCAATGCAGTGCAAGGTCGCCGGAACTCAATAAGGAAAGAACCGCGCCACCCGCTCGGCCTGCGCGTCGACAGCCACCCCTGCGCACACGGCGGCGAGCCCCTGCAACGCCGGCTGACAGGCCAGCACGCCGCGCAGCGCCGGCCCTGGGTCGCGCCCCTCAACGAGCGCACAGTCCAGCTCTGCCAGCGCCACGAACCACGTACCGACCGCGGGTGGCAACCCCACCAGCGCCCGCTGCAGCGCGTCGGTCGGCCGCCCCAGGCTCCGCGCACAGCGCATCCGCCAACGCAGCGCGCTCGCCCCGACATGGCCTGTGCCGTGCGACGGCGTCTCCAGCGCCGCGTCGGCCAACGGCCACTCGCCCAGCAGCGCGAGCCCGGTGCCGAGCGCCAGTTGCAGGTAGCTCGGATCGGCCACGAGTTGGTCTTCGATGACCTCGCGGGCTAGCGATGCAAGCCCCTCGAAGGCTGTTCGGTCGCGCAACGCGCCCGCCAAGCGCAGCGCCGCAGACAGCGGCAAGGACAAGTTGTCGAAGTCCTGCTCGCGCCACCACAGCGACGTGGCGCGCTGGAGCAGCTCGAGGGCTTGCGGTTCTTCGCCGAAACGCAGCTGCCGGTAGCGCCCTAACGCGCCGGCAAGCTTGGCCCCATCGCGGTTCATGGCACCGTGGGTGAGGGCGGCGGCTTCGGCCACGATGGCCGCGTCGATGGCACCGCCGTCCGAGGCGTTCTGAATCCAGTTGGCCAGGACGTCGGCGCGGTAGCTGTCGGGCAGGTGTTCGAGGCGCTGGGGCGACGGAAGCTGGCGAATGGCCCGACCCGCGTGTCGGCCCGCGATCGAGTGCAGAAATTCGAGCTCTGCCGCCTCACCATCGGGCAGGTTTGTCCACGCTGAGCGCGTCCGCTCCAGCAGATCGGCGACCTGGGCCCAGTCTTGCACCACATGGCGGCCGGTGCGCACGAGGTGCCAAAAGCGCCGCAGGATGCGCGCTCGACGCACTGGATCGTGCTCGGCGGCAAGCTGGTCGCGCACCACGTCGCCATCGAACGCCTCTGCCAGCGCTATCGGCAAGCTGGTCACGCCAAGGACCGCGATGTCGGGTCGGCCCGCCGCGTCGAGCAGCTGCCGCGCCTGCACCTCGCTGTCCCTGGCGACCAGGACGCGCACGATGCGCCGGGTGGTTCTGGCCAACAGATCCAGTTTGCCCTCAAGGGCGGCGCCGATCACTTCGCCGCTGTCCGTCAGCTCGGCGATGGCCAAGGTGTCGGGCCGCGGATGGACCCGCGTAGCGCACGCGGTGGCGGCGATGGCAAAGGCCAGCCCAAAGCTGTGCCCTGACAACGAGTCCGGCGCAACACCGGCGGACCCAGCTGCGCCATGGCTTGCCAGATGCCCGGCCAAGACGTCCTTGAAAGCGTGCTGCACAGCGATCGCCGCCGGTGTGGGCACTGTGCGCGCCACCGCGGTCAAGGCATCGCGCAAGGCTCGGCGGGCGTTGGGCGCCAGTGTCGCCGTGGCGAGCGCAGCACCGACCGGCGCTGGAAACACCCACAGGTCACAGCGGTTGGCCCCGAACGAGGCCAGCAGGACCGAGGCGTTCGGCGACACTTCCGCTGTCTGGGCTATGTCTTGGCATTGGGCCAACTCCGGCGCAGTCGGCAGGGGCCACAGCCACGGGCCGGCGCGCAGCTTTGATCGCAATGCCTTGAGCTCGACGGGCGGCAGCGTGCCGTTGGCGAGGCGAATTGCGATGCGCGGCCAGTCCATCGGTTAGTCTCCGGTGCCCAACCGCACCCACCAGGCGTCCGGGTCAACGACGGCGGCGCTGTGCAGGCGATCGTCTTCCAGCGGGACAGGACGCGCCACGCCAGCCCACAGATCACCGCCGAGCTGGTCGACGTGGGCGAGGACGGCGTCGAGCGCCCCCTGGACGCCGTGCCAGGCTAGCACCGCGCGCGCAGCCTGCAGCTGCTCCCGGCGCCAGCACTTCGCCAGCAGCGCCTGCCACCACCCCGCATCGCCGGGGTCATAGGCCTCGTCGAGGTCTGCCAGGTCTTCGGCAAGGCTAGAGGCGGCTGCGACGCCGAGGTCGGCGATGTCGGCCAAGTTCTGTGCGGAGAGGCCAGCGATCCAATCGCGATAAGGGGGCACGGTGGCCTGGCCGGCGAGGATGCGCGCAACTTCGGCGCTCGGGTCCGCTGCGACGCCGTGGCGCGCGGCCAAACCGGCAGCCGTTGCTGGCCACAACGGACTGAGGCTTGCATCCGCACAAGCCTCTAGCTCGCCGCGCAGCCAGTCGGGGGCCTCCGCAGTCACCCATTCGGCGATTGGCGCGGTGAGCGGCGCGAATTGCGCCACACGGACTTGCGCAGCGCTGCACGCGATTGGCACGACTACGCGCCCCCCCTCGGCAATCGCAACCCTGCGCCCGTCGACAAGGTGGACCAGAGCGGCGCCGCGCGTCCCCAAGTGCAGCCAGTGGACGCCCTCATGCGCAACCGTCTCACCGCTGTCGATTGCCGGGGCGACGCGCGCAACGTCTGCCCCGAAGATGCCAGTCAGCCGTAGACTGCCTGATTTTGCCTCGTAGAGTTGCATGCCATGTTGTTCGGCTACCGTCGAATCCAGGGGTTCGGCGCCTTGCAGCGCCAACACTGCAGCAGCGAGATTGGCCGCCACTGAGGCACCGACAGCGGCAGGGTCGGCCGCGCGGCCGAGGTCTTCGGCGGCACCCATGTCGGCCGGGTCCACACCAATTCGGCGAGCGAGTTCAGCGGGGTCAAATGGGGTCGACAAGGGATACCTCGGGCGGTCATCGGGTTGGACGGAACCTGGCGGGCTGGTCTGACAGGCGATGCGTTCTAGTCTTTTGCCAAACGATCCGTGACCTTTTGCTGCAGTTGCAACTCGTGGTGCACAACGACCTGGGCCCGGTCGAGCCGGCCCGGCGGCCAATGTTCCGTTTCTGCGCGTCGGGTCAGACGGTTCATGATGGCGGTGCGGTAGTTCTTGAAGCGGGTGTCGAGGTTGACGCGGGTCGCATCGATGGCGGCTTGGCGCGCGGCCGCGAGCAGCGCGCGCTCGTCCACCGCAGTCTCAAGAGGCCGGTTGCCGGATTGTGCGAGGCAGTTCAACTCGACGGCCTTCGGAATTGCGCAGCCGCGCGCGCGCAGCAAGGCCAAGGCCGCCGCGTCGAGGTGCAATCCCGCCTCACCGATCCGCTTCGCGATGGTCGCAGTCAGCTCGGGCGGCGCGGCGTCGACCAGTTGGCGGGCGGCCTCGGCCACCGTCGCCTCAGTCCGGACGGTATCGCGCAGTAGCTCGATGCCCTCCCGGAAATCGCGCTCGTAGGCCGGACGGCTGGCACAGCGGGCCAGGGCTTCGGCTTCGATGGCGTCGTCGACGTCTTGGCGGGCGGTGGCAATGGAGGCGAGCCTTTCATCGGTGAGGTCGCGACCGCCGCCATCCTCCACCGCGATGCGCGGTTGACCGTCTGGGCCGCGCTCAAGGACCAGTGGCTGATGGACATGGTCGCCGACGTGCGCGATCTGCCTGCCCTGGTGTTTGGCCGCCGTTGCGCCTTTGCGCTCCCTTGCGCGCTGTCCGACTTGGTCGCCAATCTGGCGGTGGACGGCTTTGCGAAACCACCTGGCCAAGGCTTCCAGGTCGTGAGGATCCTCTGGAAGAATACCGCGCGGCCCAGACCTGCGAAGCCGAATCAGGACGGTGTCCACCGCGATCCGGATAGGCTCCCTCGGACTGTGATAGCCGTCCTCCAAGTCATAGGTTCTCAAGTCTGGCGTACTGTCCAGCCCAAAGCGCTGCAGGGTCTCCAATCGCTTGTGGTCGAGCGCCCGATCCCGAAGGCTGGCGTCGCGGCCAGGGTCGCGCAATTCCCGAAACGCGGTCAGCGGATCCATTGTCTAGCCCTCTGTGTACGCCGTGGCCTGGTCCCATCGCCGATTGCGGTCGTCATTGGCAATAGGTGGTGGCGCGCGCTGCGGTGATCTCGCGAGCCCAAGCCCCGCCGCACCGGTCGCCGCCAACGCTGGCGTCCGAGAACGCCCTGCGCAGTCCCTGCCGGGCCCCTCGCAAAAGCGCCAATGGGCGACGACTGAAGGCTGCCAGAGGTGGCCATCACGGAATGACCGGCCAAGCGCAGCGCACGCGCACGACGCTGCGTTGGGTAAGGCCCTCGCCGCCGTGGTGCCATGCGAGCCGGGGGTCGCCGACGTACCGTTTCCCCAGGACGCCCCCGTGCAGCATGCGCGCGCAACGCGACTTGGTGCATGGCGGGCCAGCCGCGTAGCCGAAAAGGACCGGAGGAAAGGTGTCGTCCGCCCACTCCCAGCCCAGCCTGATGTCGCCGCCGACGGCGGCCAACCACGCCTCGTATTGCGCCACCGTGGGCAGGAGACCACCGCGGGATCGACACCAGCCGTCGGAGCTCGCCCACACGCGGGTGCTCGCAAGCTCGCCCTCGGTCGGTGGCGCTGCTGGAGTCGCCGGAGTGCCGGACTTGAGCAACCACGCGGCCCACGCAGCATCCGTCG
Source organism: Deltaproteobacteria bacterium (assembly GCA_016875335.1). Taxonomy (GTDB): domain Bacteria; phylum Myxococcota_A; class UBA9042; order UBA9042; family UBA9042; genus SXRM01. The sequence goes on along the minus strand of VGRO01000068.1, from coordinate 13,913 downwards.
CTGGTGCTACCTCCATGCAGAATGCGGGAACCTCGACTGCCTTGGGTGGGCCCGCCGCTGTCGGCCACTTCGGGCGCGGGTAGGGGCCGCGGGAAAACCGCAGCATCTTGGCGGGCACAAGGACCGCGCCTTGCTGGCAAGACGGTCCTGCAAGCGCCGGCGATGCGGCGCGGCCGGGCGGGTCCGCAGCCGCGGGGTCAGGCGCGGACCCGGCGGAATCGGCTGCTGCGGCTGGGGTCCCAGGGTCAGCTCCGACCACGGGCGAGGATGCGCGGGGAACCGGACGCACGGGCTCGGGAGCTTGGGCGCCGACCTCTGAAGCGGTTGACCCGGCGACCGCGGCGACACCGGGTTTCGTTGCGTCTGGCGCGACAGCTTCGACGGCTACCGGCGCCGCACCACCGGCCGCGGGTGCCATCGCGACCGCGGTGGCAGTAGCGACCGCCGCCGTCGCCGTCGCCGCAGGGCCACAGGTCGGGCGGCGGCCGGCATCCCACCACATCGCAGCCAGCACGCATGCCACCGCGGCCAGGACGATGCTCGAGAGGCGCCAACCGGCCGCAGCCCGCCGCATCCGCAGCACATTGCGCTGGACGGCCTTGCTGCCCTCAGCGTCGGCCACAACCTCTGCCAACGCCTGACGGGCCGCCTCTGCACGGTCGAACTGCCTGCGAAGGTCGTCGATTTCAGCCTGCGCCCGTTGCTCCGGTGGCGTCCGCGGTGCGCTGGCTTCCAGATCGCGAAGCGCATCCTGCAGGCGCTGCGGCATGTCGCGCTGAAGCGCGGATTTGTCGTAGAGCCACTGCGCGGTGTGAACGATGGCCGACCGGCACACTTCGAGCGTCGTCTGGTCGACGGGCGAACTGGGAGACTGGACGTGCGTTCCCAAGTTGCCCGCCCAGCGAATACTGTCCAGCTGCTTGCGAATCCCCTGGTGCAGTAGGTTCTTGGCCGCCAGTCGGTCGGCGAGCCGGTCGCACGACCAGCCGCCGTACTCGTGCACCCCGTCCCAAACGGCTGGGTCGGCGTCGTGGCCCAGGGCATACAGCACTGCTTCTTGCGCCTTGCGGGCGTTCCAGAGGAAAACGTCGCTGCGGCCGGCGCGGTGTTCGGCGCACTCGTGGACCGCGAGTTCGAACACCTCTAGCCAGTGGGCAACGGAACCTTCTGGTCGCAGGCGCTTGGCTGGCATGGCGCGGGCCGACTCCGACCGAAGGCGCAGCCCCGCGGTCGTGCGGATTGTGGCGTGCGCGCGCGGGCTGTCAACCCGGCCTGGGGCGCCGACGCGATCTATCGCTGGATCTGCTCGGGCGCGAACGACCATCGGACTTATGCATCTCCTGGGGCTGAGGCACTCGTCGCGGCGATTGTGGTTGGGCGGGCGACCACAGCTTTTGCGAGCCTGCCGGTCGCAACCCACCAAGGCCCGCGTGTTCCCAGGAACCTGGAAGGCGTGGAACCCACCAGACCGACAAGCCTCGCCAGGCACCGGAGCGTCGAGTCAGCCCCACGGGACGGCAAGGGGCGAGCCGCGCGGCAAGCAACCGTGCCAGCAATTCGATGGAAGCGGCCCCTTCGCGGCACTACCCGGCGGTCGTCCGGCCGAGCAGCGCAGCGGTGGGGAACCCCGTGACAGCGAGCGACCCGTCCGTCGAGAGGTGGAATTCCACTTCGGGCAGTCCGGCCAACTGCTCGGGACCATAGCGGTTCGACAGAAAGTGCACGCGCTGATTCCCAGAGCCGCGCCAAGGCAGGTCAAGGGTCCGCTCTGCCTGCCGGTAGCGACCAGCCACGACCACGTCGGCAAGCTCAAGCAGCGCCCTGTGCGCAGGCAGCGTCAGCTCGCTGAGGTCGTAACCGGTGAACACGAATACCGACAGCCCGGCTGCGCGGACCGGCGCGGCGAGCGCGGCCAAGGCGCGGGCCTGCGCGAAAGGTTCGCCGCCGGTGAAGGTGACGCCTTCTAGGCCCGGGGTCGCCAGGATGATCGCCGCCAGGTCCTGCACCGAATGGAGTTCGCGGCGCCCGAAAGCCCAGGTGTCGGGGTTCCAGCAGCCGGGGCAGGCGAGCGGGCAGCCCTGGACCCATACGACAAAGCGCTCACCCGGGCCATTGGCAGCGCTGCGCGCGAGGGTGCGGGCAAGGTTGAGGAGCATGGTCAGTAGGTCCTTTTGACCAGCAACAGGCGGACGGTCTCGCCCTCGCGCGTCTCTTGCACGCGGTAGCCCATGGCCTTGGCGCGGTCGTGGACTGCCTGGCGTTGGGCTTCGACGAGGCGTTGCCGCTCTTGCTCTTGCCTGCGACGCTCTTCTGCCGCGAGCCGCTCTTGTTTCGCGCTCCAGTGTGCGCTGTAGCGCTGGTTGAGCTGGGCGAGCCAGCCTGATCCGAGCTTGGGGTGGTCGAAATCGCTGACGAGCGCTTGGTACCCAGTGGCCGTGGCGAGGAACCCCACATCGTTGGAAGCCACGCCGACGTTGTGTCGCCGGATGACGATATGCGCCGTCTGGGTGCGCTGGTCGCCGCCGTAGCCCTCGAGGCGAACCGGGGTTGCATGCACCTCGACCAGGGCAGCGCCAAAGCCGAGGTCGGCCAGCGCGTCGAGCAGGCACGCCTGATCGGTCATCGGCGTCAACAGCGTCATGTACGCACTCATGGTTTTTTTCCTGCGACCTGCTTGTTCGCGGTCGTTGCGCGCGCGGTGCCCGCGTCTGGTTTGCGATCCATGGTAGCTGTGCCGGGCGCGAGCCCTTCCAGCAGGCGTTCAAGGTCCCTGAGGCACGCACCCTGCGTGAAGCCGTCGGCGTCAGCGGTGATGCGGCCGTCGCGGTCGATGGCGATGGCGATGCGCTGCTCTTTCATGTGTTCTCCGGGGCGACGAGGTGGGCGGCGAGGCGAGCGGCAGCCTGCTCACCAACCGCGAGGTGATCCCACGAATCGATGACGAGGTAGCGACGGCCCTTGTGGCTGCGCAGGGTCCCAACCTCCGGCAGTTTTTCGTCGGGCACATCGACGGCAGAGCGCGCTGCGGAAGCGACCGGGACGAAGCGGCCTTTGACCTGTTGCGCGCGGCTGGCAGGAGCGGGCGGCGGGCGGAACTCAAAGCACCCGGCCAGTTGCTGCGCCAAATCTTCAATTTCGTTGCGGTGTTTGGCGATTTCCTTTTCGGCACGCTGCAGGTCGTCGGCCAGCTTGCGCTGGCTGGCGACGGCGTTTTTCTTCGCCGTCTTGTCGGCGGCCTGCATGGCCTCGTCGACACCGCGAAGCTCCTCTGCGCAGGCGTCGCGGCGCTGTTCCGCCGCTTTGAGCGCCGCGCGTCGGTTGGGCAGTTCGCGTTTTGCGTCTTCCGTGCGGCGCTGCCACGCCGCAAGCTGCCTATCGCGCTCGTCGTCCTCTCGTGCCTTGCGCTCGGCCGCGTCTTGTTCGCCGTGAAGCTTGCGCGCGGCGTCCTCGACTTCAGCTGCCTGACTGAGCAGCGTTGCCGCGCCGCCAGGCCCGACCAGCGAAGGCCGTTGCGCGCGCAGCGCCTCCACCCGCTGCAGCAGGCCACCGTGCGTGCGCTCAAAACCCAATAGGGCGCTTTGGAGCCGCTGCAGAGCGCGCCCCATGCGCCCGCGCTCGTGTTTGGCTTCGCCCAGCGCCTCTTGAACGGTCGCGAGGCGCGCTTGCCAGTCCTGGTCGAGCTTGCGCCAGCGACCGACCAGCACGTCCTCCACCGCACCGGCTGGCACGCGAGGAGGCACCACGGTCCACTGATAGCGGACGGTCAGCGCCAGTGGCTGTGCGGCCGGCACCTCGACGGGTGCGGTCGTCGGCAGTTCGCGCAACGAACTCGCTGTCATGTCAGCCAATTCGACGAGTTGTTCGGCCTGCAGACCGCTGGCACTTGCCTCTTCTGGCAGCCAGAATCGGGCGTTGCGATAGGCCGCGTCGCCGATCCTGGCCTCGGTGCGGAACCGCCACACGGGCGCGGCTGCCAACAATTGCCCCAATGCAGCGGATTGGCTGGGGGTAAGGCGGAGCCGCAGGCGGCCCTGCGCACCGGGCATCAAGACTTCGCCCTCGCCGCCACTGACGTAGAGATCCGGCAAGCCTCGGTCGGCCCACACCACTTCGACGCCCGCCTTCGCCAGCCGCGCGAGCTGCCCGTGGTGGCTGGGACCAGCCGGAAACCACAGCCGCCGCGGCGCGACCTCGGGTGGCAGCCCGGCGCTGAGGTGAAGCAGCGCGCCGCCGAGATCTCCGGATAGGTGGGCGTCTGGATCCTCCCACCGCACCGCTGCAGCAGCCGGCATGGCTGGCACGTCGAACGGCCGCTCGCCCACTGCGTGCCACGCGAACTGTCGGCCGTCGGACCATGCCTCCTCGGTCGCCTCGTGCCAAAACAGCCGCAGAAAGACCTGGCGCAGCGCCTGGGCCTGCGCCGGATCGAGCCGCAGCGACCAGTCCCCCCCGATCCACAGCCGCGCTTCGGCCCCGTTCAGGACGGCGGACGCTGGCACCTCGGCGACCCGTCGCACCAGCAGGCGCGGACCCTGGGCCAGAGCGGCGTCGGCGCGGTCTGTGCCCCATTGCGGCCCGACGAGCAGATACACACGCGCCTTGGTGGCGGCGTGGACAAGCAGTTCAGCAATGGCATCTGCGCTGTCGCTGCCGAGAAACGCGAGGATGGCCGTTTCTTTGGCGGGGACCGCTGGCGGCAGCGTGCGCGTCAGCCACTCGCCATCAGCGCACGCGCCAGGACTGGCTTCGCCGCCGACCCAGGCGGTCGGTAGCCGGGCTTCCCCGCGCGCATCCACACGGTCACACAAAGTGCGGTGGATGGTTCCCTGTTTCATCGTGCGCCTCCGGTAAGCCAGTTGCGAAAAGCCGACGCAATTTCGTGCGCCTGCACGCGGGTCGCAGTGAGGTCTTTCCAGCGCAACCGGGTGTCAGGCCCGCCGTCGTCCACGTCCAAGCGCGCGTGCAGAGGGCTGTTGCTCATCTGCCAGCCGAAGCCGGGGCTGCTGGCGTGGCGCACAAGGAAATACCTGTCGTGGGGGACGTCGCGGCCAAATTCGTCGCGGTAGCTGCGGGGTGCTGTACCAGTAAGCTGTCGAATTTTCTTGTAGTCTGCGGCGTCCCCTTCGCTCCAAACGTCGACGATGACGCTTGGGGCCACTGCGCGCAGGGCCGCGACCAGAAGTTGGAGCATCTTGAGGTTGTCCTCGCCACGCACGTAGCGATCGCACAGCAGCACGCGCGCGGGCACGTGGCCGGCGAGCAGGCTTTCCACCAGCTTGCGCATGGGCCACCCCGCCTGGTACGGAACCCGCACCGCACCCTCAGGGGCATCGACAGCAACCAACCCGGGGGCACCAATGCGCATCGGCCCAAGTTCGTCCGCCGCCAGCGTGAACGGCGACAGATCCACAGGAGCGGCGAGAGACCACAGCCGCTGCGGGTCTTTGCACGCCTGCGCCAACAGGTCGTCATGGGACGGCAGTGTGGGCGCGAACGCCTCTAGCGGCGTGTCTTCGGTCAACTGCGCGAACTGCGCGCGGACCGCGGCGCGGCTCCTGTACCCTGGATTCGCGGCCAAATGTCGGTCGAAACGGGCCAGGGCCCAGCGCTGAGCGTCCTGCGCAGAGGCCGGGCCGATGGGCAGGTCGGTCAGGGTGACGTCTTGATAGGTGCCCTTGCCCGGAACCTCCACTTTCCGCAGCGCCAGCGACTTGCGGAAGCTCTCGAATTCGCCGTCTGCGAGCCCGTCAAACGAGACGGCCAGTCGCCGCTGGGCCTGCTGCCAGCGCCCGACAGCGGCCAGCGGACCGGTGGCCCACGTTGCAACCAATTGCCACAGGTCAAGGCCATCGGACTCGGGGTCGTGGCGTATTGGCACCATGGCCGCCTTGCCATTGGTGTTCGGGGCTTCCACCACGCCATCGAGCTGCCACTGGTCCCGCGCTTGGTCGAACTCTAGCGCCCAACGGAAACGGCACACCGCTTTGGTGGCGACTGGCAGCCCGCCGGGCTGGCCGTGGTTGGAGGGCAGGTCGCGGACGATGAACCTGTCCTTTGCGTTGACCACCGAGCGGAACACCTTGCCGCGGTCCGGCTCCATCGCGAGCGTCTCAATGGCCTCAAAGCGGTGGTCGCGGTTGGAGGCGAGTCGCTCGACAGACAGCACGCGCCGTCCGAAGACGGGGTGTTGGGCGAGCCACAGGCCGTACACGCCCTGCTCGGGCACGGGCGCTTCGTCACTTTGTGCCACGTCTTCGCCGAGCGCAGTCAGGCCGCCGCGGGCGTCGCAAAGCCCGATCATCTTGCACCAGGCGATGACGTTGGTCGCGCCAGCGTCTGGCAGACCCGGCAGCGCCGACTGCACCACAGAGGTGGTGATACTGCGGCCGTGGTCCCGCGCAGTCCGGCAAAGCAGGCCCAGTTCAGGACGGCGCTCCAGAAACGCCAATTCGGCGAAAACCGTCACGCGCGTCACTGCGATCTCAGTCGTCAGTTCACATCTCATGGGTTGCTCCTACGGTCGCGGACTTCGTGCGGATCGACGCGGGGCGTTCGGCGAGCGAGTTCTTCAAGCTCCGAGACGCGGCAACTGTGGAAGTAACCGTGGTTTCCGACCACGACCAACTGTTGTCGCGCGCGCGTCACGGCCACGTTCAGGCGGTTCGGGCTGTCGAGGAAACCCGGCCTGCGCGTGTTGCGCATCGACAACAGGACCAGGTCCGCTTCACGGCCCTGGAAGCGGTCCACCGTGCCGCACACGATCTCGACGGGCGTGTCCGGGGCCATGAAACGCGTCTTGCGGTCGTCTCCAGTCACCGCGCGGAGCATGTCGGAGATCGCCCGGTCCTGTTTGGCATAGAAGCACAGGCAGGCCACCTCCCAGACTTTGGGCAGACGGCGGGCGGGCGGCCCCTTGCGCTTCGCCCACGCGAGGAATTCGCGCAGCATGGCGGCCATCAGGCTGATCTCGTCGTAGTTGACGCCCCCCTGCTCGCGACCATCGACGTCAAGCCACGTGCGCCGCGACCGAACCTGGCCGAAGTCCCAGCCGAGCTGGGCGTCGCGGCTCTGGATGGTGTTTGCGTCGCGAAGGGCCTGCCCAGAGTAGAAAACCTCGCGGGGAAAGGCTGCGACGTCGGCGTGCATGCGGTGCTGATAGGTGAGGCTTGCGAACCGTGCGTCGTAGTCCTGTCGCCGCGCGGCCTTCAAGCCAGCGGTGAGCGCACTGCGCCGCTTCGCCCGATCTACGCCGATGCCCTCCTGCAAGACCTCCAAAATGCTTGGCAGCCCGATGTCCTCAAGCTCAGCGAGGGGCTCGTCAATGGACACCGCGGCCGGGCGGAGGCGCTGCAAGTCGCCGCGCAGGCGCTTGCGCTCCCCGTCGTTGCGGCCGTGGCGGAGCTCGTGCAAGCGGGTGAGGCGCCAGGCGATCTCCTGCGCGAGGTCGGCGCGTCGCAACCCTTCCGCCTCGCACGCCTGAGCGTCCGCGATGGTCGTTACGTCGTCTCGCCTGAACTTGCGGTCCCGATTGGACCACTGCAGCGGCCCCGAGCGCTGCAACCACCACGCCTGTCGCGAGAGCAGCACATCGCCCTCATGCAGGGGAGCGCCGGTGCCGGTCAGTTCCTTGGCGATGAGCAGGTTGGCCGGCAGCCACGCGGACACCTCGCCGATCAGGTCATCGCCCACCAGCACCCACTGGGCCGCCGCGAGCCGCAGCGCGTCGACCGCGCCCGCGCGGATTTGGGCGACCGTCACGGCGTCCACCGGCCCGCTCGACGGGCCATGCGTGGCGACGATGCGGACCACCGACAGTTCTGGATGGGGGTGGGCTTGCAGTTCGCGCTCAATCCAGGTCAGCACGCCGGGCCGCTCGACGATGAGCCAGCGCATGGCTGGCTGCAGCAGTCGGTCCTGGATCAGCCGGAACAGCAGCAGGCATGCCCGCTGGTGGTCGAGCGGGAAAACGGGCTTGTCGTACTCGTCCACGAGGTCGCGTAGGTTTGCGACGAGGTCGGCGCGGTCCGCAAAGGGTGGCAGCTGCCGCACGTCGCCGACGATCATCCAGCGCTTGGCCATCACAGCCGGGACCATGAACTCTTGGATGAGCGTCTTGCTGGCCTCGTCCACGATGAGTACGTCCCAGTGGGGCATGGTGGTGATGGGCCGCTCGGCCACGTGCAGGTCGTCGTCTCGACCCCAAAACAGCGGGTGGTTCACGATGCCCATCGTCGTGCCGCAGGTCAGGTTGGCGGCCATGATGACGGTGCGCACCGCCATCTGCTGAAGCTCTGCATCGCCGAAGGCGCCCATCGTCGCTTGCTGGCGCCATGTGGCGACCAAGGCGGCCGCGCGTTCGTCGAGTTGGGTGGACTGCACGGCGTCATCGACCTTGTCGAGCCTGCCGACGCGCACCGCGTCGATGGGCGAAGTGGTCTCAAGCAACCGCTCCAGCACGTTGTCGATGGCGACGTGGGTGGAGGCGCAGAGCAACACCCGCTCTCCCTTTGCCACCAATTGCTGGACGATCTCGCAGATCGCGGTGGTCTTGCCTGAGCCGGGCGGGCCCTCCAGAAACGCGAAATCGGGCGAGCCGAGCGCCTTGGCGACGAACCGCCGCTGCTCGTCCGTGCCGTCGCGGGTGACGTCGGTAAGCGCGCGCCAGCCCTCGTCAGGGATGTGCACGGGCGTCACGCGCGGCCACCGCACATGCTGGGGGTCCTCGCACAGCCGCAGCAGGCCCTGGTGGTGGGGCAGCGGCGCTTCGGCCAGCTGGCGCAGCGCGCGCTTTTGGAGGTGCAGGGTGCGCACGTCTACGGGCAAGTAGAGGATCGTGTCTTGCGGCGGATAGCGGTCGAGCAAGAGCTGATAGCGGTCCTGATCGACCTTCTTGACGTGGAAACACGTGTCTTGGCGATGCCGGGGCTGCGTCCACACTTCGCGAACGTCGCCTTCGCAGAAGGCGGCCCGCGGGTCCAGGAATTCCTCCTCTTGCGTGTCGTTCGGCAGCAAGAGTTGCACCCAGCAGCCATCTCGGCCGGTGGCCTGCGCCTTATGCCAGCGATAGCGCAGGCCATCGGAACCGCGCAGCAGCCCGTCGGCAGGGGGTGTCTCGGTGCGAATGATCCCGTCTTGGACGTCGAAGGTGGCGCCAGCCTGGTCAACCGCGCGCAGACGGCCGTCCAACGTCGGCATCGCCTCGGCCGCGACCTGCTCGCCATCGACGATCAAGGCGCAGTCGCCCACGTGGCCTTCCAAACGCAACAGCCAGTGTCGGCCTTCCTCGTCGGCGCGCGGCGCGGCGGTGAGACAAAGCTCAGTTCCGCCGAGGTCCCAAACCAGTTCGGGAGGTGGTGGCTCCGGCTCGGGCACCACGGCGCTCTCGACCATGCACCACAGCACCCGGTCGCCGGAGAGCAGCGGCGGATCGGCGTGGACCAGCAGCCCGCCTGCGGTCCGCATGGCCGCAGTGAAGCGCACAGCCACCCCGCGGTTAGGCACGAACCCAGTCTGGGCCAGCTCGGGCGCCTTGTCCGCAGGCCAGTCGGCCAGTACCACGCCCGGCTGCCGGCGCGGCACCCGCACCAAGCTGTCCGTCGGAACCAGCTGGATTGACATCAGGTTGCGCACCCACTCCCACGGCAGTTGGTAGCGCGTCTGCCGCTGCTTTGCGGAGTGGATGGCCTGCCCAAGAAAGCGGTTGAACGGCCGCAGCACGTTCGCGGCCTGGTTCATCAGTGGCCGCGCGACATTGGGGTGGCCTGCGGTCGCGTGGAAGAAAAGCACCTTCACGAGCGGACCTCCGGGATGAAGGGGTTGCGGCTCGCCTCTTGGCGCAGCTTTGGCGCTGCAGCCTCGGGTGCCTCCTCGGCAAGCGGCTCGGGCGGATCCCCGGCGGCCAGGCGTGCGCGCACTTTCGCCCATTGGCGCAGGCCGTTGATCTGGTCGCGCATGGTCCGAGACAGCGGAAAGGTGTTGTCGAGCGCGCGCGCAACGTGGTCGGTGTGCAGCTCGCGACCCTCGGCGAAGGCGTCATACAGACCCTCGCGCACGGCCTCCTCCAACTCCGCGCCAGAGAACCCCACTGAGCGCGCGGCGAGGTCTGCGAGCGCAAACTCCTTGGGGTCGCGGCGCTTCTTGGTCAGGTGGATGGCCAAGATGTCTGCGCGAACCGCGCAGGTCGGCAGATCGACGAAAAAGATCTCGTCAAAGCGGCCCTTGCGCAGCAGCTCAGGCGGCAGCATATCGATGCGGTTGGCGGTCGCGACCACAAACACCGGGTCCTTCTTCTCTTGCATCCACGTCAGCAGCGTGCCGACTACCCGCGCGGTGGTGCCGCCATCGGTCTGGTCAGAGCTGCCCATGCCGGCGAGGCCCTTTTCGATCTCGTCAATCCACAGCACACACGGAGCGAGCGCCTGCGCCACTTGCAGCGCCGTTCGAATGTTGCCCTCGGACTGGCCGACGATGCCGCCGAACACCTTGCCCATATCGAAGCGGAGCAAAGGAAACTGCCAGGTCGCCGCAACGGCCTTGGCCAGCAGGCTCTTGCCGCAGCCCTGCACGCCCAGCAGCAGCACGCCCTTGGGCGCGTCCAGCCCGAAGTCGCGTGCACCGGCACCGAACGCCCTGCCGCGCCGGTCGAGCCACGCCTTGAGCTGGTCGAGACCGCCCACGTCGGTCAGGCGGGCGTCGGTCGGGTAGTACTCGAGCACCTCGCTCTGTTTGATGATGCGCTCCTTTTCCTGTGCCACCAGCGGCACCGCCCCATAGTCGAGGCGGTCGAGTTGGGCAGCGGCCTTGCCGAACGCCAACCGCGCTTCCATCACGGTCAAGCCGCGCGCGGCGTCCAGCAGGGCCTCGTCGGCCGAAGTGCGCTTGCCGAGAGCCGCGCCCACGTCGCGCAGCACGACTCGTAGGTCGTCCACGCCGGGCAACTCGAGTTCGATGGTGGGGACCTCCTTGCGCAGGTCGACCGGCAGCCCCGCGAGCGGCGTGGACAGCACGACCACCCTGCGCGGCGAAGGCGGCAACCGCGCGATCTCGCGCAGCCAGCGCAGCAGCGGGTGGTGCTCTTCGCGCAAGAACGGCTGAAAGTCTTCCAGAAGCCAAACGCCGGAGTCTTCCGCACCATGGATCTGGCGCAGGACTTCAAGCGGGTCGGTCGCCCCCGCATCGTCGACGCTGACCTCGCCAGCTTCGTTGCAGGCGTACAGACCGCTGGACTGGCTCCACACCTTCATCGGCAGTTTGAGCTCGTTGGCCAGCCCAGTGACGAGGCCGCGTACCCGCTCCCACTCGTAGGATGCGATGTGCAATACGGATGCACCGGCGCGGGCGAGGTGGAGCATCTGGCCGAAGGTGCTCATGGCACGACCTCTTCTTGGACGGTGGCGGCCGCGGCATGCGTCCCTGGTGCTGCGCACAGCATGGAGCCCGCGTAGTCCAGCCGCAGCCGCAAGCGCTCACACGAACGCGAAATGGATGCGCAGCGTGGCAGGACCATGGCCGCTCGGCGCCGCAGCATGCGGCATTCGGCGACCAAGACGGACATCGCGCAGCAGGTCTGACAGCAGGGCGTGGCGCGCAGACCCTTGGTTGGAAGCTACGCAGGCCCCTCGCTCGGCCGAGCCAGGGCTTGCACACGCCGCAAGCAGCTGATACTGCACCAGAACCCGCACCTGCACCTGTCCGGCGCAGCCGGCTGACCCTGAGAGCTCTGTGCGGTCGCAGTGTCCGTAGTACCAGAGGCCATCCGCACGCAGATCCCCGATGCGGCGATGCCCGCAGTTCAACGGCAATCCCGTGGCATCCCCGGCCCTCAGGCTCCGCCGGCGCCGACCCCGCGATGGCGATGATCCCCAAAAGTTGGCGCCGGTCAGGCACAGCTACAGGCACAGCCTCGGGGCAGGACCAAGGCCGGCGGGCGCGTTGGTCGACGCAGGATTCCTCCCGCCGAACGCAGATCAGTCCTTGGCCCCCGCGTCCGCCCCCACCTTCCACACCGTCAGCCCCGGTTCGCGCACCAGCGGCCTACCCAGCCGCGGCAGGCTAGCCCATGACCTGCCCCTGCATGCGCCCGGCCTCAAGAACCCGATCTCGATCGCTTGCGCGTCCTTGGCGACCCGCACGGCCGACAGCCAGGTTCCGGTCGTCACTACCAGGTACTGTACGGGCCGGCCGGCCCGGCGGGCGGCCTCGAAAAGCGGCGAAGTCGGGTCGGGGGCCGCGTGGACTTGTGCGGCGAGGCGCGGGTTGGCCGTCAGCAGATCCAGGGCGACGACGCGGTGGCGGGTCCGAAACGCGATTTCTCCGGGCGAATCGCTGACCAGCAGGGTTGCGTCGGCGTTGCCTTGGCGTTCGAGCCAGGCGACGACGGTTGCTCCTTCGCTCTGCGGCGTGGGTCGCACGGCCACCCAACTCGCATAGGCTGCGCCGACGACGGCGCCACTGACGGCCAACCAGCGCCCCAGCGCCGGACGGTCGCGCACCGCCAGCACCAGCGCCCAGGTGCCGCCCAGGACCGGCGCAACGTAGTACCACAGCCACGAGGCCGGGTGATGGGTGAGCAGGGCGACTTGCGCCGCGTGCAGGGCGCAGCCGATGGCGAACGCCCACACCAGGGTCCGCAGCCGCGATTGCGCACCTCGGCTCGCGTGCAGGGCCAGGCCCATCGCCGCCAGCGGGGCCCACCCGGCCGCGAGGTTCCACCCGGAGAGCGCCGAGGCGATGCCGCCAACGTGGATACCGCTCGGGCACAGGGCCGGTGCAGTCGACTTGAGCCAACCGGACACCGGCACCCACGCGCCAAACGCCACCCGGTGCCACAGCAGCCAGGTCGCGACTGGCATGGCCATCGCCAGCCACGCCGCCAGGGTGCAACGGCGATGGACCGCATCCCGGTGCCAGGCGAAGAGGATCGCGACGGCAAGGAATCCGTGGTCGAGGCGGGCGAAGATCGCGAACGCCGCGAGAGCGCCGACCATGGTGCCCCCTGCCACCGACCGGGGTGCCGCGAGCCACGCCCGGCTCAGCAGGGCGAGTACGACATAGGACGCCGCCGCCTCGGTGTGCAGCCCGGCCATGGTGGCGACGAAGGCGGTCGCGACGGTTCCGGCCAAAAGCGCAGAGCCCCCGAGCGCCCGCGCCGCCGTCGCCATCGTCCACGCCCCGACCGCGAGCAAGGCGTAGTGCAGGGCGAGCAACCCGCGCGGCGAGGCCACCCAGCGCGGTTCGATGTGGTCCAGGGCCCAGGTCGCGGCCGTCGCCATCCACGTCCACAGCGGGTGAACGCCGTCGGTGTCGAAGACGCCAGAGAACGTGTGCTGGCCAAAGCGCGCCAGGTTGCGCGCGACCACGAGGTAGAAGTACGCGTCGTCCGGAACGAAGCGCTCGGTGCGCCACGCGACCGCAGCGACGGCGACGGCGGCCGCGAGCGCGCAAAGCAGGGCCGGACTGGCGCGGTGCAGGCTGCGGCGCGAGGCCGAGTGGGACGCGGCAGTGGTCGGTGGTGGGGCCAAGCTGTGCGGCCTTCGCCGGCCGAGGCGGTGTCGGCCGGAGGCCAGCGTGCCACAGGTGGCCGACCGGGTCACGGGCTGCGTCGGAGGGCCGGCCGCGGCGCCAGCATGCACGTCGGCGCGGGGCGGGCCGCGGCAGATTGGCCGCGCGGAGCTGTGTGCACGCCGTTCGCAGGCACGGTGCGCCAGGCAGGTGGACCCGCCGGCCCGGAACTGGGCAGTGGACGGATTACGCCGTGGGCACGAATCCCGGGCGTGGCACGTGCCGAGCGGGGCGACGTCCATTCCGCTCCGCGGGTTGTGCCGGAACTCGCCCGCACCTTGACCTTGACGCCCTGGCGCGAGCCGCGCACAGTGCAGCGCGCCGCCTGCGCGGCCTCGTCCACTCCGCCCCCT
>VGRO01000067.1 GCA_016875335.1 Deltaproteobacteria bacterium | reverse complement strand
CGCCCAACAGCGCCGCGCCAAACATCGACTTCGCCCACACCATCTCACTCAACTGAACCATCTAGGCACCTCCTGGCCTATAAGGTCGCGAGGTGACGATAAAATTCCCGATGCGATCGAAAGACAGCTCTCGCATCACCAACACCGACATCATCATCGCCGCGTCCAAGATCCTCCCCGAATTCAACGCCCCCACCGGCCCCCGCCTGACCCTCGAAAACCTCCTCGTCCAGCTCCCCCTCCAAACCACCAACGGCTCCCCCATCACCATCGCCGCAAAGACGGCCCTGTTCACCTCGGGCGGCATCACCGCCACCCTGGACGTCAAAGAATCCCAGCCCCCGACCTGGAACCCCGCGCAGTCCAAATTCTCCGGCAACCTCTCCGGCGCCATCGGCGGCTTCGCCATCGCCCTCGAGGGCATTTCCGTCGCACTGGTCAAGAACGCCCTCGTCGCTGGCGGCGCCAAAGGCAAGCTCCGGCTGCCGTTCTTCGATCAGGACCTCACCATCACCGCGGCGTTGGCCCAAGGCGGAGGCTGGAACATCACGCTGGCCACCGCCCCCGACCAGCCCGTCAAGCTCACGCTGGGCACCGCCACCAACGGCTTGACCATCGATCTGACCGCCATCGAACTCAAATCCAACCCCACCGGCCCCTCGGCGCTCGCGCTGACCGGCTCCGCCAAGCTCACCCTCAACGGCGAAGCCAGCCAGGCCATCCCGATTGCCGGCCTGGAAATCACGTCCGACGGCAAGGTCAACCTCAAGGGCGGCTGGCTGCCTCTCGCCCAGCCAATCTCCGCCAAGCTCGGGCCGTTTGAGGCCGTCGTTTCTCGGTTGGGCTTCACGACCCAGGCCAACGGCGACCGCGAAATGGCCGTGGACGCCGCGATCAAGCTGTCAACGTCCATGCCTGCCGGCGCGTCCGCAAAGGGCCTCCGCCTGCGCTTCGACAAGAGCTGGAACCACCTCGGCACCTCGTTCGACGGCATCGGCGTCGAGTTCACAGTGCCGAAAGTGCTCCATTTCATCGGCGACCTCGCCATGAAAGAAGGCCCCGAGGGCACGGCTTTTGAGGGTAACGTCAAGGTCAAGCTCTATCCGATCGATGCCTGCGTCGACGGCCAGGTTCGCTTCGGCTCGGCCAAAGATGACAAGGGCAAACCGTTCAAATACTTCGCCATCAAGCTCGACCTCGAATTGTCCAAAGGCATCAAGATCTTCAACACCGGCCTGTCCCTGTATGGCCTGACCGGCTTGTTCGCGTACAACTACGCCCCCAACAAGACCGCCGACGAAAAGTGGTTCGCCATCCCCGATGGCAGCGGCAAGCCCGGCTGGCTGCAAAAGGCCCCGCCCGGCGTCGCCGAACTCGCAAAATGGGCACCCAAACCGGGCACTTTGGCCTTCGGCGCGGGTGTCACCGTTGCCACCAACGCCGACAACGGCAAGCCGTTCAACGGCAAGTTTCTGCTGCTGGTGACCCTACCTGGCCCGGTGGTGTTTCTGGAGGGCCGTGCCAACCTCATGAAGGACCGAAGCGAGCTCAAGAAAGACGCGGCCTTTCGCGCCTACTCGGTCTTCGATGGGCTGGCTGGCACGGCACTTTTCGGTTTGGATGCCCGCTGGCGCTACCCAGAGGGCGGCGAACTCATCGACATTGCTGGCAGCAGCGAGGCGTTCTTCGACTTCCACGATGCGGGCAAGTGGTACGTCAAAGTCGGCTTGGAAACACCGGAATCCGCGCGAATCAAGGCCAAGATCGTCTCGTTCCTCGAAGCCCAGGCGTTCCTGCTCATCGACGCCAAGCGCGCCCGCACCGGCGGCAAGGTTGGCTACCAGTTCAAGAAGAACTTTGGCCCATTGGACGTCGGCGCGCAGATCTGGCTGTCGGCGGTGGCCGACATCAGTTGGTCGCCGCCGCAGTTGCAGGCCAAGGCCGGCGTGGCCGGTTCGTTCTGGGCCAAGGCGTTTGGCTATGGGCTGTCGGGTAGCGTGACCGCAGACGTGACGGTGGACGCCTGGCGGCCGTTTCATGTGCTGGCCAACGCGACGGCGACCGGCAGCATTCCTTTCTACGGCAGTTTCCAGAAATCGCTGGCGGTGCAGCGGACACAACCGCCGAACACGCCCAGCAAAGGCAAGCCGATAGCGACCGTCAAAGACCCGCCGCGGGTGGCGGCCCCGCTTGGCGCGGGGTCGGCTGCGCACGCGCTGTCACCTGTGGTCTGGCCGTTGGCGTTGCAGCCATCGCTGGCCGACGACAAGGGCTATCTGTCACCTGACTGGGCCACGGCCAAGCCGCTGGATCTGGCGTCGCCGCCGCCCGACGACGCGCCGGTGCTGCCGCTCGACGTGCGCTTGGACTTGACGTTTGCGCGGCCGGTGGCCGACGCGGCGCAGGTG
The DNA here is from genome assembly GCA_016875335.1 of Deltaproteobacteria bacterium. GTDB lineage: Bacteria > Myxococcota_A > UBA9042 > UBA9042 > UBA9042 > SXRM01. The sequence goes on along the minus strand of VGRO01000067.1, from coordinate 24,745 downwards.
GGCTTCAATGGCACAGTGAGCCTGCCCGACGACGTGATCGGCAACCCCCAAGCCACCGAGGCCGACCGCATCGCCACCGTGCGGTATGCCCTGCACAAGGTCGAACTTTCGCGCTGGAATGCCGTTGGCAAGACGTGGGTGGCGATTGGGGGCTCTCAGGTCCAGGGCAAGGGCGAAAAACCGCTGCTGCTCGGCGACCAGCCGCTGTTCGGCAGTTGGGTGCCGGACGGGGCCGAAAAAGGGGTCGGGCGGCAGCAGCGGCTGCGGCTGTGGGCGGTGGACCCGCTGGAGGCCCTGGACTCGCCGTCGGGCGTGCAGAAGCAGGCGGCGGCCAACGCCGGGGCCGGGGCCGCGGTGTTTGAGCCGACCCAGGTTTTCACGACGTTGGTCGGCTTTCTGCCGTTCGCAGTCGGGCCGGTGCAGGCGGCGGGTCTCGATGCCAGCGGTCCGCCGATGCCGGCGTTTGCGTGGCCGGCAGGGCTTGTGGGCGAGATCGCCAACGTGCCTTGGGCTGATGGCTGGGCGAAGGCGCTGCGGGTGGCAGCACCGCCGCAGTCGGCACCGGCGACGGATTCCACTGTCGACGCGCCGCCGTGGTCGGCCTGGATGGACGAAGACGATGTGTGGCAAGCCTCGCAAGCAGCGGCAGCGCCGCAAGCGTTCGCGCCGCTGGTGGTGGTGCAATTGACGCTGGCGCAGCCGCACGTGCACGCGGTCGCGTTGGCACTCGCGGGTGCCGCACCGGTGACCGCGCTGGCGCACGCGGCCGGTGTAGTGGTGGCCTCGGCGACGTGGCAGCCGGGCGCGCCGGATCTCAAGCTCGACGCGCCAGCGATCGACCGCTTGACGCTGGTGTCGGGGGAGTCCGTGGTGCTGGTTCGCGCGGTCCTTGCGCATACCGTCGCCAGCGGGCCGACCGTGCCGCCAGCGGTGGCGGTCGCCAATGTCGACAACCTCGCCAGCAAGATGGCTCTCTTGACCGCGCCCGGTCCGGTGCTTCCGGCGCACGCGCAGTTGCGGCTGACGGTGGCGTTGCAGGTCGAGCAGATTCCCAACCCGGCGCTTGGTACGGCCCAGAAGGCGATCCTGACGCAGGTCATGCACTTCCGCACCGCTGGCGGCCCGGGGCTTGCAGATTTGTCGTTGCCCACTATCGCGGGCCAGGCTGACGGGCAACAGGCGCTGCCCGCGGCGGTCGGTCGAGCTTGGCCCGCACTGGGCCCCTTGCGCGTACGGGCGCGAGGCCTCGACGGCGCGGTTGCCCACGCGGCGTGGCTGCGGGCGAGCGCGGCGGTGCCAATATCTGCGATCGTGCAGCGCAGCCGCGACGGCAGCGAAGTCGCGATCATCGAGCCGGCGGCCGGCGGGTGGAAGTCGGCGCCGGCAATGGCGGTGACGCTTGCGTGGAACTCGGGCGGCGATGGCGAGGGGCTGATGGCAATGCCAGTGGCGGGCAGTGCCGCCTCGCTGCAGGCCGGCGTGGTGGTCGGCCTCGGGAATGCAGTGTAGTCGGCATGCTTGAGACAGGAACCCAGCTCCATGGATTGCACCGATCCTGCGTTCGGGACCGGCCGCGTTGCCCCGGCCACCTGAGAAACCAGCCGCCTGCCGCCAGGAGTTGGCGGTCGCGCGGCGCACGAGCGATTTGACCAGGTCCTGACCCTGCACCTGTGCCTGTCCCTGACCGGCGCCACAGCCGGGGACCACCGCCATCGCGGATTCGGCGCCGGCTGACCCTGAGAGCCAGGCCAGACCCAGGCCTGCGTGGAGACGGGGGCGCCGCCGCAGTCGGGGATCTACGGGCGATTGGCCTCTGGTACCACGGCCATTGCGACCGGGCAGAGCTCCCAGGGTCAGCCGGCTGCGCCGGACAGGCGCAGGCACAGGCACAGGGCCAGCGTCGGATGTGGGCGCTCACACGAGGGATTTGCTCAGGTCCTGGCCCTGCACCTGTTCCTGTCCCTGTCCGGCGCCACAGCCGGGGACCACCGCCATCACGGATTCGGCGCCGGCTGACCCTGAGAGCCAGGCGAGACCCAGGCCTGCGTGGAGACGGGGGCGCCGCCGCAGTCGGGGATCTACGGGCGAATGGCCTCTGGTGCCACGGCCATTGCGACCGGGCAGAGCTCTCAGGGTCAGCCGGCTGCGCCGGACAGGCGCAGGCACAGGCACAGGGCCAGCGTCGGATGTGGGCGTTCGCACGAGGGATTTGCGCAGGTCCTGACCCTGCACCTGTCCCTGTCCCTGTCCGGCGCCACTGCCGGGGACCACCGCTATCGCGGATTCGGCGCCGGCTGACCCTGAGAGCCAGGCGAGACCCAGGCCTGCGTGGAAACGGTGACGCCGCCGCAATCGGGGATCTCCAGGCGAATGGCGTCAGTCGTCGCCAGGTCAGCCTCGACGTCCGCGCCTCGCCACCCAGCACTGCCTACCCATCCGCGCTCAAGAATGCCCGCACACCCGCCGCCACTGCGCGGCCGGCCACCTCGGCGAGCGGCTCCAGGTCCAGCCGCAGCTCGATCGTGGTGCCAAACGTCCCGGTCTCGCGCAGGAATCGGGCCCCGAGTTCGCTGGCATCGGCCGACCAAGCCAACGTCACCGCTGCGACGTCGCGCGCGCCCTCCAAGCCCGCGACGGCTTGACCATCCAGCGCGAGGTCCAGGTCCGGGTGCTGCTCGTCGGTCCAGGCGAGGTCCGAAAGCCTCGCAGCGGTGGCGGCCGGCAGACGCCCGGTGAAACCGAGCCACTGGAACCAGCGGTCGGCCACAAACCGCATCGACAGCGTCCACGGCCCTTGCGCCGGGTAGGGGTGAGGCCCCGGGGCGAGGTCCACCGCGGCAAGTGCGTCGGCGACGGCGCGGTGGAGCGGCCACGGTGTGCCGCGCAGGTCGCCCGGCAGCAAGCGGGCCAGTCCGACGGGGAAGGCGCTGGCCCACGGCGTGGCATCGACCAGCGCGGTGCGCGGGCGCCGCACCGGCCGGCCACCGTTGAGCCGATCGTACGTGGATCCAAGTTCCCCGTAGCTGTGCAGTTCCAGCAGGCCGCGCTTGCCAGCCGAAGCGCGGCGGACGGCGTCGTGTGCTTCGCGGTGGCGCTGTTGCAAAGTCTCGCGCGCACCCGGCGCCAACCAAGCTGCCACCGTGGCATCGACGGCGCCTTTGCCAAACAGCGTCTCCTTGGCCTCGGGCCGGCCGCACCAGCCGCGGTTCAGGTCGAGCAGACCGCGGGGCAGCGCGTTGCAGAGAGCCGGTGCCTCCAGCTCGGGTGCTGCGGCGGCGATGAGTTCCGCGCTGCCGACATCGTGCCACTCGGCGACGTGATCAGCGAAGGCAGCCTGGGTTTGCGGGTTGTCGGCGACGTAGCCGCGGGCGGGTTCCAGGGGTGCCACCGCGTGCGGCGCAACCAGGAGCACCGGGGCAGCCCCGAGGTGCAGGTGGACGACGGCGGGAAACTCGGCCATGGTCGGGCTCGCAGCGGCCCGGCGGCGGGCGCGCAGGCCGTTGTAGGGCATTGACGGGCGGAATGGAAGTGCGCGAGCTTGCGCGCGGACCCCGCGCTCGGCCGACTGTCACGGCCGTGCACGCAAACGCTGGCGGCCTGTTGGCAAACTGAAGCGCCGTGGTACCTTGATGCACCCGCACGCGGCGGCGCGGGCACGGCGAGCGCATCCATGCACACGGCCACCACCCACACCACGTTGCGCGTCACCGGGATGTCGTGCGGCCACTGTGAGGGCCGCGTCGTCAAGGCCTTGCAGGCGATACCCGGTGTCGCGTCCGCGACGGCGAGTGCCTCCGGCGCCTCCGCCCGCGTCGCCCACGCCGGCGAGGTCTCGGTCCAGACCCTGGTCGACGCCGTGCAGGGCGCCGGCTACGCGGCGGAGTTCGGGGCCGCGGGCGGCGAGGACGGCGACGCCGATCCCGAACCACCCCGACCGGCACCCGGACCCGATCCGCCGGGTCCCGTTGCGCCGGCGTCGTCGGGCTCCGAGATCCGCTTGCGCATCTCGGGCATGACCTGCGCCGCGTGCGTCCGCAACGTCGAGTCCGCGCTGGCCGCCGTGCCAGGCGTCGAGTCGGCAACGGTCAGCCTGGTGCTCGAGTCCGCGCGTGTGCACGCAGCCGCTGGCGTCGAGGTCACCGAAGCGCAGTTGCTGGCTGCGGTCGCAGGAGCCGGATACACAGCGTCGCCGGTGGCAGCTCAACTGCGGCCCGACGGCGACCTGCCGCCCCTCGAACAGCGCGCCTTGGAGGCGACCTCGCTCGGCGCCATCGCCTGGTGTCTTGCGGTGGGCGCCGCGACCATGGTCGGTTCGCTGCCGCTCATGCCCCACGCGCACCACGGCGACTTGTTGGACCGCGCGATGGCCTCGGCAGCCGACGGACTGGCGGGCGCGGTCCCGCGCCTGTGGCAGATCGACGCCTTCGTGCTGCGGTGGGTCCTTTTCGCACTGTGCACTTCGGTGGTGTTGTTTCCGGCGCGGCGGTTCTTCGCGGCAGCGCTGCATGCGGCGCTTCGACGTTCGACCGACATGAACACGCTGGTCGCCTTGGGCATCGGCGCGGCGTGGGCGATGTGCGCAGTGGCGACCGCTTGGCCGCAGGTCTTTGCGGACCAAGGACTGCCGGCGCAGGTGTGGTACGACGCGGTGCCGTGGGTGCCGGGTTTCGTGTTGCTCGGCCGCTGGCTCGAGGGCCGCGCCCGCGCCGGCACCCGGCAAGGCCTGGATGCGCTGGTCCGGTTGCAACCCCGCACGGCAGTGCGTCTCGGGCCGGACGGCGAATCCGAGGTCCCTGTCGCCGATCTGCTGCCGGGCGACCGCGTTCGGGTGGCGGCCGGAGCCCAGATACCGTGCGACGGCCGGGTGGTCGAGGGCCAGAGTGCGGTGGACGAGTCGATGATGACCGGCGAGTCGCTGCCTGTCGCGCGCGGCGCTGGCGACCGCGTGTTGGGCGGGACGGCAGTGGTGGATGGATCGCTGGTGGTGCAGGCGACGGCACTGGGCGAGACAAGCGCGCTCGCGGCCATCATCGCTGCCACCGAGACCGCGATGCTGTCCAAACCGGCCTTGCAGCGCGCGGCCGACCGCGCGGCGGGTCTGTTCACGCCCTTCGTCATCGGGGCAGCGCTGCTCGCCGCCTTTGCGTGGCTTGCCCTCGACCCGCACCACGCCTGGGGCAAGGCACTGGTGGTAGCGGTCAGCGTGGTCATCGTGGCCTGCCCGTGCGCGATGGGGCTGGCCGTGCCGACGGCCGTGATGGTGGCGACGGGAGCCGCGGCGCGACGAGGGCTGCTCATCCGCAGCGGCGTGGCGCTCGAGCAGGCCGGCCACATGACCGCGGTGGTGTTCGACAAAACCGGCACGCTGACCACAGGCAAGCCCCACGTCGAACGCCAGTGGTGGTGGGGCGGAGATGCCAGCGGCGGTTGGGCCGCCGTGCGCGCCGTGGTTCGCCACTCTACCCACCCGCTGTCGCAGGCGCTGGGGCGGCACCTCGAAGGCCAAGCCACCGTAGACGAACCGGAAGCGACCGACGTGCACGCTGTTGCGGGCAAGGGGATCGAGGCGACCGTCCGCGGCGTGCGCTGGCGCATCGGCGCCCTGCCCTGGATCGCTCAGGCGGCCGCACCCGAACTGCAACAGGCCGACGTGCGGGCTGGCCTGGCCGAAGCCGAGGCCTTGCCGGGCGCGCTGGTCTTCGTCGCCGCTGGCGGCTTCGTAGTGGGGTGCGCGCAGTTGACCGACACGCTGCGTCCGTCGGCGGCCACGGCCCTACAGCGGTTGCGGGCCATGGGCGTCTTGACGCTGCTGGCCAGCGGCGACCGCCAGGCCAGCGTCCAGCCGGTGGCCAAGGCGCTCGGCGTGGACAAGGCCGCGAGCGAATTGTCGCCAGAGCACAAGGTCGAATGGGTGAGCGACTTGCGCGCGGACGGCCACGTGGTCGCCGTGGTCGGCGACGGCACGAACGACGCCCCCGCGCTCGCGGCGGCGGACGTGGCGTTCGCCATAGGCGACGGCAGCGCAGTGGCGGCGGGCCAGGCAGACTTTGCGCTGTTGCGGCCGGATCTCGGCGCAGTGCCCGATGCCATTGGCCTGGCCAGGGCGACCGACCGCATCTTGCGCCAGAACCTGCTCTGGGCTTTCGGGTACAACGCGCTGGCGATGCCGCTGGCGGCCGGCATCCTGTACCCGTGGACCCACAGCCTGCCGTCGCCGATGCTGGCGAGCGCTGCGATGGCGCTGTCGTCGGTGTGCGTGGTGGCCAACAGCCTGCGGCTGCGCGCGTGGCGCGGCCAGCAATTTCCGACAACCTGAAGGCGCCTTCCCGGCGCCGATCGATCCTGCGAGGTTCAAGATGTCCCTGTCCATCGGCCCGTCCCCGCGCGCCTGCCTCGTTGCCGGCGCGCTCTGCACCGTCCTGTTCTCGTCGTGCGCCAAGCAGAGCGCCGCGGCCGGAAACGGCCCCGAGCACCCGACACCGACCAGCGAGAAGCCGGATCCCGCCCCCGGTTCGTCCACGCCGGCCGCCATCGTCGCAGACACGCCCAAGGCCAAGGCGCTGGTCGAGGGCCTGACGGCGTATGCGGCGGTGCGCAAGGCCCTGGCCGGCGACGACCTGCCGGGCGCCAAGGCCGCTGCCCCCGCAGCCGCCGCCAAGGTGGCAGGCATGAAGGCCACGCACGCCGAAAAGGCGCCAGAGATCGACTCGATGGCCGCCGCTGCCCACAAGGTCGCCGCGAGCGCCGACATCGCCACGGCGCGCATGGCATTCGGCGAATTCTCGCGCACGCTCATCGGCTTTGTGGCCGCGGACAAGGGCGTCGCTGGCGGCGTGGTGTGCTACCGCTGCCCGATGGCCAAGACCTACCAGAAATGGCTGCAACTGGGCGACGAGATGGGCAACCCGTACTGGGGAGCGGAGATGCTCAAGTGCGGGTCCAAGGTGCCGGTGGCGCCTTAGGGACTGGAAAACAATAAGTCGATCACTCTCACATCAGGGCGGAGCCGCGAGTCGGACCTTTGGTCCGCGAGCTGGCGACCCACTGAGCAAGCAAACGGGCCCAAGAAATGATTGAGTAAATCATTTCCGGGCCCTTAGAGGGTGTAGCCAAATCTCGTCTGTTGCGAGGTCGAAGAGCATGCCGGCAGATCGCGAGCGCGCCCGCAGCGACCGACCGGCACTTGCAGTGCGCCGACAGAGCCAGTAGCACACTGATTTGGACAGGGGAGGACGTAAGCCGCGAGATGCCCAGGATCTTCGGCCGTAGCGGGACGGGGTCTTGGCTACACCCTCATAGCTGGCTTGGCAAGAGCGCTCTGTGATACGGCCGATCCGTCCATTGCGGGGCGACAATTTCCCCGGCTCTTGCAAGTTTCCCCCAAACGAGCGCATGGTGCACCTCGGCCTCTGGCTCTGGAGTTGCGCCCATGGTCCGCTTCCTGCACGCCGCCGACTTGCACATCGACAGCCCGCTGTCTGCCTGCGACCAGGCCGCGCCACGGATGGCCGCCCGGTTGCGCGCTGCCACCCGCACGGCGCTGGACAACCTGGTCACGCTGGCGGTGGACGAACAGGTGGAGTTCGTCGTCATTGCCGGCGACCTGTTTGACCGCGATCGCGACGACTTCAACACCGCCCGCTGGCTGACGGCCAAGTTTGCCGAATTGGGTGCCGCCGGCATCCGCGTGTACCTGGTGCGCGGCAACCACGACGCCATGGCCAAGATCTCCAAGGTGTTGACGTGGCCGGCCAACGTGTACGAATTCAAGACGACGGCCGACACGGCGCCGGCGTTCCACGAAGGCGTGCGCTTGCACGGGCGCAGCTACAAGACGGGGGCGGTCGAAGACCCGGAGTTTGCCCGCTCGTACCCGGCGCCGGTGGCGAACTGCATCAACATCGGCGTTTTGCACACTTGCGCGTCCGATTCCGGCGGCAAAGTCGGCGGCCACGAACCGTACGCGCCCTGCAACGTGGGCGAACTGGCCGCCAAGGGCTACGACTACTGGGCGCTCGGCCACGTGCACACCCGCGCAATCCTGCATCCGCAGCCGTGCATTGCCTTTCCGGGCAATCCCCAGGGCCGCCACATCAACGAACCCGACGCCCACGGTTGCCTGCTGGTCACGCTGGCGCCGCCGGACCGCGCCGTCTGCGAGTTCCGGGCGCTGGACGACGTGCGCTGGGCCAAGGTCAACGTCGACGTGAGCGGCTGCAGGACGTTGGGCGGTGCCGTGGACGCGGCGGTGGCGGAGGTGGCGCAGCATGCGCTGCGTGCCGACGGACGGCTGCTGGCGGTGCGGTTGACGTTGGAAGGCACCACGCCGGCCCATGCCGACCTGGTGGCCAGCAAACCGCAGTTGCTCGAAGAACTGCGCGGGCGCTTTCAGACCAGCTTGGAAGATCAGGTTCACCTGGAGCGAGCGGTGCTGGCCACACGCCAGGCGACCCAGCAGGTGCGCGCGCTGGGAACCCTCCGGGCCTACGCCACCGGCGCCGACCGCCACGCCGAATCGGCCGCGCTGGAGGACGCCGCGCTGATAGCCGCCAAGGAAAGGGTGCAGGCTGCGCAGAACAAGGTGAAAGCCGTGGTGGCCGACGGCGCGGTGGAGTTTCCCGACCTCGACGAGGCTGCAGGGCGAAAGGTGCTGTTGGCGGCGGCACGCGGCTGGATCGACCACGAAGTCGCCGCGACGGCCGGCGAGGTGGCGCCATGAGGATCCGCAACCTGCAGTTGAACCCGTTCGGCGGCGCGCAGATCAAGGCGTTGAACATCGACCATCCCGGCAAACTGGTGCTGGTCTACGGCGGCAACGAAGCGGGCAAGAGCACGGCCAGACGGGCGATCGAGGCGTTCTTGTTCGGCATCGACAAGGACTGCGAGCGCGACGCGGCGGGCGTTGGGTTGGCCGACCTGCGCATCGACGCCGAGTTGGCCGATGACAACGGCACGGTGTTCGGCCCCTGGCAGCGGCGCAAGTCGCGGGGCGGCAAAGGCGGCGGCATCACGTTGACGAGCGCGACCGACCCTGGCACGGACCGCCAGGGCGAACTGGAAACGCTGCTGGGCGGCCTGCAAAGGCTGGATTTCCGACGGCGCTGTTGCTTTGACGCCGCCGAGCTGCGCGCGGGCAGCCTGCAGTTGCTGGACGTGGATTTGGCGGCCGCGGTGGCGCAAGCGGGCACCGGCGTGAACTGGTCCAAGGTGCGGGCCGGTTTGGTGGACCGCGCCGAGAGGATCTTTCCGGCCAGCGGCCGCGGCAAGGAACTCAACGACACGCTGGGCGCATACAAGCAGCACCGCGACAATGCCAGGCAACGCAGCGTGGCGTCGGCGGGCTGGTCGCAGTGGCAAAAGGACCACAGGGACGCACAAAACGAACAGACGGCGGCGGACGCGGAGCTTGCCGAGGCGCAGCAACGGGCCGACGCCATCAAGGCGCTCATCGGCGCGCGGCCGGCGGCACAAGACTGGAGGCGGGCGCAGCAGGCGTGGCTGGACGTGCAGTCCGCGGCGGAGTTGCCGCCGGACTACGACCGCGACATGCGGAAGCTGGCGCAGCAGAGCGCGACCGACCGCGCCAAGGAAGTGGACGAGTTGAAGCTGCAGATAGTCGCCGCGCAAGCCGCTGCCCAGTGGACGGGGGCTTTGGCGCGGGAGGCGGCGCAGAACCTGGCAGCAGCCCACGGCCACATCGAAGCCCTGCAAAGGGGGGCCCAGGACATGCGCGGCAAGCAGGAAAGCCGCGGGCGCCAGACGACCCGCCGCAACGCGGCCCAGCAAGCGGCCGCCCAGCTTCTTGCAGAGTTGGGGCACCCGGGTGCGGCGCTGGACCCGCCGCCGCTGGCGCGGTTGACGGACATCCAGCAGGCGACCGTGCAGGCACTGCTGTTGCGGTTCGAAGGGGTCCACGGGGCCCCAGTGAGGCTGCGCGAAGCGTTGCAAGAGGCGAAGTTGGCGCGCGACAAGGCGCATGCGGATCTGGACGGGGAGCCGCCGCTGCCAGACCACAGCGCGCTGGACGAATGGGCGAGGCTGGCCCAATTGTGGAAGGACGCCGAGCGGCAGGTGGCGGAGACGGATCGGGAGGCGACCAAGCGCGAGCAGGCGGTGCAGAAGGCCTGCGGTCAGTTGCTCGGGCTGCCGGGGAACATGCCGGTCGCCGAGCGCCGGGCCTGTCTGGACCGCGTGCGTTGGCCCGCCGAGGCCACCGTGCAAGCGCTGCGCCAAAGTGCCGCCGATGCCAAGCGAAACCTGGCGGAGCGCGCGGCAACCAGCGAAGGAGAGCAGCGGAAGGTGGCCGAATTGACCAATCAACTGCATGACTTGCAAAGTGCGGACGCGCTGCCATCGGCCGATGCGCTGCCCCAGGCGCGCGCGGCCCGCGACAGCGCGTGGCAGGCGATTCGCGCCCGCTGGCTGGACTTGCCGGAACTGGCGCCGCCGACCACCGCAGAGGACGCTGCGAATCGGGCCAATGCCGCAGCCCAGCTCGAACAGCGCACGGCTGCCGCCGACCAGGTGGCGGACCGGTTGCGCGCTGCAGGCGAAAGGGCCGCCAAGGCAACCGTGCTGGATCAGCAGCTCCAGTCCGCGCGGGCCAACCTGCTCACCGCCAAAGAAGGCGCCTCGCAAGCGGAGACGCAGGCGGATCAGGCGCGGGAAAAGTGGCGCACGTTGCTGGCGTCGACCGGGTTTGCGGCTGAACCGGACGAGTATGCGGAGCTGCGACAGCGGGCAGATGTGGCGCTGGAAGCCATGAAATCGGAACAAGAGCAACGCGAGAGAGTGGCGGAGCACGCTGCGGCGTTGGTCGAGGCCAAGCGCGCCGCCCAAGCCGCGCTGCAAGCGGAGGACGGCGCAGATTTGGCAGGTCTGGATCCCGTTGCGTTGATGGCCGCCCTCAAGCGCCGGCAGGCGACCGCGCGCGGGCTGGCCGATCGGCGCAGCAAGATGCTCGCCGAAGCCGCCGCCGCGGACCGGGCGTGCCGCAAGCTGGAGGACGACCTGTCGAAAGCCGACGCGGCGCTGATGGTTTTCGCAGTCGCTTGGGAATCAGCGCTGCGCCCGCTGGGGTTGCCGGCCCATGCCGACGCAAACCACGCCCAGACGCGACTGAAGACCCTTGGCGACTTCTTTGCGCACGGCGACGAAGCGACCAAGTTGCAGGGCGATATCGACGGCATCGACAAGCACCTGGTCAATTATCAAGGCGACGTGGCGGCGTGGGTGGCCAAGGTGGCCAGCGACTTGCTTGGCGTAGCGGCCCAGCCGGCGGAACTGGCCGAAATCATGAAGGCGCGGCTTGACCAGGCGCTCGAAGAGCTGCGGCGGGTGAGCGCGGCCGAGAAGGCGCTCGACGACCTGCAGAAGAAGTTGGGCAAGACCGAAGAACTGCTGGACAACTCCAGGAAAGTGCTCCATCGTTGCTGCGAAATGGCGGGCGTGCAACGCGTCGACGTTTTGGCCGACTGCGAGGAAAAAGCCACGGCAAGGTCGCGGGCCCGCACAGAATTGCAAGACGCGGAGCGGCGCCTGCAGCCATACGCCGCGCCGAACGAGGCGTCGTCCGAAGCCGCGCAGCGAATCCTGGCGCAAGACGAGGATGCCCTGCAGCGCGACCTGCGGGACATCGACACCCAGGCGGCTGAGCGGAAGGCCAGCCGCGACGCCGCCCTCGGCCGCAAGCAAGAGGCTGCGCGCCTTTTGGCCGCCGTTAGGGGCGGCGCCGATTCGGCGGACGCGCTGACCGATGCCGCGGGCATGCACGGCAAGATCAGCGACCTGCTGGAAAACCATGCCCAACTGCTTTTGGCGATCGCGCTCCTCGACGCGGAACTCGACCACTACAACACGGCCCACCAGCCGCAGATTTTTCCCAAGGCCAGCGACTACTTTCGGCGACTGACGCTGGGCAACTACACCGGCGTATGGCAAGGCAGCGACGACGACGGCAAGCCTCAGCTCTTTGCCGTCGACGGCACCCGCAGCGTGCCGCTGGACCGGCTGAGCGACGGCGCGGCGGACCAGTACTACTTCGCCCTGCGGCTGGCCTTTGCCGATCAGTACGCGGCGACGCCGCCCAGGCTGCCCTTGCTGCTCGACGACGTGTTCGTCCACTTTGACGAGCGCCGCACCGCGGCAGCATTTGCGATTCTGGCGGAGTTGGCGGCCAAGACGCAGGTAGTCTACTTCACACACCACGAGCAATTGCTATCGGTGGCCGAAGGCCGCGATTCAGCAGGCAAAGAGCGGGTTGCGTTCGTTCGCTTGGACAACCACGCGCTCTGACCGAACTCCGAGTTCACCCGGATGTGGGTCAGATTCGGGGTGCCGCATGTCGGGCGCCTGATTCCAGTCGCTACGGCTTCGCTTCATCAACACCCTCCGACAACCGCCGGTAGAGCGCGACGTACTGCTCGATCACGCCATCCACGCCGAACCGGGCGAGGGCGCTCTGCCGGGCGCGCTGGCCGAGGTCCTTGCGCCTGGCCGGATCCGCGGCCAACCGACCGATGGCGGCCTGCAAACTGCCGACGTCGCCCACGGGCACGATCTCGGCGAGGTCGGGGTGGACGACCTCCGGGATGGCGCCGACGGGCGTCACCACGGCCGGCAGCGCCGCGACCATCGCCTCCAGGAGCACGTTGGGCAGCCCTTCGCGGTAGGTGGGCAGGCAGAAGACATCGGCCTCGCGGTAGGCGGCCAGGGTGCGGTCGGGCGGCAGCGCGCCCATCTCGACCAGTCGGCCGGTAGCGCGCAGGTCGGCCAGGGCCGCGTGCAGTGCGCGCTCGGCCGCGGCGTCGAGCGCTGGGGCGGGCGCTCCGACCAGGACCAGTTCGCACTGCGGCAGGCCGAGGACCGCGCGCGCCAGCTCGCCCACCCCCTTGAGGGGCGTCACCGCGCCGACGAAAAGCACCCGCAGCTTGCTGCGCGGCGGCAGCACGGCGTGGCCTTGCGCGAGCTCCGGGTCGGCGACGAAGTTGCCGATGCGCTCGACCCGCACACCTGAAACCTCTGCGCTCAGATAGTCCTGCAGTTCCTGCGACAGGACCAGCACGGTGTCTGCGGCGCGCAACGTGGCGTCGAGGCCGCGTCTCTTCCACGCCGGGAGCCCTTGCCGCCACGCAATGTACTGGTTCGATCCGCGGATGTGCAGCAAGGCCGGAACCCGCATGGTGCGGCACAGCGCCAGGGCCGTGGCCTCGCGCGCGGTGCCCCAGAACAGCGAGGTGGTCAGGTGGACCACGTCGACGTTGCGGCGCGCGACCAGTCCGGCCAACTGGGCCACGCAACTGCCGGCGTGGCGCGCGCGGTCCCACCGGAACGACGAATCCTCACTGAACTCGTCCGTGGGAGGTGCCACATTGACCAGGCGCAGGTCCAGGCCATGGCGCGGCGCGGCCTCGAGGTACTGCATGGTCCACCGCGCGATACCGCCCATCGGCGGCGGCACCGGCGCCCACAAGGCGACGCGCAGCGTGCGATCGCTCATGGCAGCCATCCTCGCCGGTGCAGCGCCGTCGCCAGCACGACCAAGGTCCATTGGCGGTGCGCGCGCCGAAACGGAGAGTCCTCGGGGCGCCAGCCCTCGCCGACGGTCGCAAACTCCGTCTGCAGCGCCGCGAGGGCGGCGGGCTCAAACAGCACGCGCAGCGGCGAATCCGACCCCTGCAGCGCCCAGCGCGTCCGCTCGCGCAGCACTTCGCCGCCAAACTGCAGCAAGGGGACTGCAAAGCCCTGCTTGGGACGGTCAATCACCCAGGCCGGCACCCATCGGCGCGCCAACTCCTTGAGCACCCACTTGCCCTGGCCGCGATGCCATTTGTGGCGCAGCGGCAGCGCCTCGGCAAAGGCGACCATGCGGTCGTCGAGCAGGGGCGGTCGAATCTCCAGCGACTCGGCCATGGTCATGCGATCGACCTTGACGAGCATGTCATCGGGCAGCACAAGGCGCTGCTCGAGCCGATGGCAGCCCTCGGGCAGCGCAGGGTCGAGGCCGGCAATGGCGCGGCCGCGGACCAGCGTTTCGACCTGGTCCGGTGGCGCCTGGTACGCCGGTCGGAGCATCGCGTTCGCCTCTGCGGGCCAGTAGTACGTCAGGGTGCCCACGGCGCGCTCGGCGGCGCTCCTGCGGGCCAGGCCGAACAGGCGCGCCGCCCGGCGCAGTCGTCCTCGAATCGGGTCAGACCCACGGGCCATGCGCGTCGCGGTGGTCGCCAGACCGCCAACCGCGGCATTGGCCCATGAACCCGCGCGCGCCGCGGCCGCGACCCAGCCATTCTCGCGATAGCGCGGGTAGCCCGCGAACAGCTCGTCGCCGCCATCGCCAGACAGTGCCACGGTGACGTGACGGCGGACCAACTGCGCGAGGCGCCGGGTCGGCAGCGACGAACTGTCGGCGAACGGGTCGCCGTGGTGGTCCACGAGGTCATCGAGTTCCGCGTCGGTCAAGCCGCCGGCAGGCATCTCCAGTTCCACGTGGTCGCTGCCGATGTGGCGCGCCACCGCGCGCGCGGCCGTGCGCTCGTCATAGCGGGGATCGCTGTGCACCACCGAGAAGGTGCGCACCGTGCCAACCGAACGCGCAGCCGCGGCGGCCACCAGCGACGAATCGACGCCGCCCGACAGCAGCACCCCGACCGGCACGTCGGCGACCAGTTGGTCGGTCACACAGGTCTGCAGCAGGGTCGGCAGATCCGCCGGGTCGCTCGGCGCCCGCTCTGGATGCCACGCTCCGATCGGTTCGGCCAAGCGGCTGCGCGCGACCAGACCCGCCGAGTCGACGGTAAGGACCTCGCCAGGTTCGAGTTGGCGGATGCCGCGCCACAGGGTCATTGGCGCCGGCACCATGCCCAGGGCCAAATAGAGTTGCAGCGCCGCCGGGTCGAGGCGTCGGTCCACACCGGCCACCGTCATCAAGGGCCGAAGTTCACTGCAAAACGCCACGGCGCCCTGCAGTTCGGCGACGTACAGGGGCTTGATACCCGTTCGGTCTCGCGCCAGCACGAGGCAGCGCGTGTCCTTGCGCCACCACGCCAGCGCAAACATGCCGTTGAGAACGGGCAGCGCGGCGAGTCCGTCGCGTTCCAGGCACTCCAGAACCAACTCGGTGTCGCTGTGGCCGCGCAGAGGCGCCCCACCGAGTCGAGCACGCAGCGCGGCCGTGTTGTAGACCTCGCCGTTGTAGGCCAGGACCGACCTTGCGCTGGCCGAGGTCATCGGCTGGGCCCCCGCCGGCGACAGGTCGATGATCGCGAGCCGGGTGTGACCCAACACCGCCCCATCGAGAGAAGCGACGGCCTGCGCGTCGGGGCCGCGGTGCCGAAGTGCTCTCAGGCCGCTCGGCATCCACGCAAGCGCAAGCTCATGGGCCTTTGGGCCAACAACACCGACAATACCGCACATGCGGCGCATCCGAGCGCGGCAGGGTCGGCCGCTGGGCCGCAAAGGTAGGGCCGGACGGAGCGGATGTCCACGGGCTGTAGGCGGCGCACCCTCGACGGCGCGCTTGCCCCATCCCCAAATCCGCAGCACACTGGCGGCCATGAACGCTTCGCGCCCAACTCGCTCCCAACCGTCCCGACCCGACGCTGGCCCGCGCATGCGACACGCCCTTGTCTGCGTCCTGTCGGCCCTGACCACCCTGGTGGCCGCGCAGCCCGCCTGCGCCGAGGAGCACCCGCAGGTCGTGCGCAGTCACGCCAACGGCAAGCCGGCAGTCATCCAATATTGGGAAGCCACGCGCCACATCCGCGACGAGCAGTTCGATGTCGACGGCGCGCGTACCCTGGAGGTCAAATACAGCACCGACGGTCGCCGGTTGGAGTGGTCCAAACTGCGCAAGGACGGCAGCGTGGCGGCCCAGTGGGCCACCGAGGACGGCGTGCGCAACGGCGACGAGCTGCTCTTCGACGAGGCCGGCAACCGCGTGGGATTGGTGCCCTGGCGCGCCGGCAAGCGCCACGGCAGGGCTCAGGAGTTCAACAAGGACGGCAAGGTGGTCGCCGAGATCACGTGGCGCGACGACACGGTGATTGGCCCGCAGGTCACCTTCTACGACACCGGCGAACGCCGGAGCCTGTGTGCCCTGCAGGACCTGCGCCGCCACGGCATCGAGACCGTGTTCGCAAAAGCTGGGTGGAAGATGGCGGAAATCCCCTATCGGCATGGGCTCATCGACGGCGAGGCCCGCTACTTTGCCGAATCGGGCTACGTCTCGGCCATCTTGGTGTTCCGGCAGAGCAAGGCCGTGGGCTCTGAAACGCAGTTCTACCCGAGTGGGCGCAAGAAGCAGGTGATCCCGGTGCGCGCCGACGGCACCCGCGACGGTGACGCCATGACGTTCCGCGAAGACGGGGGCAAGTCAGGCTATATCCCGTACCGGGACGGTGTGCCCCACGGCTGGGAGATGCGCCTGGACCATGGCGGCAGCAAGATCGCCGAGGCCGAGTGGCGCCATGGCGAGGCTTGCTGTGCGGTCAAGCACTTCTGGCCGAGCGGCCGCCTCCGCATCGTCCAGGAACATGTGGACGCGAGCCGGGATGGCACCGAGACCCACTACTTCGACCAACCGAGCGACGGCAAGCCAATCCGCCACCTTCTGGTGCCGCTGGTGCAGGGCCGCAAACACGGCAAGGCAACCGTGTTCTACGAAAACGGCTCCACCGTTTGGTCCGAACTGGAGTATGTCGACGACCTGCGCGAGGGCGTGGAAACCCGCTACTACGACAGCAGCGAAAAGTTGGCCGAGTACCAGTGGCGGGCCGGAGAATTCGTCGGCAAGGCGCGCACCTACTGGAAGAACGGCAGGATCCAGTCGGCCTTCCCCTTCGATGGCGGCGCTGGCACCGGCATGGAGTCGCGCTTCGACGAGCAGGGCCGCCTGCGCATGCAGGTCGCGCTGGTCAAGGGCAAGAAGCAAGGCGAGGCCAAGGTCTTCGACGAGCGCGGCGAACTGGTCGCAACACTGACCTACCTCGACGACCAGCAGGACGGCCCCGAGACGCGCTACCGCAGCGGCAAACCGACCGGCGTGTGGCTGTGGAAGGCGGGCGAGTTGGTCAGCAGCCCCCCAGAAGCCCTGGCGGCCGACGCCACCAAGGCTCCGGTAGCGGGCGCCGGCACCCCGAAGGCCGCGACCGACAAGCACGCGTCGGCCGAGGAGGCGGCGGATGCGGCCAAGGCAGTCGGCAACGTGGCGCAGCATCAAGCGGCAGCGGTCAAGGGCAAGGCGGTCCCAACTGGCAAGCGCGTCGGCGATCCCGACGGCGTGGTGCGCACCTACTGGCCCAACGGCAAGCTACAGAGCGCGTACCCCTTGCGCGGCAAGGGCACCGAAGTGCAATTCCACGACAACGGCGAGGTGCAGATGGTGGTGCCGGTCCTTGAAGGTGTGCGCACTGGCATCGCGCGCATCTTCGACCGTTCAGGTCTGCTGTGGGCCCAGGTCGAATTCGTCAAGGGCAAGAAAGAGGGAGACGAGACGCGTTTTGGCCGCGGCGGCGAAAAGGTGGCGCGGCTGCCCTTCCGCAACGGTGGGCCGGTTGGCATCGCCAAGACCTACTACCCGGACGGAACGCTGCAGAGCGAATACCACCATGATTCGAGCCTGCTCGCCGGAACCGAAATCCAGTACCACCGATCGGGCGGCATTCGCATGTACGTGCCCCTGCGCTTCGGAAAGCGCAACGGGACGGCCACCATCTACACCGAGGCCGGGATCAAATGGGCCGAAGTGCCCTGGCGCGACGGCAAGCGCGATGGTGAGGAACTGCGCTTTGACCGCGCAGGGCTGGTGATCCTGCGCATCCGCTGGACCAGTGACCGGGAGGCGAGGCTGTAGCGGGCGCCGGAATCCCGGCAAGGTCAGCCCGCCTGGCCGGTCAGGAGCAGCAACCGGTGCCGCGGCAGAATCTGGACCACGGATGCCATCAGGACCCGCGGGCGATCGCGCGACCTACCCCACCGCCTCCGCCACCACCGGCAGCCGCATGCGCGGGCCGCGGTCGCGCCGGTTGATCCAGGCCAGCAGCAGCAGGGCCGGCACGGCCGCAGCCGCGCACACCAGGAAGAACCCGAACCAGCCAGTGGCCTCGGCAATGGCGCCGCTGCGCGTGGCGAGCGTGGCCCGGCCGACCGCCGCCATCGAGGTCAAGAGCGCATACTGCGTCGCCGTATAGCGGACCGTGCACAGGCTCGACAGGTACGCGGCAAACGCCGCCGTGCCAATTGCGCTCGCCGCATACTCGAAGCCGATGGTGGCCGCCAGCGCCGGCACGTTGTGACCGATGTGCGCCTGGAAGGCGAAGACCACCAGCGACAGCAGTTGCAGCAGGCCACCGATCCAAAGGCCGCGGAGCACCCCGACCCGCTGTAGCAGTGCGCCACCCGCCGCGGCGCCAGCGAGGGTGGCAAGCAGGCCGAAGACCTTGGTCGTGCTGGCGATCTCGCTCTTGAGAAAGCCGATTTTCAGCAGAAACGGGTTGGTCATGGTCGCGGCCAGGGCATCGCCGAGCTTGAACGTGGTGGCAAACAGAAGAATCGCCCACCAGTGGGGCCGGCGCAGGAAGTCGAGGAACGGCAGCGCTACCGCTGCCCGCAGGTGCCCTGCAAAGGTGTTCGGCGCGGGGCTCTCGGAAGCAGCCCGGACGGGCTCGGCGCACATCAGCGTCGTCACCGCGCCCAGCATCCCCAAGCCGGCCATGGCGAGGTAGGCACTGCGCCACGAGGCAAACTCGGCGACGTACAGCGCACCCGCGCCGGCCGCCAGCATGCCGATGCGGTAGCCGAAGATTTCGATGGCCGCGGCCGCGCCCTGCGCTTCGGCCCCTGCGCGTTCGACCCGGAACGCGGCGATGACGATGTCCTGCGTCGCCGAGAAAAACGCCACGGCCACCGCCGCCGCCACCACCGCTGACAACTGGTTCGCCGGATCGACCATCGCCAGGGCGGCCAACGCCGCGACGACCCCGAGCTGCGATGCCAGCAGCCACGCTCGGCGCTGCCCCAACCTGTGCGAAAGCACCGGCAATGGCGTGTGATCCACCATGGGCGACCACAGGAACTTGAACGAGTACAGAATGCCCACCGCCGCCATGCCGGCGATGGACTTGAGCGACAGCCCCGACTCGGTCAGCCACGCGCCCAAGGTGCCGCCGGTGAGCAGTAACGGCAGGCCCGACGAAAACCCGAGCAGGCCGATGGGCCACACGCGCCGATCGGCGTAGGCCGAAAACCCCTTGACGTCTTGCACGGTTGCGCTCCCGCTGCGCCCGCCCTTGCAGGCACGGCGAGTGTACTGCGGCGGCGCGGATTGGCGAGAAAATCACCTGTCCGGCGACCTGCGCTCCCGCGCTACTTCACGCGCAGATCCCCGACCTGCACATAGCCCTCGCCGCGCAGGTGGACGCCCACGAACCCCTGGGCGTCTTGGGGCAGCTTGAAGGCGTGGCTGGCCGCGCCGACCTGCACGATGACCGCCCGGCCCTTGACCGTGATGCGCACCTTGACCTTGTCGTCGCCAACCCCTTTGTTCGACTCGGTTATCAGCAGCATCGACATCTCGGGCTTGCGCAGCGCGGTGGCAGGCGCCGGCTCGCCGAGTTGGACCAGGGCGACGCCGGTCGCGGTCATGCGCACGCCGAACGCCTGAGTCGGATCCGGGTAGAATTTCTCGCGCGTCTCCGGATCCTCCCGGCTCTGGGTGTCGACGTCATGCAACCCGAACAGCAACGTGACCTCGGGCCTGCCTGGGTCGACCCGGAAGTCGGCTGCCTGGACGACCTCGCGCGGAACATACTTGGGCATGAAATCGGGCGCCTTGACGTACGCCAGCTCGAAGGTTGCTTCAAAGTCGGCGCGCGGACCTCGGCCGACCGCCAGCAACACGTCCTTGGTGCTCATGTGTTGGGCGCGGTAGTAGCGCAGGTCGCGGGCGACAAGACCATCGGTGCGCGGTCCGGTAAACAGCACTTGCTCGCCCTGGATGAGGTGCGTCGGCTCACCGTTCCACAGCCAGAACGGGTCGGCATGGGGCCACCAGCGCTTGACCTCGCGGCGCTCGGCCAACTCAGCCAGCAACTTGGGCGAAGGTGGCCCGGCGGGGCCCACCAGTTTCTCCAGCGTCGCCGGATGGCGCTCTCCCCCGGCGACCAACTCGCGCAACTCGACCTTCTTGTCGGTCCTGGCAAACAATGCCGAGACTTTACCGAGTTTCTCGATGCGCGCCGCGAGGCTTTTGAGGTTCGAGGGGTCGGTCTCGATGGCGCTCGCCCGCGTCAAGGCACCGCTGGCCGCGTCGACGTCGCCCACGTCGAGGTAGGCTTCGGCGAGCTTGCGCAGCACGTCGGTTCGCGCGTATTCGTCGGCGCCCAGCGGGCCGAGCTTGGCGGCCACCAGCTCCAGGATCTTGATGGCCTCTCGCCGGTCTGCCGCCATGGCCTGCAGGAAGCCCTCGAACTGGCGCAAGTTGTTGACAAGCGACTGGTTGCGCAGATCCTCGCGGTGGCTGCCGCCCATCTTGAACGACTGCGCCAGGTCGCCAACGCGCTTCTCGACGTCCTCGGGCTTGTCCGGCGGGTGCTGGCCGGTCGAGAAAAGCGGCGCATCTGGAAACACCGGCTGCGCCTCGGTGAAGTAGCGGCGCGCAAGCGTGTCCAGCCGACGCCGGACCACGAGGCCGTCGAAATGGTCCTGGAACCGCGAGATCCGCCCGTGGCTGCGCCCGTGGTGGTCGTAGAACTCCATCAAATACGCCAGCGCCGCCAGCCGACGGTGCACTGCGGCCGGCCCCGGTTCGCTGGCCACGGCCACCAGCCGCTCGGCAACGCGGCTGTCCTTGTCAAGGTCGGCGTCTTTCTTGGCCTGGTCGAGCTTGCGGCTGCTGATTTCGATGGACTGCGCCTTGGCGCGAATCTTGGCGACGACCGCTTCGTACTCGTCCAAGGTCACCCGCGCGAGGTTGAAATCGCCGTCGAGCTTCATCGCGGCGCGCAGACTTTCCAGGGCTTCGTCGTAGCGCTGCTGGTCGAAATGGGCGACCCCCTGCGAGAAATTCTTGAAGGCGCCAAAGTCCGCAGTGTGGATTTTCGCAATCCCAGCACGCTCCTTGGGTTCAAGTTTGACGCCGAGCGTGACGATCATCTTGTTGACAAGCGATTTCTCAAGCTCAAAAAACGCGTCGCGCTCTCCAGCCATGTCCTCGGCCAGCATCACCTCGCCGGTCTTGACCGAGAACAGCCGCGCGTCCAGCCGCATGGTCTTGGCGACGATGGTGAAGGTGCCGCCGAGCAGGTGCGAGGCCCCGGCCAGCTTGCCGATCTTGGCTGCCGTGGCCTTGTCGACCAAGCCGCTGGCGCCCAGTTTTTGTTCGGCGACGATCTCTTGCAACCTCGATCGCTCGACCACCGTGAGTGCCGACACCCGCGCCAGGTCGGTGGTGATCATCGACTGCAGGCCCTTGCCCAGCGCCTCCAGACCGGCTTCGCTCGACGCGTTCGAGAACTCGAGGACCGCCACGCGCATGGCGGTTTCTGCGGCGGCGGGGTCTGCGGACAGGGCCAGCGCGCCGAACAGGACGAGTGCGACGGCGGTGGGCCTGGACACGGCGAGACCTCAGGGCCAGCAGCCAAACGGGCCGTGGCGGCGAGCGTGCCGCAGAGTGCAGGTGGGGGTCAAGGCTTGGGCGGGATCGCGGTTGGTCGGCCCGCGTTGGCCAGACCCCTGCCGCGCCGGACTATTTGTCGGCGGTCGTCACCGTCACATCGACCGCCGTGGCGTCGGGCTTGGTGTCGCTTCCGACGTTGTCGGTGGTGCCTGCGTCGCTGCCGCCGCTGCAAGTGCCGCACTTTTCCTTGGTCACGCCAGCGACACATAAGTCGTCCCAGGCCGTGGTGCAGCAAAACGAATCCTTGGCGCACACACGTCGCGTGGGTCGGCTGTGCCTGGAATCGCAAGGCTTGCACATCCACGCGGCGACGCGGGTGCACGAATGCGCGCGGGACCGGCTGGAGCACTTGGTGCGGTACGTATGCCGGCCGGCGATCGCCGCCAAGCGGTTGGAAGCAGTCGGGCCGCACCAAATCCGCAAATGGCTAAAAAATGAGTGGAAGGGGGGCAAGAATGCCGTGATCCTTTCACGGCGGGAGCTGGCCGTTAGATTTCTCGCACAAATTCCTCTACCTCGGCGCGCTTCGGTTCACTACAGCGGCATTTGGGCACCTGGGGCCCACGACCGCGACCTTGTGGTGCCGGCCCTGGGCGCGCGGGTTGCGCACAACAAGCGCAAGCACGGGGCCAAGTGCGCCGCGCAAAATCAGGAGCATGAGCAAGCGGCAGCGACCACGGCGGACGCCGAGGCGCCGTGCGCTTCGCCAACTCCCGCGCTGCCGCTGCTGGTCGAGCCGGCCGCCAACGACGCGGCCGCAACCGCTGTGCCCGCCGCGGCTTTGGCGGCTGGAGCGGCACCGGCAAGTTCCGGAGCCCCTGGCCCAAGCCCGACGCCGATTGGCGATGCGGCGGCCAAGGCGTTGAAAACGAAGCTACTCTGGGCGGAGGCGCTCCAGCGGGCGTTCGGCTGGGATGTCTTGACCTGCACGCATTGCGGAGGTCGGCGCAGGATGATCGCCGTCATCCGCAACCCGGCCCAAGTGGAGAAGATCCTCCGGCACATCGGCGAGTGGCGCGAGGCCGCCGATGCGGTGGCGAAGGCGGTCGAGCGGTTGGGCGACTCCGCCGCCGTCGCCGTCGCCGCTCGGGCGTTGCCGCCTCCTGCCCAGGCCGAGCTGCGCGCGACCTTGGCGGCGGCGTTGGAGCAGCTCGGTGCGGTGGCTGCTGCTGCGGCCGGCCCTGCCGCTGCGTAGCGAAGGGCCCGCCGTCGGCGCTGGCACGAGCGGCGCCGACCTCGACACCACGCCGGCTGCCCAGGGTCCGTGCGCATCGGTGCACCGGCCGGCGCCGCCAGCGGCGGGGGAGATCCGTTCTGCAACGAATGGGCCGCGTTGCCGGCGCCCCACACCACGCTCGGCGGCACCTCCGGCCCGTCGGGATTCAAGGCCTGGTGCCAGTCGAATCCCAGCTGCTACGTCGCAGTCCCCCTGCCAAGACCCGCCGCCGTCCATCCCACGTACCTTTGGCAACTTCCCGCACGCCGCGCCCGCCTGACCCCCGACTGCCTTGCCGACGCCTGAACGCTCCGACCGCCACCGGCAACCTCGGCGCGCCTCTCCCATCCGCCTGTCGGAGCCGCTTGTTGGCGCTCGCTTGAAACCCGTGTAGAAAGCAAGCGGGGCCCGCGCTCTCGCACGGACCCCCTTGTGTGATTGCGTTCGTGACTTCGTTTCTCACCGAAACCGGACACTTTCTCTCACCCAAACAGGAGACCTTCGCCATCGCCGCCGCAGCTTGCCGCAGGCGCGTTGGCGCTTGCCTGCGCGCGGGTCCGGCCGGAACAGCTCGCCGCATTGCGATCAGCGCTTTCGTCCTGTCGCAACCGGGGCCGTCCGTATCGGCACCAACGGGTGCCTTGCGGACTGTAGCAGCACCGGGTGCCGCGCGACGCCGGGCTGGCGGCGTGGAGGTCCGCGCGGTCAGGCGCGGATTCGTGGCCGGTCTGGATGAGAGTCGGGTGGCTGGTTTTGGCGAGGGGCGAAGGACATTGCCGTCGCCGCGATCGCGCTCGGGCGCATCCGGCCCAGACAGGGAGGTCCGCAGCAGTGCGGCATAGGCCGGATCACTCTCGGTGAGCTTATCGCGGTCGTCGGCTTCGTCGTTGGCCGTGCCGTAGCGCCCAAACTGCCGCTCGCAGCCGAATGACGATATCGCCGCAGGGGTTCGCCAGCACAGGCTCGCCAGCCGACTTTCGGTCATCGGCGGGGCCTCGGCGAACTTCAACTCGCCGGCGTGCCAATGCCAGACGCCGTTCACGCAGGCGATGTGCCAGTGCGGAGAATTTCTGAGCGACCCAGAAAATCGCTGCAGCAGAACTTGAGCGCCTGGCCACCGACGGTGGTCTCGGGGCTGCCCATCGTGACGCCGACCTTCATGCGGGTCTGGTTGACAGACCGCTGCCAACAAGTGTCCCTTTGATGATACGGCAGGCGATAGGGCGTTTGCGTGAGGTTACAGACACGTACGCTCGTCATCGACTCGTCCCGTGGCATGAGCAACTTCCCCCTCGCCAGCAGCGGCCGGACTGGAACGCGTTGAAATATCCATTGTTTCAGACGACTGCCGAGCCGGCTCGCGTGCTGCACGCACAGCCGATTGACGATCTTCCCCGGTTGTGGTCCGCTTCCGTTTCGCGGCCCCGGTCAACATGGGGCAAGCAGGAACGGTGCCAAGATGGGAAGGCCCCCAGGAAGCAAGAACAAGCCGAAGGCCCCGGCTGACGCCGCCGGCACCGTCGCCAAGGCGGACAAGGGCGTCAAGGCCGATCAGGAGACGACAGCCGAAGTCGAAGCGGCAAGGCGAGCCAAGAAGGCTGCCGCCGAAGCCAAGAAGAAGGAAGCCGAAGACGCCAAGGCTGCGAAGGCGAGGGCGAAGACCCACGGCGTCATCGACGCCTTGACCGCCGCACCGGAGGGTTCTCTCGGCCATGAGCTGGCGAAACAGCCCGACCCCCGTCCCGGGGAAGACTTCGCATCGTACACCGCCCGGCTGGCGGAAACGGCCAACAGCACGCAGGTCAGCACCAATCTGGTCAGGTTGAAAGTCGGGCTCTACTTGCTCGCCAACCGGCCCA
>VGRO01000066.1 GCA_016875335.1 Deltaproteobacteria bacterium | reverse complement strand
GGGGGCTCGCAGCCCCCTCGCGCGCCCATGCGCGCTCACCCCCGCGGCCGGCCGCAGCCGCGGCCGGAAGTACCTCAGCCCTGTTGCGCGCCGGAACCCGGCGCGAATTTCGGGCCTGAGGTACTAGCCCTCGCTGCACAGGTCAAACACCGACAACTCGGGCATCGCCTGCTCGCCCACCCGCGGCACCCGCACGCTGGTCCCGACGCCCGCGTTGACGTATAGCTGTGCGTCGCCGGCCTGGTACCAACCGGCCAGATAGCGCATGCCGATGAGTCGGGTCAGCGCACCGGTGATCCCCGGCACCACGAACTGACCGCCGTGGGTGTGCCCCGACAGCACCAGCCGGCCGCCGTGCAGGCCAATTTTGTCGGCGGTGCGCGGTTCGTGCGACAGCACCAGGGCCCGGTCTGGCAGCGTGACGTGCGCGAAGGCCCGTGGAGCGTCGTCGCGGCGCGTGAAGCCGTCGTCGACGCCGACCACGGTCAGCCGCCGGCCGCCAAAGTCCAACTCTGCGTGTTCATTGGCCAACGTCAACACGCCCTGCTTTTCCAGCATGCGCCGGATGCCGACCGCGCCGCTCCAGTGGTCGTGGTTGCCCAGCGTGGCCACGATCGGCCGCGGCAGCCCAGCGATCCAGTCGCGCAGGTTGTCCAATTCGGCGAGCGAGCGGTTCAGATAGTCGCCGGTCAGGACCAAGAGATCCGGCTGTGCGGCGTGGGCCATCCGTTGCGCGGCCAACAGCGTCTCGACCGGCGTGCCGAAGCCGACGTGGACATCGCTCAACTGGGCCACGCGCACCCGGCTGCGGGCGGTCCAGTCCTGGGCGCCGCGAAACGCAACGCGGTGGACGCGCTGGGTCAGGGCCCCGGCCTCGGCGCCATGGGCTTCGGCGGCCCCGACGGCCATGGCGCCGGCTCCAGCAACTGCGGCGACGCGGGCACTTCTGCGCAGGAAGGTTCGACGGTCCACAGGCACACCAAGACGCGGCGGAAGCCGGGTGGGAAGAATGCCGGAATGCCGGAGGGTATTCCACGCCTACTTGTGCAAAACCCCCGCCACAATCAGCAACGCGATCGCCACGCCCATCAGGCTCTCGCCGGCAATCAACCCCGAGGCGACTGGCACGGCATAGCGCTGCGCCATCGCCGGCCGCCTCCGCTGCAACCACCAAACGCCCAGCGCACCCAGGAACATCGCGATGCTGTTGCTGCCCGGCACCACCATGGCGATGCCCAGGCCGGCTGGCGACGGGATCCACGCCCTCAGCTTGGGCGGCGCGAATTTCTCCAGCAATACCAGGGCAACGCCCAGCGCCAGGCCGACCCAGATGGCGTCGAGCTTGCCGCCGTCCAGCGCACCCGTACCGCCCGCGAACGCCTTGCTGACGCCCGCCCACACCAGGCACGACGGCGCCGGCCACTCGTCGCTGCCGAGCACCGCGGGATCCGGGATCAGGATGTTGAACGCCGGCACCACCACGGCAGCACCGGCGATCACGCCGAAAAGCTGCGCGTAGAACTGCGCCCGCGGGTTGCCGCCGAGCAGCCACCCGGTCTTGAGCGTGGTCAGCAGGTCCGCGGCGTGCAGCCCGATGCCGCCGGTCACGTTGGCGCTCATGATGTTGCCGGACAAGTTGCCAGGGGTCATCACGCCGTACAGGAGCTGCGTCACCGGTCCCAACGCCTTGGTCGGCGTGACATCGGTCTCGCCCGTCACCCGTGAAGCGACGAAGCCCATGACGATGGCGAGCGGCACGGCCACCACGCCCGCCCACAGCGGGATCTGGAAAAGCCAGGTCATCAGCACGACGACGATGGGGCCGATCACCACGTAGCCGGCAGGGAACCACCAGCCGGGGCACTCGACGTCGGCCAGTGGATCCTGCTGCGCCGCGGCGTCGCGCGAAAACGCCTGGCCCATGCCCGAAAACGACCGGGCGACGCTCTTGTAGTCGAGCGCAAACGACATCAGCCCCGAGGCCACCAGGATCGCCGCACCCGGCCACACCGTCCATTGCACGATGGCCTTGTACCCGGGGCCGGCGATGGCCTTGTTGGCCAAAAGCGCTGGCGCCAACGCCAGGTAGGTCAGCAAGGCGCCGAGCAGCAGCGACCACGCCGTCCGAAAGCTCATCAGCGCGCCTGCGCCCAGCATGACGACTTCGGTCTTGAGGCCCAGCGTCCAGTCGGCCAAGGGGCGACCGGCAAACGTCCCCGGAATCGCGAACTTGTCCGGCAGGTTCCACGGAATCCAGTCTGCCTTGGCGTCGCGCAGCAGCGCCACCAACGCCGCGAACGCCCCACCGAGGCCCAGCGCTCGCGCCTGGACGTTGCCCTCGCCCGCGCTGTCCGAGTGGATGGCCCGCAGCGTCTCCGCGGTGGCCCGCCCCGTCGGGAACGGCAGGGCCTCGCGGTTGATGAGCTGGCGCTTGATGGGGATGGCGGTAAAGACGCCCAAGGCCGCAATCGCGCCAAACCACGCGATCATCGCCGTCGGATCGGGCCGTGCGGTCGTCACCATCAACAGCGCTCCGAACGCCGCCATGTTGCCGCCGCCCGTCATGAACCCCGCGCCGCTGGCTACCGTGGTCAATGCGTTGTTCTCCAGCGCCGTCAACGGGTTGCGCACGATTCCGGCCGCCTGGGCCATGCGAAACAGGGCGTAGGCCAGGATCGCCGCGGTAATCGTCACGCCCATCGACCAGCCGGTCTTGAAGAACACGTAGATGTTCGACAGGCACATCACGGCGCCAATCGCCATGCCGGCGATAACAGCGCGCACCGTCAGCTGCCGCGGGTCGGCCGAGCGGACGGTGTGCAGCCATTGCAACTCGGGATCGGCGTACTCGGCCGCGGCGGGGTGCCGTTCGACCGCTTGCGCCGGCAACGTAGCGGCCGCCTCGGGGTGCGGGCCCGGCGCTTCCGGGTTGGCGGGCGTTGTCGTGGTCATGCGGCGACCTCCAGGGCGCGGGGCCGGCGCAGTCTGGACGGCGGGGCTGCGGTTGGCAAGGGGCAGTACAGGGTGGCGTCAGCAGCAGGGCAGGGCGGGCGCCGCGCCGATCGCCCGCCGGTGGCTGCGCGGCTCGGACGGGCTCAGTTGCCGCACGCACCGGCCTCGCAGGCCTGGCCGGCGCAGCAAACGGCCCCGTCGGGCGCCTTGGCGTTGCCGCAACCGCCGGCGGCCGTGCAGGTGTCGGCGGTCCACGGGTTGGCGTCGTCGCACCTGGCCGTGTCGGCGAGGCATGTGCCGCTGGCCGTGCATGTGAGGGACTGGAAAACAATAAGTCGATCACTCTCACATCAGGGCGGAGCCGCGAGTCGGACCTTTGGTCCGCGAGCTGGCGACCCACTGAGCAAGCAAACGGGCCCAAGAAATGATTGAGTAAATCATTTCCGGGCCCTGACGTTGCCGAAGGTGTCCACGCTCAGCAGCCGCCCGTCGTCGCCGCTGGTGGCGGGGCCCTTGGCGCTGCCGGCGAACACCAGGGTGTTGCCTGAGAGAACCACCCGCGCCAAAGTCGGGCCGCCGCCGATGACCGGCAAAGGCTTGGTGAGAAGCGCTGCGCCTTGGCTGTTCAGTTGCACCAACTGCGGGGCCGAGCCGCCGCCGGTGGACAAGGCATTTTGTCCAGTTGCCTCAACTGCAGACCTGACCCCGGGCTGCCACGACGACCGCCAATCGCAAGAACTGCTTGCACCAATCCCGCCACACCCTTACACTACTGCCCCCTCGCAGCGCCCCGGTCCGCCCGGTGGCGCGGCGATCCTTCGGCAACCGCCGGAAATCTAGCGACAAAGCGGGAGCATCGCCTCCCGCGTCAACGCACGCCCCGGCGCGCGCGGAATGCTCGGCAACAGTTGCCGGTGTTCGGCGTGCGCAACCTCCGTGCTGCCCGCACCTTGCGCGACGAGTCTGCGCCAGGCGACGGTCAGTGCACTGCGGGGCGGAGGTCCAACGGAGAAAACTGGAGTCCTTGACCATGAAACCCGTCACTGTCCGCGACATGCTCGAAGCCGGCGCCCACTACGGTCACCAGACCCGGCGCTGGAACCCCAAGATGAAGCCGTACATCTACGGCGCCCGCAACGGCATCTACATCATCAACCTGGGCCGCACCGCCAAGCTGCTCAAGGACGCGCAGCACTTCATCTCGCGCTTGACCAGCAAGGGCGAGCAGGTGCTTTTCGTCGCCACCAAGCGCCAGGCTCGCGACATCGTGCGCGAAGAAGCCGGCCGCGCCAAGATGCCGGTCGTCGCCCATCGCTGGCTCGGCGGCACGCTGACCAACTTCCGCACCATCAAGAGCTCGATCGAGAAGCTGGCCGAGCACGAGCGCGCCCTGGCGCCCGAAATGGCGCACCGCCGGCCCAAGAAGGAGCTTGCCGCCATCGCCAAAGACCGCGACAAGCTCATCCGCAACATCGGCGGCCTGCGCAACATGCCGGCGATTCCTGGCGCGGTGTTCGTGGTCGACCCGGTCGAGGAGCACATCGCCGTCGCCGAGGCACGCCGCCTGCGCATCCCGGTCATCGCTGTGTGCGACACCAACGCCAACCCGGATCTGGTCGACTACATCATCCCGGCCAATGACGACGCCATGCGCTCGATCCGGCTGTTCGTGCAGGCCGCCGCCGACGCCTGCCTCACGGGCGCGCAAATGTCGCGCGACACCATGAGCCGCGACTTCGAGGGCGCGCCGTCGCAGGCCTCGCTCGAAAACGTCGAGATCATCCGCAAGCCGCGCCACGAAAAGGCCGTCGAGGAAGTCGAGATCGACGACGAAGAGGCGTAGCCGCGCCGCCACGGATTGCTGCGCGGGCGAGCCACGTTCGGCGCGCCCGCCCCGACCCAACCCAACGCACACCGCCGGCCGTCCTGGGTCTCGCCCCGAGAACCGGGCCGCCCGCGCCAAGGAGATTGTCATGTCCGTCGTCACCCCTGCCGCCATCAAGGACTTGCGCGAGCGCACCGGCGCCCCGATGGGCGATTGCAAGAAGGCGCTCGAAGAGAGCGGCGGCGACATCGCCAAGGCCATTGAATTCTTGCAGAAGAAGTCGATGGCCAGCGCCGCAAAGAAGGCCGGCCGCATCGCCGCCGAGGGCCGCGTCGGCGCCTACGTGCACCACGATGGCAAGACCGCCGTGCTCATCGAGGTCAACTGCGAGTCCGACTTCGTGGCACTGACCGACGACTTCAAGGAAATCGTCAGCAGCCTGTGCCTGCAGATCGCCGCCATGTCGCCCAAGTGGGTCCGCAAGGACGACATCGCGGCCGCGGAACTGGCCAAGCAGCGCGAGATCTTCGAGGCCCAGGTGCGCGAGCTCGGCAAGCCCGAGGCGCTGGTGCCCAAGATCGCCGAAGGCAAGCTCAACGCGTGGTACGGCGACACGGTCTTGCTTGAGCAGGCCTACGTCAAGGACGACAAGTTGACGGTCGGCAAGTGGCTGGCCGAGCGCGTGGGCAAGATCGGCGAGAACATCGTGGTGCGGCGCTTCACCCGGTACGAACTCGGCGAGGGCATCGAGAAGCGCCAGGACGATTTCGTCGCCGAGGTTGCGCGGATGGCGCAGGCGTAGCCGAGTCAGCTGCGGCGCCGCGCAGGCGCAGCCACACCCGGAAAGCACGAAGCCCGCCCGCGGCTCCTTGACCGCGGGCGGGCTTCGTCGTTTTGGGCTTCAGATCACGGACAGTTGGCGATCTTGGTGTGCGTGCAGCCGCCGGTCGCGGCCTCGCAGGCGTCCGCGGTGCACGCGTCCTTGTCGTCGCAGGCGTTCTTGGCGCCCGCGCAGGTGCCGCCGCTGCACACATCGGCGTCGGTGCAGTAGTCGCCATCGATGCACGGCGCCGAGTCGGTCTTGGGCGTCCACTGCGCGGGAGCCTTGGCGCCGTCGCACACGCTGCACGGGGCCGCAGGGTTGGCGATGCCGTTGCTGTAGCACACCTTGTTGATGTCGCACGACAACGCCGTAGCGCGCGCCTTGCGAATCCGATGGTTGTGGGCATCGGCGACCCACAGCCAGCCCTGGCCGTCCAGGGCGACGTTGTCTGGATAGTGGAACCGCGCCTGCGGCGCCGCGCCGTCCAACCATCCGGCCGTCCCCGAGCCGGCCCAACTGGTGACCTGGCCGCCAGCGATCTTGCGCACCCGGTGGTTGTAGCGATCGGCCACGTAAACAGCGCCGTCCTGGCCGACTGCGATGCCCCACGGGTACTGGAAGCGCGCGTTGGCCAGGTCGCCGTCGAGCAGGCCGGCGATGCCCGAACCCGCGACCGTGGTCACGACGCCCTCGGGCGTGACCTTGCGGATGCGGTGGTTGTTGTAGTCACCGACATAAACGTTGCCCTGACTGTCGAGTCCCACGCCGATGGGTAGGCTAAATTGCGCCTTGTTGCCGGTGCCGTCGGCATAGCCGTTGGTGCTGCCGGCCAGCGTCGTCACCTTGCCCTGAGGGGTGATCTTGCGGATGCGGTGGTTGCCATAGTCGGCCAGGTAAGCGACGCCAGCGGGGGTGACGGCGATCGAATACGGCGTGTTGAACCGTGCTTTGGCGCCCGTGTCGTCGATGTAGCCGGCCGAACCGTTGCCTGCAAGGCTGGTCACGGTACCGTCGGCGGCGACCAGGCGCACCGCATGGTTGTCGCGGTCCACCACGTACAGGGTGTTGGTGGGCCCGAGCGCCAGATCGGCCGGCGCGCTGAACCATGCCTGCACGCCCTTGCCCTCGGCGAAGCCCGGATTGCCGGAACCGGCCAGGGTGGACACGCTGCCGTCCGCCGCAATGGCGCGGATGCGGTGGTTCGAGGTGTCGGCCACGAAGGCCACGCCGTTGGCAGCGATTTCGACGCCGAGCGGGTAGTGGAACGCCGCCGAACCCGCCGCGCCGTCTTGGTAGGCCGCGCTGCCTGACCCGGCGACGGTGACCACCGTGGTGTCGATGCCCGCCAAGCACTTGCCGCCGCTGCACACATCGCCCTTGGTGCACGCGTTTCCGTCGTCGCATGCAGAGGTGTTGTTGGTGAAGGAACAGGTGTTGTTGGCACAAAGATCGGTGGTGCAGCCATTCTTGTCGTCGCATTGGCTGTTCTGCGTGCAGTAGCCATTGCAGCCGATGATCTTGGCGTGCGTGCACGCCCCGGTGCCCTTGTCGCAGGCGTCGGTCGTGCAGGCGTCCTTGTCGTCGCAGTCCACGTTGGTCGCGCCACACACCCCGCCCGAACAGGCGTCGTTGACGGTGCAGTATTGGCCGTCGCTGCATCCGGCGCCATCGGCCCGGGCGCTCCACGCTGTCGCAGTCTTGGCGGCGTCGCAGGCCTGGCAGTCGTTCTTGGCGTTGACGGCGCCGTTGACGTAGCAGACGCCGCTGAGATTGCACGGCTTGGTCGCGTCGACCACGAGGCGCACCCGGCTGCCGTCGAAGTCGGCGACCCACACGAAGCCCTGGTCGTCCACGGCCACGCCGGTGCTGTTGCTGAACTGCGCCTGGGCGGCATTGCCATTGGCAAACCCGTACACGCCAGTACCCGCGAGCGTCGACACCACGCCCGACGACGAGATGCGGCGGATGCGCTGGTTGAGGCGGTCGGCGACCGTGAGCGTGCCAGAGCGGTCCCAGGCGATGCCCCGGGGCCCATAGAACACCGCCTGTGCCGCGTTGCCGTCGAGGTACCCGGCATTGCCCGTCCCAGCTACCGTGCTCACCACACCCTCGGCGGTGACCTTGCGGATGGCGTTGTTGCTGTAGTCGGCGACGTACAAGTTGCCGGCGGCATCGGCCGCCATCCCGCGCGGGTTGTTGAACATCGCCACCGCGCCCGGGCCGTCCTTGTAGCCGGCCGTGCCATTGCCTGCGAGGGTAGTCACCACGCCCTGATCGAGTTTGCGGATGCGCTGGTTGTTGCCGTCGACGATGTAGGTGACGCCCGCCAGGGTGGTGGCGGTGGCGATGGGTCCGCTGAACCGCGCAACGGAAACTGCGCCGTCGATGTAGCCGCCCACGCTGCCGGCGATCGTGGTCACGTCGCCGTTGGCCGGGTCGATGCTGCGCAGGCGGTGGTTGCTGTAGTCGCTGACGATGAGCTTGCCCCCTGCCCATTCGATCCCGCCGGGATTGTTGAAGTACGCTTTGGCGCCGCTGCCGTCGACGTACCCCGGCGTGCCTGCGCCCGCGAGCGTGGTCACGTTGCCCTTGGCGTCGATCTGCCGCACGTTGTGATTGCTCCAGTCTGTCACATAGACCACGCCGTTTGCGCCGCGCGCGAGGTCCAGCGGCCGATTGAAGCGCGCAGCCGTGCCCTGGCCGTCCTGGTTGCCGACCACCGGCGCGCCAGCGAAGGTCGAGGTCATCACGTTGCTGCCGGCGGCGCACTTGCCGCCCAGGCAGGCGTCGCCGAGGGTGCAGAGGTTGCCGTCGTCGCACGGCGCGGTGTTGTTGTTGTTCTGGCACTTGGCGCTGGCGCACAGGTCGGTGGTGCACGCGTTCTTGTCGTCGCAGTCGGCGTCCTTGGCGCAGTTGCCGCCGCAGCCGACGATGATGGCGTGGGTGCACGCGCCGGTGCTGGCGTCGCAGGCGTCGCCGGTGCAGGCGTCCTTGTCGTCGCAGTCCAGCGCCTTGCCCGCGCCGCACGCTCCCCCGGCGCAGGCGTCGTTTGCGGTGCACAGGTCGCCGTCGCTGCACGCGACGCCATCCGCGGCCGGGGTGAACTGGCCACCCGCCGCCTTGGGGTCACAGGTCTGGCAAGCGTTCTGCGGGTTGGCCGCGCCGGCGACGTAGCACTTGCCACCGATGGCGCAGAAGCTCGTGGCATCGCGCACCCGGCGGACGCGGTGGTTGTTGCCGTCGGCCACGAACGCATAGCCGCTGCCATCGACGGCCACGGCTGCCGGGTAGTTCAAGCGTGCCCCGCTGGCCACGCCATCGATCACGCCGGGGTTGCCGTCGCCGGCCCACGTGCTGACCACCGTACCAGCCAGGCGCCGCAGGCGGTGGTTGTAGCGGTCGGCGATGACCAGGCTTCCGTCCGCCAGCCGCGCGATGCCCCACGGATATTGGAAGCGCGCAACGCCCGCTGCGCCGTCCAGCATTCCGGCTACGCCCGAACCGGCCACCGTGGTCACCGAGCCGTCCACGGCGACCTTGCGGATGCGGTGGTTGTAGGTGTCGACCACGATCGCCGCGCCGCTCGCATCGACGTAGATGCCCATCGGGTATTGGAATCGCGCCTGCGCGCCCGGCCCGTCCTGGTATCCCGCGTTGCCGTCGCCGGCGAGCGTGGTCACCACGCCGGTATCGGTGACGCGGCGGATGCGGTGGTTGTAGGTGTCGGCGACGACCAGGATGCCGCCGGGACCGAACGCGGCGCTGTGCGGCCGGTTGAAGCGCGCGTTGGCGCCTGTCCCGTTCTGGAATCCGGCAACGCCAGCGCCCGCGATGCTGGTCGCGTCGCCGCCAGCGGTGACCTTGCGCACCATGTGGTTCAGGGTGTCGAGAACCCACACGTCGCCCTTGGCGTCGACCGCGACCCCGTAGGGGTTGTTGAACTGCGCGTTGCCGCCCTTGCCGTCGAGCAGGCCCGGGCTGGATTGGCCCGCTAGCGTGGTGACCGCCCCGTCGGGCGCCACCTTGCGGATGCGGTTGTTGGCCGAGTCGGCGACATACAGGTTGCCCGCCCCGTCGCTGGCCGCGCCGTAGGGGAAGTTGAACTTGGCCGCCGTGCCCTTGTCGTCGCCAAAGCCGGCTGCCGAGCCGGCGAAGGTGTCGACCCACAGCTTGTTGCCGGCCGTGCAACTGCCGTTGGCGCAGATGTCGCCGACCGAGCACGCGTTGTTGTCGTCGCAGGCCGCCGTGCTGTTGGGCGTATTCAGGCAGCCGGCGCTGGCCGGATTGCACGCATCGGTGGTGCAGGCGTTGGCGTCGTCGCAGTTCTTGGCGGTGCCGACGCAGGTCGGTGCGCCGGTCGGGCTCTTGCCGGCGCAGGCGTCGCCGCTGGTGCATGCGCTGCCGTCGTCGCAAGTGGCGGTGGCCGCCTTGCCCAGGTTGACGCACGCGCCAGTCTTGCCGTCGCAACTGTCGTCCGTGCACTGGTTGTTGTCGTTGCAGTTCTTGGCCGGGCCGCTGTTGCACTTGCCCGATCCGCACACGTCCGGGCCGCTGCACGGGTTGGCGTCGTCGCACGCCAGCGTGTTGGGCAGGCTCACACATTTGCCGCCCTGGCAGCTCTCGTCGGTGCACGGGTTCTTGTCGTTGCAGTCGGCGGCTGTGTTGCAGTAGAAACCGCAACCGGCAATCCCGTTGAACTTGCAGAGCCCGTCCGCAGGGTTGCAGGTGTCCTTGGTGCATGCGTCGCCGTCGTCACAGACCTTGGTTTTGCCGGTGCCGCACTTGCCGCCGCTGCACTGGTCGCCGGTGGTACAGGCATCGCCGTCCTCGCACAGGGCGTCGTTGGCCGTGGCGGTGCAGCCGCTGGCAGGCAGGCAGGCGTCGTCGGTGCAGGCGTTGCCGTCGTTGCACTTGACCGCGACGCCGGTGCACTTGCCGTTGGCGCAGGCGTCGGCGCTGGTGCACTTGCTGTCGTCGTCGCAGGCGGCGCTGTTGGTCTTGAGGGCGCACTTGCCGTTTTGGCAACTGTCGTCGGTGCACGGGTTCTTGTCGTCGCAGTCGGCGTCTTTGCCGCAATTGCCGCCGCAGCCCATGATCGGCGGGTTGGCGCACTTGGCAGTGGTCTTGTCGCAGGTGTCGCCCGTGCACGCGTCGCCGTCGTCGCACGACTTCTTCGGGCCGGCGACGCACACCTTGTTGTCGCACTGATCGTTCTGGGTGCACGCGTCGCCATCTGCATCGCACGCCGCGGCGTTGGCGATGTGCTGGCAGCCGGCCTTGGCGTCGCACTTGTCGATGGTGCACGGGTTCTTGTCGTCGCAATCGAGCGGCTTGCCGGTGCCGCACTTGCCGGCGGCGCACAGGTCGTCGGGGGTGCAGTTGCTGGCGTCGGCGTCGCAGGGCTGGCCTTCGAGCGGCTTGGCGTCGTAGGCGCACGTGCCGCTGGCGCTGTCACAACTGTCCTTGGTGCACAGTTCGTTGTCATTGCAGACCTTGAGCTTGCCAGCGACACACACTTTGTCCTGGCACTGGTCGCCGACCGTGCAGGCCGTGCCGTCGGCGTCGCAGGCCGCGTCGTTGGCTGCGTTCTTGCAGCCGGTCTTGGGGTCGCAACTGTCGTTGGTGCACGCGTTCTTGTCGTCGCAGTTGACCGCCGCTCCCGCCTTGCATGCACCGGAGGCGCACGCGTCGTCGGCGGTGCAGACCGTGCCATCGGCGTCACAGGCCTTGCCATCTTTTTCGTTGACCTTTGCGCACTTGCCGGTGACCGGATCGCAGGTGGTCTGCGCGCACGCCCCATCGCCGCTGGTGTCGCAACTGACGATCGTCGTCGCCTTGATCTTGCAGGCGAATGTGCTGGCCGACTTGTCGCAATACAGGGTTCCGTTGCACAGGTTGCCGTCTTCCTTGGCGGTGCAGTCGGCGTCTTTCTCGCACAAGCAGACCGAGGCCGCCCCCTGGCACTTGCCGTCCAGGCACGCGTCGTTGGGCGTGCAGGGATTGCCGTCGTCGCACGCAGCCGTCGTGTTGCTGTTGGTGCACCCCTTGGCCTTGTCGCAGGTGTCGGCCGTGCACGGGTTCTTGTCGTCGCACTCCTCGGGGTCTTTGGCCGCGCCCTTGCACTTGCCGGAGGCGCACTTGTCAAAGTCGGTGCAGGCGTTGCCGTCGTTGCACAGCGCATTGTTGTCCAGGTAGCCGCAGCCGGTCTTGGCGTCGCAACTGTCGGTCGTGCAAGCGTTCTTGTCGTCGCACTGCACCGGTGTGCCCTTGCACGCGCCCGCCGTGCAGGTGTCGGCCTCGGTGCACAGCGACCCGTCGTCGCAACCGACCTCGACCGGCGTCGCCGCGCAGGCGCCCGACACCGCGTCACAGCCGTCCTTGGTGCACGGGTTGCCATCGTCGCAGGGCTTGGCCTTGCCGCTGCCGCAGGCGCCGCCGCCGCAGACGTCGCCCAGCGTGCAGCCGTTGCCGTCGTCGCATGGCGCGGTGTTGGGCGCGTGGCCGCACCCTTTGAGCTTGTCGCACGCGTCGTCGGTGCACGGGTTGCCGTCGTCGCAGCCGAGCGCCGTGCCGGCGCACTTGCCGCCAGCGCAGGTGTCCTTTTCGGTGCAGGCGCTGCCGTCGTCGCACGGACCCGCCGCGTTGGCATGGGCGCAGCCCGCCTTGGGGTCGCAGGTGTCGGTCGTGCAGGCGTTCTGGTCGTCGCACGATTTGGCCGTGCCAGCGCACACGCCGTTGGCGCAGGCGTCGTTGTCGGTGCATACGTTGCCGTCGTCGCAGGGTTTGCCTGCCTCGCAGCCGGCCGCGGTTTCTGAACCACCGTCCTGGACTGCGTCGGCGTCTGGTCCGCTCGCCGCATCCGATCCCGCGACGTCGCTGCCCGGGACCCCGTCGGCGACCGCATCCTGTGGCTTGCTGCCCGTGTCGGTGGTGACCGCCGTATCGCCCGGCTGTGCCAGGTCGTTGGTCACCGCTGCGTCGCCGACCCCGGCGTCGACAGGTTCGGTGGTCACGATGGCGGCGTCCTCGCCACATGCGACAAGCACGGCGAACACGGATGCCAGCGACCAGCGCTGGGCGCGAACGGACAGAGAGGCGGGTGCGATCATGACAAACCTCCGCAGGCACGAAGCAGCGACCTGCCCGGACGGCGGGCTTGCACGTGACCGGGCAGCCTAGCGTGCGCCGCAGCCGTTGACAATTGTGAACGCAGCGAGGGGCGTCACAGCTCTGTCTGCCGCGCCAGCGCGCCCGGCGTTCACGCTTGGGGAACGACCGCGACCCGGTCGGCGACGGTGGGTTCGTGCGCGCGGCCGTCCCTGGTGGGCACCGCGTCCATGGCGTGCTCGGCCAGCGCGGCAATCGTCAAGCTCGGGTTCACGCCCAGGTTGGCCGGCATCACCGAACCGTCGCAAATCCACAGGCCGTGGTGGCCGTGGACGCGCTGCTTGTCGTCGACCACGCCCTGACCCGCCGCGCCGATCGGGCAGCCGCCCAGGATGTGCGCGGTGGTCGGGATGTCGAGCAAGACCTCGTTGACCGAACTCATCGCCACGCCGTCGATCTTGCGTGCGACGCGCCGCGCCACCTCGTTGCCGATGGGGATGTAGGTCGGGTTCTGCGCCTGGCCCAACGGCAGTTCAGTGCGCAAGGTCGGTGAGAAGGGCGACCACCACGCCCGCCGCCACACCGCGCGCAGGCTGTTGTCCAGGGTCTGCATCACCAACAGGATGATGCCGTGCTCGGCCCAGCCAAACTTCCACAGCGAACGCAGGAACTGCACCGGGTGCCGGAGTACGGTGCCAATCCAGCGCATCGCCCGCGGAACCCGACCTCCGCCGTCGGTCAGCAGCGTCGCCAGCACCGACAGCGCGTCTTGACCTTTTCCGTAGCGCACCACCTCGATGTGTGTGTGTGTGTCGAAATAGGCGCCGGATGTGATGGCGATGCCCTTGCTGAAGTCCTCGGGGACCCGCGCCCCGGTGGCGCCGCAGATGGCCTCGCTGTTGGTGCGCAGCTTGTGGCCCAGTTGCGGCGGGAAGTGCGGCAGCAGACCCAGGTGCCGCGACCGCATCAGCAGCGGAAGCGTACCCAGCACTCCGCCTGCCAGTACGACATGCCGCGCCCTGAGCGTTGTGCGCCTGCCGAACCAACGGCCCAGCCCGATCGACGGCCGCACCACCACCTGCCATCCCGCTTCTCCGCGCGCCTCGGGGCCGCCGATGGCTTGCAGGCGGATGGCCTCCGTTTCGGCGTCGATGCGGGCGCCGAGCCGTTCCGCCAGGTGCAGGTAGTTCTTATCGAGCGTGTTCTTGGCGCCGTGCTTGCATCCCGTCATGCAGGCGCCGCAGCGTATGCAGCCGGTGCGCTCGGGGCCCTTGCCGCCAAAATACGGATCGGCCTCGGCGACGCCGGCCTGGCCAAAATACACGCCGACGTCCGTGGTCTTGAACGTGTCGGCCGTACCCATCTCGCGGGCGACTTCGAGCAACACGCGGTCCGCCGGCCCGAAGATCGGATTGCGCACTGCGCCCAGCATCCGCTGCGCGCGGTCGTAGAAAGGGGCGAGTTCCGCCTGCCAGTCGGCCGACAGTTCCGCCCACTGGGGATCGCGAAAGAACGGCGGCGGCGGCACCAGCAGCGTGTTGGCATAGACCAGCGAGCCACCGCCCACGCCGGCGCCGGACAGCACGAACACATTGTCGAGCAGTGTCAGCTTCAGCGCGCCGACGCAGTACACCGCTGGCGCCCACAGGCTTTTGAACACATTCCAGTTGCTGCGCGGGAAATCCGCTGCCGTCCAGCGCTTGCCGCGCTCCAGGACCACCACCGAATAGCCCTTTTCGGCCATGCGCAGGGCGGCCACCGAACCGCCAAACCCAGAGCCGATGACGAGCACGTCGGTGTCGAAGGCGTCGGTCGAGGCGGCGGTGGACATGGCGACCTCCAGGCGGCCACATTCTGCGCGCGTTCGGGCTGGCTGGCCAGCGAGCGGACGCCAGGCCAGGCGGTCTGCGCGGGGCTCCACCCAAATTGCTCCCATGTTCGCCGCGTGGTAGACTCGCAGAGCGCCCTGGCCGCCGGTGCACCCTGGAACGACGTGAGACAAACCCTATCGCCGTTCGAGTCCGGACTGCACGCCGCGCAGCAGGGTTCCGCCGATCCGGGCGTGCGCGAGGTCGTGCTTGCGGTGGACGACACGCCGCGCAACCTCGACGTCATCGAGGCGGTGCTGGCCCGCGAGCCGTGGGATTTGCAGTGCGTCACCAACGGACCAGACGCCTTGCGCGTGGTCGAGGCGCTGTCGCCCGACGTCATCCTGCTCGACGTGATGATGCCGGGCATGGACGGCATTGAGGTGTGCCGGCAACTCAAGGGCAACCCGCGCACGCGGATGATTCCGGTCGTGCTGGTGACGGCCCTCGACAGCCCGGAGGACCGCGTGCGCGGTCTGGACGCCGGCGCCGACGATTTCGTGACCAAGCCATTCCACCCGAGTGAACTGCGCGCGCGCATCCGCGCCCACTTGCGGGTCCGGGCGCTGCAGCGGCGCTTGCAGGCGCGCGAGGCCATCCTGCGCACGCTTTTCGCCCGCTACGTCAGCGACGACGTGGCCAAGGCCATTTTGCGCGATCCGAGCCTGGCCGGGCTGGGCGTGGCACGCAGCCGCCTGGCCGTGCTGTTTGCCGACCTGCGCGGCTTCACGGCCGTGTCGGAGTCCGCCCCGCCCGAAGAGGTGGTGCAGATCCTCAACCAGACGTTCCTGGCTCTGACCGAAGCGCTTTTCGCCCACGGTGGAACGTTCGACAAGTTCATCGGCGACTGCCTGATGGCCTTTTTCGGGGCGCCCATCGTCGGCGAGGACGACGCGGTGCGCTGCGTGCGGGCGGCCCTGGACATGCAGGCGGCGTTCAGCGAGGTGTTGCGCGGCTGGGCCGACACCCGCTATGCCGACCTCGGCCTGGGAATCGGCATCAACGTGGGCGACGCCGTGGTCGGCAACGTCGGTACCGAACGACTGATGGACTACACGGCGATCGGCGACACCGTCAACCTCGCGGCGCGCCTCGAAGAAACCGCTGGCCGCAGCGAGACCTTGGTGTCCGAGGCCGTGGCCGACGCCGTGCGCCACGCCTTCGACCTCGAAGACCTGGGCGTCCGGGCGGTCAAGGGCCGCGCACAGGGCGTCCGCGTGTTTCGGGTGTTGCGCGCCACGGCCCCTGTGGCGTGAGAGTCCGGAAGAGATCTACTCAATTCGTACCCGGCCGTTTGCTTGCTCGGTGGGTCGCCGACTCGCGGACCCAAGGTCCGACGCGCGGCTCGATCTGGATGTGAGCGTGATCGACCTGTCGTTTTCCAATCCCTGATCAGGCCTTTGGCATGCGCAGGCTGGTCAACAGCCGCCCGATCGTCTCCTGCAGCAGCGCCAGCCGCACCGGTTTGCTCAAGAACTCGTTCATGCCCGCTGCGAGGCAGCGTTCGCGATCGCCCGGCATGGCCAGGGCCGTCACCGCGATAATCGGCGTCGCGGCGTAGTTGCGCAGCTTGCGCAGCCGCACGGTGGTCTCGACGCCGTCGATGCCCGGCATTTGCACGTCCATCAAGATGATGTGTGGCCGTTCGGCCGGCGACAGGGCCAAGAGCAGCTCCAGCGCGGCCTCGCCTGACTGGGCGACCGCCACCCGGTAGTGGTGCGATTCGAGGTAGTCGCGCACCGTTTCGACGTTGGC
Source organism: Deltaproteobacteria bacterium (assembly GCA_016875335.1). Taxonomy (GTDB): domain Bacteria; phylum Myxococcota_A; class UBA9042; order UBA9042; family UBA9042; genus SXRM01. The sequence continues at coordinate 11,349 of VGRO01000066.1, read as the reverse complement.
GGCGTTGTCGTCGACCAGCAGCACCCTCGTCTTGTCGGCGGTGCGCGAAATCGTCGGGATCATGCCGGTGATGTAGATGCCCGATTCGCGCCAACGGGCCCGCGGCACCGGTTCGGGCGGCGTCCATGGCAGCGTGACCGTGACCCGCGTGCCCTCGCCGGGCTTGCTCTGCAACTGCACCGTGCCGCCGTGCAGCCGGGCCAGTCGCTCGACCAACGCGAGCCCGAGACCCGTGCCGGTGTGTTGCCGCGACAGCGCCGAATCCAGTTGCACGAACGGTTGGAACAGTTTGCCCTGGTCCTCCGCAGCGATGCCGATGCCGGTGTCCCACACGGCGAGGCGCACGACGCCCGCGGCGGGGTCGGCATCGGCGCCCAGGCCGACTTCGCCGCCCGACTCGGTGAATTTGATGGCGTTGGACAGCAGGTTGACCAGGATCTGCTTGCAGCGCAGCAGGTCGACGTGGACCACGCCGACGGTCGGATCGATCTCCGTCTTGACGCTCAGGCCCTTGCGCATGGCCGACTCGCGCACCAGGCGCAGGCTGGTGTTGCACAGCTCGTCCACGTCGACCAGTGCCTGGTTGAGCGTCAGCCGGTCGGCTTCGATCTTGGACAGATCCAGGATGTCGTTGATGAGCGCCAGCAGGTGGCGACCGCTTTCTTCGACGGTCTGCAGCGATTTGCGCTGGCGATTGGTCAGCGGCCCGTACACCTCTTCCTGCAAGGCTTCGGACAGGCCCAGGATGGCGTTGAGCGGCGTGCGCAACTCGTGGCTCATCGCCGCCAGGAAGTTGTCTTTGAGCTTCATCACCTGCGAAAGCTTGTGGTTCATCGCCTCGAGCTTTTCGGCCTGCTCTTGCAGCTTGCGCTCACTGCGCTTGCGGACGGTGATGTCGGTCATCAGGGCCAGTGCGCCGACGATGGTGCCGACTTCGTCGACCAACGGGCTGCCCGAGATCAACACGTCGAGGTGGCAGCCGGTGGCGAACTCCAGGTTCATCTCCGTGGTCTCGCGGATGCCCTGGGCGCGGCGATCGAGGATTCCCCGGATGGTTTCGCCCGCCGATGGCAGCATGTACTCGAACACCGACCGGCCGATGACCTCTTCGGCGGACTTGCCGATCAATTCCAGGTACTTGGGATTGGCAAAGGTCGTGACCCCGTCGAGCGTCGCGGCCCAAATGGCCTCTTCCGCCGTGTCGGTCAGCCGCCGCAGGAACGACTCGCGCTCGCGCAATTCCCGCTCGATCGTCCGAAGTTCCGTCACATCCTGGGTCGCGCCGCGCAGGAAATGCGGCTGGCCCTCGGCGTCTCGCACCAGCCGCGCCCGCACGTGGCACTCGCGCACGCTGCCATCGGGCATGACGTTTCGGTAGCCGACGTTGATCGGCGTGTCGTCTTCCAAGGTTCTTTCGACGGCTTCGAGCAAGCGCGGCAGATCGTCGGGGTGGACGACCGACTGCATCAGTTCCTGGGTCGGTTCGGTGCCGGCCAGGACCCCGACCACCCGGAAGAACTCGTCCGAACCTTCGACGCGCCCGGTCCGAAGGTCGACGCTCCAACTGCCCAGCCGCGCGATTTCTTCAGAGGCCTCCAACAGTTCTTGTCGGGCTCGCAGTTGGCGCTCCAGGGCCTTTCGCACGCTGACGTCGCGCACCACGCCCGCGAATCGGTGCTTGTTGCCATGGTGGTAGGCGCTCAAGGACAGTTCGAGTGGAAAGACCGACCCGTCGGTGCGCACGCCCTCGAGCTCGCGGCTGATCCCGAGCGCGGTGGTGACGAGACCGTGGGTGTGGCGCCTGAGAAAACTGTCGTGGATTCTGTCGATTTCCGGGCGCATCAGGGCCGACACGTTCAGGTCGTGCCAGCCGCCCGGCGCGAAGCCGAACACGCGCTCTGCCGCCGGGTTCATCGACTCGATGCGCCCGGCCTCGTCGCAGGTCACGATGCCGTCCACCTGCATCTCGAAGAGGGTCCGCCACATGGCCTCGGCGTCGCGGGCCAGCAAGGTCGCCGCCTCGCGGGCGGCATCGGCGCGCAGACTGGCGACGATCGAGGCGCAGGTCTGCACAATGGGTTCCAGGGCCTCGGCGACGTGCGGATAGTACCCGGCCTGGCGGTTGACCAGCACCAGCATCCCCGCCGTTGTGCCCCCGACGCAGAAGGGCAAGGCCAGCAGGTGGCGGACCGACACGCCGCCAGGCGGCAGGTCGCTGGCATCAAAGTCGCTATCGTGCACGAAGATCGGCGCATCGCTCGACAGCGGGTGGCCGAGCACCGATGGGCAACGGTGCGCCATCGGCTCGGAGAGATCAGCGACGGGCGTGTGCGGCTTTTCGCCCGTGGCGGCGCCGCCGAACATCCAACCGCGGGTCGCCATCGCAAGGTCGCCCGTTGCTGTTCTCTCATGGACGCCGACGAACCCGGCCTCGCTGCCGGTGGCTTGCAGCGCGGCCTCGAGCAGCGCCTTGAGCGGCACCTCGGCATCGCCGGTCAACAGCATTTCGCTTTGCGCAAGTGCAATTGCCTGTAGCGTGCTGGCCCGCGCCTGCGATTCGAGCTCGGCCGCGCGAGCCGCGGTGATGTCTTGCACGGCGCCGGTGACCCGTTCGCACCCCCCGCCCTCGCCGTATTCGGGCAGACCCATCAAGCGCACCAGAAGCCTGTGGCCGGCGGGCGTCTCGATCGGCGCCTCGATATCGAAAAGCATGCCGTCGTCAACGGCGCGGGCGAGCTGTTCCATGGCGCGTTCGCGCGCTTCGGGTGCGATGAGGTTGAGCAGGTGCCAGATGTCGCCTGCGAAATCCTGCGGCAAGTCGAGCATGCGGTGGGTGTGGCGCGTGAACTCGCCTGTGCCGGACGGGAACGCCACGTCGAAGCCGCCGATCGACGCAATCTGCTCGGTCTGATGCATCTGCGCTTCGCGGCGCTGCAACATCACCTGGCCCAAGCGCAATTCGCTGACGTCGCGCAAGCGCACCACTTTCTGCCCGTCGGCCTGCGGCCACGCGCGCACCTCGACCGCGCCCACTGACCCGGGCAACACCAAGCTGACCTCAAGGGCATGGGTGGGGTCGTCGTGAAGCGCCCGGCGCACCGCTGGCAACGCCGCAGCCCCCGCGGGCGACTGCGCGATCTCGCCGAGCGGCTGCCCCGCGAACGCGGCGAGATCGCGCCAGAGGGTGCCTGGCCCGGCTGCGAATTCGGTCAACGCGCCGGCTGCGTCGACGACCAGCAAGCAGTCGCCGGGGCCGAGCATTTGGACGGCCAAAACGCCGAGGCGGTCCGGTGCGGCGTCGGCGCGCCCATGCAGGGCCGCCAGTTCCAGTTCGGCCAGACGCGCCATCGCGCGCAGGACGCCGGCTCTGGGTCCGTCCAGTGCGCCGGCGATCGGGTGGCAGACGCACACCGCTGCGACCGCCAACCCGGAGCCGATGTGCACGGGGGCCGCGGCGACGAACTCCGGGCGCGCGTCGACGTCGTCCGTCGCACTGTCGGCCACGTGCAAGGCGCCGGTGGCCACGGCAAAGGCCGCGATGGGACCGATGCGCAACGCACTGCCCAGCGGGGCGCCCGCGCACGCCTTGGGCACGACGCGGTCGCCATGGACCGCCACCACCGCACCCCAGGTGGCGCCGAGCGCAACGACCGCGGCCTCGGCGACCGCCTGCAGCGCCGGTAGCGGCGCAGGGTCGAGCAGGCCCAGCGCGCGCAATACAGCCAGCCTGCGCGCCTCGAGGTCGGTGGGATCGGGCGAGGCCATGGACACCCGCGGGCGCAGGCCGACTGCCCACGCCAATTCGTTGCGGAAAGGTGACCACGGAGCCCGCTGCACCCACGGCACGGCCACCCGAGCGTTGCCGATGCGCCGGCGGGGACCGGTTCAAGGCGCCTTGGTGTGCGCCGTCGGAGCAAACCGCCCTGGCGATCAGGTCAGGCGAGGCCCGTCTTGCGGCTCAACCACGCGATCTGATCTTTCTTCTGGAGCTTGAGCTTCTTGACCTGGGCGCGCTCAAGTTCCTCTTCGCGGGTCAGGGAGTGGTAGGTGTCCAGTTCGTTCAAGCGCCGCTCCAGCGCCGCGTGCTCAACGCTGAGCCGTTCAAGCAACTCGAAGGTCTCGTCCTGGTTGGCCATGGGCGTCTCCATGCGTCTCCTTGCCTGCTTCAGGCCGTGGTGGAACCGGTGCGCGCGGGGCAGCCGCGACTCCGGGATGGGTGGACAGGTGCGAAGGGTCGGGCGCCGAGGGTTTGCGCCAAGCTGACCCCAACCGCCGCCACCCGCCCGATGCGCGACAGACCGCATTGCCGCGCACGAAATGGCGAACGCTGCGCGCGTCGACGGTCGGGTCGGCAACGTGGGGCTGCCAGGATGCGCTGCAAGGGCCTCCGATGGCGCCGGCCGGGCAAGCACGGAACAAGGTCGTCCGAAACAGCCAGCCTTTGCGACCATGGTAGATCGCGCCCGGCGCGCTGGCAACCCACTGCCGCCGGTCAATCCTGCCCTCCTTGCGCGCCCGACCCGGGTTCGGCCTGCGGCGGCTCGAGCTGGGTGTTCGGCATCCGCGTCCCCGTGTCCAGCAGCCCCTGAGCGGAGAGGTTGGCGGCCCACCGCACCAAGGCTGCGAGCGGACCGGAATCTTCCGGTGCGATCCACCGGACGCCCAGTCCGCGTCGGTCCTCCGCGCCGGCCGACGACACGTACACGACGTGCGCCTGGATCTCGATGTCGGCGCGCGAAGCCCGGCGGGGCGCGATCGCCACTTCGACGACCTCGCCCAGGGCCGCCACTGCTGGACAGCGCAAGAAAGCGCCCTCCAAGTTCACATTGGTACACACCGCCTCGTGCGCGTTGCCGCGGTAGCGCACCAGCGCGGGCCGCTGTACGGCATAGCGGTCGCTCTGGCGGCGCTCATGGGACATCGGCGGCTCGCGACGGGGTGTGGTGGAAATCAGCCAAATGTTTCACGGACCTTGCCCTTGCCCGTCGGCGTGTACGTTTCCTCAGGGTTGGCGACGAGGCCCTCGAAGTTGAGCCCGCACTGTGGACACTGCACGCGCACCCAGCCGTCGTCGCCCATCTCTGCGTCAAGGTTGCCCTTTTCGCACAATGGGCAGCGCAGGTTCTCTGGATGGCCGCTGGCCACCGACGTCAGCACGTCTTGCAGCGCCAACAGCATCTCTTCCTTCTCCAAGTCGGATTGGCGCATCGGGACCCCGGGGCCGGCCGCGCTGGCCGTCTCTGCGGTGTATGCCAGGTTTCGGCCCGTTGCAAGCTGCTGCATGGCGTGGGGCGCCTCGCACACGGACTTTGGCAGTTGCGCCCCCTTCTGTTCAGCCCATGTGAATCGTTCGCCGTTCCTGATCCGCCGCAACCGTGGACTACCGCCCGGGTGGCCGCACCCCGCGTGGTGCGGGGTTGAAAGCAGGCTTCCACGGCTTGTCGGCCTCGTATTGCGCCGGGGTGATCGACTCGTCTCGCAGCAGCTTGTCCATGTATTTCCCGGTCTTGACCTCGTACCACTCACCCCAGCCGTTGGCGCGCATCGTGCCCCATCCGCTGCGCGGCGACGGCTTGATGATCGCCAGGTACACCGCCTCCTTGGGGCGCAACTCTGCGGGGCGCTTCTGGAAAAACTCCCAGGCCGCGCGGGTGATGCCGTACACCCGCGGCCCAAACTCGACGGCGTTGACGTAGATTTCCAGGATGCGGGCCTTGCCGAGCGCCTTCTCCATCTGCCAGACAATGATCATTTCTTCGAACTTGCGCGACAGCGCCTTGGTGCGGCGCAAGTACAGGTTCTTGACCAACTGCTGCGTGATCGTCGAACCCCCGTAGGTGAATCGGCCAGTCGCCAGATCGATGGCGATCGCCTTGGCCAACAGGTCCTCGGAGATGCCGCGGTGCTTGAGGAACGGATCCTCGGTCGCCCACATCACATAGTGCACGTAGCCGGGCATGTGCATCGTCGAGGTCCACGATCCCGATCCCGGGCCGATGAGCACGTCGTTCAGGATGCGACCATTCTCGTTGACCGGGCGCACCCAGTCTGCGCGCTTGAACTCGCCGAAATCGATGCCGCCGAGCTTGTCGACCGTGCACCACGTGTCACCGAGCGCGAGGTCCACCGCGACGGCCCCCACGTTGGGAAAGGCGACGTCCAATCCCACGTGCCAGTCCAGAACGCCCTTGGCCTCGATGGCGCCGACAGTGGGCAAGAGCGACGGCGGGATGGCCGCAAGCATCCGGCCGCAGTCCTGCATCGGCGCGTCGACCTTGACCGACAGGCGAGGGTTGCCGGCCAAAAGCTGCAGCGCCAGCGACCCGCGCAGCGTGGCTGCACCGATCTGTGCCTCCGGGGAGCGCAGGGACCAGCGCTCCTTGTCCGCCACCATTTCGAAGGTGAAGGTCGAGGCGAAGTCGGCGATCGGCCGGTCGGCCAGCCTCCACCAGTGCAGGCCCATCTTGTCCACGGCTGCGCGGCCTGCGATGCGCACGGAGGGCTCCGGCAACAGGTCGATGGCCAACTGGACGTCGAGTTCAGCGCCATCCCCGACCGACAGGCCGCCGACGTGGGCGCCGACGACCTGGGCAACGCCTCCGCCTTGCAGGTGCACGTCGAGATGGTGGTGCTCGCCGCCGCGCCGCCACTGCATGCCCGCGCGACCCCAGCTGCCCTTGCGGTCGAAGGGTTCGAGGCCGGCCCACCACCCCTGCCTGGCCAGCGTTCGGCCGTCGGCGCGAAACCCGGCGCCGCGCACGCCGATCAGCGGTTGGCCGTCCTCGCCCAACACCGCCGCACGCCCGTCCTGAACCTCGACGGCGAGCCAGTTCGGCCAGGCCTTCCACGGCCACAGGCGGGCGGCCTTTCCGGGCAGAGCCAGGACCGACCCGTGCAATTGCTTGATCTGCCGGGCCATCCGCTGCGGGGGCCGCTCGCGCGCTGTGGTCGGTTGTGGCGCGGTCGGGCGTTTGCGCACAGCAGCCGCGGCCGCAGGCGGCGCAGTCCCGGTTGGCGCCCCCTCGCCTGGCGCGTCGTCCTCGGCCGTTTCGTCCTCGTCTGGCGGCGGATCCGGGACCTGGCGGATGGCGAGCGCCCGCTCGACCCACGGCGCCGCGCGATCGAACCACGGTGCGCGGCGGCTGACCTCGGCAAAGGGGCCGCGCAGTGCCAGTTGGACCGGTCCGCGGGCGCCGTCGCTGCCCGTGCGCCCGATGTTCGCGCGCGCTCCGTCCAGGCCCACGCGCAGATCGCGGCCGCCAGCCACGGCCTTGCGCAGGTCCACGGTCCACCCTTCTGCGCTGCGGGCCACATGCAGGCTGAGCACCTGACCGTGCAGGTCGCCAATGGCCGCCGTGCGCGTCCACTCTGCGGGCAACTGCGCCGGGTGGGCGGCAGCCCAATCCGCCAGGGCTCCGAACCAGCGCGGCTTGCCGATGGTCCACTCGATGTCGTGCAGGGTCGCGGTGGCCGTGCCATCGAGCGCGAGGCTTGCGGCGCGCAGCAGCGCCGGTGCCGTCGCATCGGCAGCGAGATCGGCGACGTGCGGGCTTTCGACGCGAAACCCCGCCCCGGACTCCCAGCGCAGACCCTGCCAGCGCAACGACAGTTCGGCCGGCAGCGTGCCGTGGGCGAGGGCGGGCGGGACATAGCGCGCTGCGGGCTCGAACCCGGCGTGCACGACCGTCGGCTTGCCCTGGTGCAGTTGTACGTCGAAGCGGGCCAGGCCGCCGCCCAGCAGTGCCGGCATCTGCGCCTGGCCCTGACCCCCGGTCCCGCTGTCCAGGGTGAGCTGCAGGCCGGTCACCCGGTGCTCTGGACCGGTCAGCCAGACCTGGTCGCCCAGCACGCGGATGTGGACCGTGCCGTCGCGCAGGGCGACCTCGCCCACGCGGTCGGCGAGCGACCTTTTCTCGGTAGCCTCGCCGGGCTCCGCGGTCTTGCGCCAGGCGGCGCCGAGGCGTTGCCAGGCGACGGGCCGGCCCTGGTACAGGTCCACGTGCAGCTCGGGCCGCTCGACGCGCAACCACGACAGGCGCTTGCCGCCCGTCCACAGCGACCACCACGACAAGCGGGCATGCACCGTTTCGATCCGCGCCATGGGCGCCGCACCTTCCCGCAACTCGACCTGCCGAATTCTCAAGGTGCCGTCGAGGTGGGCGTCCAGGCTCTGCCATCGCAGGGCAAAGCCCGACCCTTCCAGGCGGCGCTCCAGCGTCGCGCGCAGGTGCGACTCGATGCGCGAGACGCCCCAAGCCAGCGCCGCCGTGCCCCCGACCACGAGGCACAAGGCCAGCAGCCCCCAACGATTCCAGAAGATTCGGCGAAACAAGGTTTTCCGGTCGACCGATTCGCTACAGCTCTACGCCGCGCACCGCGCACCACGCGCGAGCCGCCTGCCGCGCCCCCGCCGGCACCTGACCGAACCACGTGCGCGCTCCGGCGCGATCGCCGCGTTGGCAGTGCACGCGCACCAGGATGGCAAACGCGCGCGGGTCCGAACGGCCAGCGGCGGCCCGCGCCGCCCGGCGTTCTGCCGTGGCCCAGTCTTCGGCCGCCATGGCCGCTTCGGCCGCGGCGGTGTCGTCGGCTGGCGCCGGATCGGCGGGGACCGGTGCGGCCGCACCGCCAAACCCGGCCGCTGCGGTGGCGGGACCGGTGGGCACCACGGCTGCGGGGGCTGGCACCGCGGCCGGCGAAGCCGTGCGGGTTGGGGTCGGTTCGGCGGCCGAGGCCCATGCGTCTCGTTCGATGGCAACGATTGCGTCGCCAATCCCTGGCAGCCCGCCGGCTGCGGCCATGGCCGAGGGCGTGTCGGCGCCCGGCTTGCCGCGGTGAGCCGCCCACCATGCGACCCCTACCAGGCCCACCGCGGCGATCACGGCGGGCACCCAAGCCAGGCTCTTGCGCGGCGCGGCCGGGTCGGCCTTGGCGTGGATTGCGCGCTCGGCGATGGGGGGCGGCGCTGGCGGATCCGGGCGACGTGGGGCTGCCATGACGGTTCCCGCCGCTGGCACGTCGCGCCCGTCGAAGGTCGGCAGTTCCACCTCGGGCGAGGTGTCGTGGTCTTCCTTGCGCGTCGATGCACTGACCGGACCGGTCTTGCGAAACGCCGCGCCGTGAGACCGCGTGTCGCCCTTGTGGGATGGCAGTGCTGCGAGCGGAGCGCCGGTCAGGGCCTCGACGAACTGGGCCACGTCGTCGAAGCGCCCGGGCGCATCTTTGGACAGCGCGCGTTCGATGGCCGCGATCGCGTGCCCGGGCAGGTCCGGCGCGTGCTGGCCAATCGCCGGCGTGGGCGCGTGGACGACCTGGAAGAGCAGCCCAAGCGGTGTGTCGGCTTGCCAGGGCGGCCGACCGGTCACCATCTCGTACACCATGACGGCCAACGCAAACTGGTCGGTGCGCGCGTCGACGTCCTGGTTGCGCCCGGCCGCCTGCTCTGGCGCCATGTACTGCGGGGTGCCGAGCAGCATCGCTTCTTGCGTCTGCACGGTCTGCGAGCCGCGCAGTTTGCTGATCCCAAAATCGAGCACCTTGACGTGGTCGCGGATGACCCCGCCAGAGTCGGTCGGCACCAGGAACACGTTTTCGGGCTTCAGATCCCGGTGGACCACCCCCTGACGGTGCGCTGCCAGCAGTGCCGACCCGATTTGCCTGGTCAATTCGCAGGTTTCTGCAAAGGTCAGGGAGCCGTATTTGCGCAGACGGGCGCGCAGGTCCTCGCCTTGCAGGTATTCCAGCACGATGTAGGGCTCTCCGCCCGGCAGCGAGGCCATGTCCAGGACGTCGACGATGTTCGGATGGCCGATGCGCGTGGCGATTTCGGCCTCGCGGGCGAAGCGCAGGTAGGCCTCGTCGCGCAGCCCGGTCCCAACCAGCACCTTGATGGCAGCCCGCTTGTCGGGCAGCCGCTGGTGCCGCGCCAACCACACGGCGCCCATGCCGCCCTTGCCCAGCAGCCGCTCGACCAGCCAGGTGGACCCCACCACCGCGCCAGGTTCGATCACCCCACCGCCCACAGGGCCGCCTGGGTTTTGCCCGTTGTGATCTGCCGCCATGGCTGCCCGCGATCCGCCGCACACGCTGAACCGGGGGGGCGCGCTCGCGGTGGGCCGATCTTGGCATGGCCAGGTGGCGCGCACAAATCGTCGGCGCGCTCGCCGCGGGATCGCCGGGTCCGCGTTGCACGATCGGCGCGTTTTCACTACCTTGGGGCTGCGCATGGCGTCGTTGCAAGGCGTCGCGCACGAGGTTCGACGGTGACCCGCACGCTGCGCCGCTTGGCCCTTCGCATCCTGCTGCCGGTGTTCTCCGTCGCCGTCGTCGTCCTTGCGCTGTGGCTGGCCCGAGAGCGGTTCGCTCCCCCGTCTACCGCCGGCCGCACCCCGCCGGCCGCGGGATCGGTCGTCCAGGTTCCGCTGTCGGCGCCACCGTTCGATCGCCGCGACGCACTCTATGTGATCGCGACGGTTCGCTGGGGCCAGACCAGCGCCGCCGGGCAAGCCGCGGCCGACGGCACAGGTGTGCCGGTCGTGTGGGACGGCTATGCGACCTTGGATTGCGGGTCGATGGAAGGGGCCGATCCGCTTGCCCTCGAAATGCTGGCTGGACCCGACGGGCGTCCGACGGCAGGAGACCGCCTGGGACCGGTGATTGCGGCTGACGGCGGCGAGTCGCGGGTCTACTGGCGATCGACCACGCGCGGCGACTGGGACGGCGTGCGCTTGCACCTCGCGGCGTGCCGGCCGCCCCGCGGCATCAAGCCGAACGCCACCCTGCGCGTCGTCACGGCCCGCAAGACCTGGCAGGTGCGCCTGGAAGCCAACCTGGAAGCCTTCGTGTCGGTGCCCGTGGCGTCGGGCCAGGTCCTCGACGTTCACCTCGCCACGGTCAAGGACGTCGAGGCGCTGCAGCGAGCGCGCGTCTCCGCGGCCCCGCTGATGCCAGAGCCGTTCGCCCCGCTGGCCGTCGAGTCGCCGCCGCCAGCAGGCGGGCCGCCGCACATGTAGGGCCGGCCCAGCGAGGTTGTCAGCTTGTGTCTGGATGCCGTCGCAGTGTCGCGGTCATGGCGACCGCGAGCGCATCGACAGCGTGGAACGGAACCGCAATACTACCGACGCCAGGCCGGAGATTGTGCCGGCGGCCCTGCAGGTTGCTTGGTGCACGCGCGGACAGTGCAAGGACATCGCGTCCCGGGCGCAGGCCCTAGGAGCCTGTCGGCGAAACGCCAGAATCGGCAGATTCTGGCCGACAGGCTCCTAGGCAGGCCGCGGCTGCGGCCTGCCAGCGACCGAAACTGCCTGAATTTACTTCAGGCAGTTCTTGGTCGCTGCCCCGATCGCAACC
>VGRO01000065.1 GCA_016875335.1 Deltaproteobacteria bacterium | reverse complement strand
TTGTCGGGGTTCTTTTCGCCTTTCCCTCACGGTACTGGTTCACTATCGGTCATCGAGTAGTATTTAGCCTTGGAGGGTGGGCCCCCCGGATTCCGACAGGGTTTCACGTGTCCCGCCGTACTTGGGATAGGAATGGAAGACAGCGCAGTGTCGCATACGGGGCTATCACCCGCTCTGGCCACTTTTCCAATATGTTCTGCTACCGCGCTGTTTTTTCTAACTTCCCGGGCTCATGCAGATTACCCGACTCCTTCCCGCAACCCCCTACCAGGCAACGCCTGCCGCTTACACACTGGTGGGTTTGGGCTGTTCCCCGTTCGCTCGCCGCTACTGAGGGAATCTCGGTTGATTTCTATTCCTGCAGGTACTTAGATGTTTCAGTTCCCTGCGTTCGCGCTTTGCAACGGCTGATTGGGCCGTTCGGTTGCCCGATTCGGAGATCCACGGATTGACGCTTACGTACAGCTCCCCGTGGCTTATCGCAGTTAATCACGTCCTTCGTCGCCTCTCGATGCCAAGGCATCCACCACTTGCTCTTCGTAGCGTGTTCACCGTATTGTCCTTTCGTCGTCACTTCGCGACTGCAGCAGAGGCCAGCAACGGCCCCTGGGCTTTGGTCCCTGCAACCTGTTAGGGCTGCCGGGTGCCTCCGCCTGATCGCGTCGCCGGCCTCATCGGCCAGCGCTCACCAATTGCGTGTGTGATCATTGCACCGCACGCGACCTTCGACCTCGCCCGAGGGTTTGGTCTTGAGCCGTCGCGCAATGCTGTGACTCGGTCTTGCTGCTCCCGCCGGCCGTTCGCCCGTCCACTCTGCCCCGATGCACGACCCTTCAAGCTCCTTGTGGGAACCCGCGTGATCGCGAACCAGGCTCGGCTTCATCCGAGCACTACCCTTGGAAGCCCAGCGACGCCCCTTGCGGCGCTTCGCTGGTTGCTACGTTCTTGTTCCAGCCGTGCCGTGCGCTCGCCCACAGGCTCCGCCACCGCCAAGTCGAAACTCTTTGGGTGCGGCACCTTCGAGCGGCCAGGACCGGCCTTCTCAAATGTTACTGCAAGACAGGTTTTCAAAGAGCCACTGGACCGCAAAGATCCAGGGCAGAACTGGTTGGTCGGTCCGCTGCGCCGACGAGGCGGGCGAACCAACTGCGGGTGGAGCTGAGGGGGTTCGAACCCCTGACCTACGGCTTGCAAAGCCGCCGCTCTCCCAGCTGAGCTACAGCCCCAAGTTGGCTGGGGAGTCGCCCGAGTTGGGCGAGCGCCCGAACTGGGTGGGCCTGGTCAGAGTTGAACTGACGACCTCACGCTTATCAGGCGTGCGCTCTAACCACCTGAGCTACAGGCCCCTATAGCGGTGCAACCATCCAGAGACGGTCGCGGCCGGGACGCCGTCGCTCCCTGAGAACTGGATAGCAAGCTATTGCGCGAAGTTGGGGTCTTGGGGCGCGTCCGAGGACGGCCCGGTTTTCCTTGAAAGGAGGTGATCCAGCCGCAGGTTCCCCTACGGCTACCTTGTTACGACTTCACCCCAATCGCTACCCAGACCTTTGGCGACTTCCTCCTTGCGGTTGGTACATCGACTTCAGGTCCAAGCAACTCTCATGGTGTGACGGGCGGTGTGTACAAGGCCCGGGAACGTATTCACCGCAGCTTGCTGATCTGCGATTACTAGCGATTCCGCCTTCATGCAGTCGAGTTGCAGACTGCAATCTGAACTGAGGCCGCTTTTTTCCGATTGGCTCCACCTCGCGGTCTTGCAACGGATTGTGGCGGCCATTGTAGTACGTGTGTAGCCCCAGGTATAAGGGCCATGAGGACTTGACGTCATCCCCACCTTCCTCCGGCTTAACACCGGCAGTCTCATTAGAGTGCCCAACTCAATGGTGGCAACTAAGGACGAGGGTTGCGCTCGTTGCGGGACTTAACCCAACATCTCACGACACGAGCTGACGACAGCCATGCAGCACCTGTCTCCGAATTCTCTTGCGAGCACCCCAGCTTTTCGGCCGGGTTTCCGGGATGTCAAACCTGGGTAAGGTTCTGCGCGTTGCTTCGAATTAAACCACATACTCCACCGCTTGTGCGGGCCCCCGTCAATTCCTTTGAGTTTTAGCCTTGCGGCCGTAATCCCCAGGCGGGGTGCTTATCGCGTTAGCTTCGTCACCGCGGGGTTGGTTACCCGCGACAACTAGCACCCATCGTTTACGGCGTGGACTACCAGGGTATCTAATCCTGTTTGCTACCCACGCTTTCGCGTCTCAGCGTCAGTATCCGTCCAGGAAGGCGCCTTCGCCACTGATGTTCTTCCGAATATCTACGAATTTCACCTCTACACTCGAGAATTCCCCTTCCCCCTCCGGTACTCAAGTCCGACAGTTTCCAGCGCACTTCCCGGGTTGAGCCCGAGGCTTTCACGCCAGACTTGTTGGACCGCCTACACGCGCTTTACGCCCAATAATTCCGAACAACGCTTGCACTCTCCGTATTACCGCGGCTGCTGGCACGGAGTTAGCCAGTGCTTCCTTCGAGGGTACCGTCAAGCGCGGAGGTCATCCGCGACGTTCTTTCCCTCTGACAGGGCTTTACAACCCGAAGGCCTTCTTCACCCACGCGGCGTCGCTGCGTCAGGCTTTCGCCCATTGCGCAATATTCCCCACTGCTGCCTCCCGTAGGAGTCTGGACCGTGTTTCAGTTCCAGTGTGGCTGGTCGTCCTCTCAGACCAGCTAACCATCGTAGCCATGGTGGGCCGTTACCCCGCCATCTAGCTAATGGTGCGCGAGCCGATCCCCAGGCGGAAACTGCCCTACGACAGCCTCCTTTGGCCTCATCCTCCGCAGAGGACGTGGTCTGATGCGGTATTAGCGAACCTTTCGGCTCGTTGTTCCCCACCCGAGGGTACGTTACCCACGTGTTACTCACCCGTGCGCCGCTTTACTCAGGGTTGCCCCCTTTCTCGCTCGACTTGCATGTGTTAGGCGCGCCGCTAGCGTTCGTTCTGAGCCAGGATCAAACTCTCTGATAAATGTTTCGCGGCTCCGTCGAGGCGCCCTCCGAGTTGGAGGTGCCCGATCGGTCCGCGACATGGTTGTGACCCGCTTCGCGTATTTGGCTTGCTATCCAGTTTTCAAAGAGCGACTTGCTCGCCGACGTGCGCTCGGGGCGCATCTGGGCGTCCGATCCGCTCGCGGCGGGCCGGCATGTGCCGCGACCCTTGCACAGGGTCGGCGGCGGGGGGCGCATGATGCGCCGGTTCGATTCGGTTGTCAACTCGCGTCCAGCCAGAACCCGGCGGCTTTTGCGGCCGTCGCGAATTTCGCGTTGGCGGCACCCCGGGAGGCCAGAGCAGGTAGATAGCTGTTTCGTTCCGGTCAGTTGCTGCGCGACGTCGAGACGGGCGCACCGTTCGGGCGTCGTCGCGGGGGCAGCATGCTAGCCGCTATTTTTCCGGCGTCAAGCCCCCAACGGGCCGGACATGGGCGACCCGGCGCACCTGGGAGGGCGCGGCGGCGGGCCAGCGGCAGCCGCCCTGCGCGAACGGCGGTATGCCGTCGCGTGGGGGCCTTTGCAGTGCGCTTTTGGTGGACGATACTTCGTCGCTTGCGGCGGGCGCGCGGCCCGTCGGCGGCGAAGCGGGCGGCAGGATACGGCCCTGAGGGAATTGTGTCAAGTCTGAAAACTCGGTGGTCCGCGGCGCTCAGAGGTGGACTGTGCGCGATCGAAGGTGGTCAAGGGGCCGGCGCCGCACGGCGGAGTGCGGCCAAACGGTGTCAGGGAATGTTGAAGAATGTTCGCCGTGGCGAGCGGAATCAGGCGCCCGTGAGCCGAACCGGGGGCAGTCCGTCGACTGCGGCGCAGCCCCAAGCTACGCCGCACGAAGCCTGGCGGCCGACGACAACGCATGTCCCTGTGCATGGTTACGCGCAGCGGGCGTTTCGTCCCACGACACCTGCTCCGGGAGCGTTTTTCCCCGCCGCAAGCCCGCGCAGCGACCTGGCGGGATCCCGGCCGATCGCTGCGATGAGCTTGACGGGACTGGTTGACGAAATCGCGTGGTTTTCCTACGTTGCGGGCGCGGTCGGCGGGCGCGGACACCACGGCGATCGTGCAATGTGCGGCCGGCGTCCGGCTGGAGGAGTTCAGCGTGCAAACTCGGATGATCAAAGGCAGTATCCTGCGTCTGTTCCAGTCGACTGGGCTGCGGATCTCGGCCGTTGTGGGCGCGATCGGTTGCAGCTCGCCCGTCGACCCGGGCGTGGAAACCACGGCTGACGGCCAGGCGGACACGGCTGCTGACCTCAGTTTTCCGGCCGACGTCGGCAAGGGCGACACGGTCGCGGTCGATGCCAAACCGGACGGATCGAGCGTGCCCGACAGCGCCGCAGAGCCGTCGGTCACCGAGAATTTCTGGGTGTTGTACAACCGGGTTTCGGCCTTTTCGGATCAAGCGAGCAAGAACGACTACGTGTTGGCCGGCTGGAAAAACCCTGCGGCGGGCGTAGGCGCGGGCCCCAGCATTTTCGGGGCCGGCGTCCACCCGGAGGATCCAAAGAAGTCGGCAATTTTCTTGACAAAAGTTGCATTCGTCAAGACGGCGATGAGCTGCCAGTACGGGTGCTTCATGTCGCCCGACCTCAAATGGATGGCTGTGGCCAAGGCGCCGGCCGACGCGAAGGGCCACTATACCTACGGACTCGGTTCGGTCTCCCCGGACCTGGTGGCAGTCGGCCTGGACAAGGACAACGGCCTCAAGGACATCAAACACCTTGAGTTCGCAGGCAAGTACCTTTTCTACTCGCAGAAGGCCAACTGCTTGGGCACCGGGGCGTGCCAGTACGATGTCCATCGGCGCGGACCGCTGGGGGAGGCGACCCTGACGGACGACGTGCTGACGCGGATGGCGCCCGACAACGATCCCGACGTCCTGGAGGCGGACACGACCTACAACGGCTATTTCCGGGTGAGCGCAGATGGGTCGACGGTGGTGTTCCAGACGCCGACGATCCGCTCGCAGAAGGTGTACGTGTGGCACGCGGGCAACGTGGCGAAACTGGACTACATCTGCCCGAATTGGGACGGCGCCAAGTGCGTCGGTACGGGGTCGCAGTACAACGACAATGACCCCGTCGCCGTGTCGATGGACGGCAAGCGGGTGGTGACGTTTTCGATCGTCGACCGGTGGCTGCGGGCGCGCCGATACGACGTGGGGACGGAAAACCCAAGCACCTTCAGCAACCTGCTCGAAGTTCCGGCGGGCAAGAAGTACTCCAAGCAGGCCGGCGGCGCGCCGTGCAGCGTGGTTGGACCCGAGGGCCACACGCAGGTGCGATACAATCCGGAATTCAGCCTGGACGGCAAGCGGGTGTGGTTCGTGGGCTACTCGAACTGCGCGGGCGCCAGCGACAAGGTGTGGACCGACGTGATGAGCATCGAGGCCGATCGCATAGGCAGCGAATTAGGTGTCGGAGACATCGTGAACTGGACGCGCAATCCGCGGGACAATTCGGCAAAAAACAAGGTGATTCAGGGATTCGCGATGTCGCCGGGACGGCAGGTGATCCTGCTGGCGGCCACGTCCACGATCAGCGGATCGGGGCAGCTGATCGCGGACACCGACATGCGCGCCAAGAACGACACGGAGTTGTACACGTTGGCGGCCGGCGGGACCAAGATGGTGCCGATCACCAACGAGAATGGCTGGTTGACTCAGGGACCGACGGCGACTCTTCCCATGGCCCCTTGATCCGTGCCTTTGGCTCCCTGACCACGGCCGGTGATCGCGCGGCTCCGTTTTTTTGCCCACCGCTGGCGGTGTTCGAGTCAACCTGATGAATTCAGACGAGATCTACCGATGATACGGCAACCCGTGCAGGCGGGTCAGCGCCCGATACAGTTGTTCGAGGAGCACGATCTCGGCGAGATCATGCGACAAAGTCAGAGCCGAGAGCGACCAGATCTCGTCGGCACGAGCGCGAACGTCATCGTCCACGCCGTCGGGTCCGCCCAGCACAAACCAGATCGCGCGGCCGGTGTTTTGGGCGATTTTTCGGACCTTGTCGCACAACTGGTCGCAATCAATGGGCAAACCACGGCCGTCGATCAGCGCGACGAATGCGCCCGGGGCGATCGCCCGGACCAGGTCGGCGGATTCCCGGCGCCGCGCCTCCAGATCTTCTCCGGCGCGGGTGCGCCGGGCCTGCCGCACTTTCTTGCGTTCGAAAAGCGCCATCTTGCCGATGCGCCGGCAGTAGTCCGCACCCCACGTGACGGCCGCGGGGTGCGCCAGGGAGCCGGGGGCGAGGACCACCAGGCGGATCACGGCGCGGCGTCGGCGTCGGCTTGCTCGGACTCGTCGTCGCCGGCCTGCACCTGTTCGGGCGACAGCGCCGCGCTCGACCACAGCTCGTCGCCGTAGTCGAACGCCTGTTGCAGCAGCGAGTCGGGCGAGATTTCGTGCACCCACGCCGGCTCGTCGAGCGCCAGGCGCGGCGCGTCCGCGAAAAGACGCTCCAACTGGTAATACTCGCGCACGGGCCTGTGGAAGACGTGCACGACCACGTCGCCATAATCAAGCAGGATCCAGCGGCCGTAGCTGCGGCCCTCGACGCTGGACGGGTGCTCGCCGAGGTCCTCGTGCAGGATGCGCTCGACGTTGTCGGCGATGGCGACGGCGTGGCGATCGCTGGTCGCCGAGCAGATGATCATGTAGTCGGTGTACTGGACGATCTCGAGCACGCGCAGCGCGACCACCTCAAATCCCTTGCGGTCCCAGATCGCGTCGGCGGCCTTTTGGACCAATCGCGTGCTCGCTGGCAGGGAATTCGGCTCGGTGAAAGAAGAATCGGCTGCGGGTGCCGGGTCGCGCGCGGTTCGTGTCACGTTCGCACCTGGCCCTGGCCGCGCACCACGAAGCGCACGGCCGTCAAAGCCTCCAGGCCCATCGGCCCGTAGGCGTGCAGTTTGGTCGTCGAGATGCCGATTTCGGCGCCAAGACCGAGGCACCCGCCGTCGTTGAAGCGCGTCGATGCGTTGACGGCGACGCACGAAGCGTCGATGCTGCGCACGAAGGTCTCTGCGACCTCCAGATCTGCGGCCACGATCGCTTCGGTGTGGTGGCTGCCGTAGCGGCCGATGTGCTCCACGGCGCCGCTGACGCCGTCGACGACCGCGCACAGACAGCGCAACTCCAGGAATTCCCTACCGTAGTCGTCGTCGGCGGCGGCGACGGCGCGATCGCCAACCAGGGCGAGCGTGCGAGGGCAACCGCGGACCTCGACGCCCGCAGTGCGCAGCGCGTCCACCAGGACAGGGACAGCGCGCCCTGCGATCGCGCTGTCGACGAGCAGGGCTTCCATGGCATTGCACACGCCGGGGCGTTGGGCCTTGGCATTGACCGCCACGGTGGCCGCCATCGCGAGGTCGGCGCTGCCATCGACGTACAGGTGACAAACGCCCTGGTAGTGCTGGATGACAGGCACGCGCGCGGCGCGCGACACCGCTTCGATGAGCGCGGTACCGCCGCGCGGGATGGCGAGATCTAGGCCGCCAGCCCGGCCGACCAGCGCGTCGACCAGCGCGCGATCGCGCAGCCTGGGAGTTTGCACGGCGTCGGGGGGCAGGGACGACAACCGCAGGGCATCGCGGAGGATTTCGGCGAGCTTTGCGTTGGTGTGCGCCGCCTCGCTGCCGCCGCGCAACACGACGGCATTGCCGGCGCGCAGCGCCAGGACGGCGGCGTCGATGGTCACGTTGGGGCGCGCCTCGTAGATGATGCCGATCAGGCCGAGCGGAACGCGCTGTCGCTCGACGACCAACCCGTTGGGCATCTGCCGCCGGTCGACGATCGCGCCGACCACCTCGGGCAACTCGGCGATCGCCGCGGCGTCGCGGGCCATGCCGGCTACGCGCTGGGCATCGAGGCGCAACCGGTCGCGCATCGCGCTGGGCAATTCGCCGGCTGCGTGCAGATCGCGCAGGTTGGCGTCGAGCAGCGAATCGAGGCGCTGACCAAGCAAGGCTGCGGTTTCGCGGACGAACTGTCGGCGGCTGTCGGCATCGCTGCGATACAGGGCAAGGGCCGCCGCGCGACCCGCCGCGAGCAGACGTTCGACCTCTTCCGCGAGGGCAGGGGCCGGAGCAGGGGTGTCGGTGGGCAATGCGGCCAGGAGCGACCCGAATCGATCTGCTGGGCCGGCCCACCGCGGACGTCCATGTCCGCCGTGCGCCGGGCACACCAGGAGCGTAGGCCGGCGGCGATCGGCCGTCAAACCCCTTCGATCTCGCGCGGGCCGTCGCGCGGAGTTCGCCACAACAAGTGGCAGGGGTTGCGAAAACGCCACGGGCGGTTGCGATGGTCGATGGTCGGGGCTAAGGTGCGCCGCGCTTTTCCGACCCTGCGGCGGGCAGCCGAGGTCGGATCCGGTCCAGGCGTGCCTCGGCGGGCGAGACGATCTGCAACCGGATATCGGACAGGGCAGGTTCGGGTGATTTCTCGCAAGTCTGGTGATCAAATCAAGAAGATGCGGACGGCGGGCGCAATCGTGGGCGACACGCTCAGGATGCTGCGCAGCATGGCCGGCGAAGGCGTTTCGCTCAAAGAACTCGACCGCGCCGCCGAGGCATACATCCGCGGCAAGGGTGGCCGGCCGACGTTCAAGGGCTATAACGGATTTCCGGCGTCGCTGTGCCTGTCGCTCAACAACGAGGTGGTCCACGGCATCCCAAATCAGCGCCGGCTCAAGAAGGGCGACATCTTGTCCATCGACTGCGGCGTGACGTTGGACGGCTGGGTAGGAGACGCCGCCATCACCGTCGCCGTCGAACCGATCAGCGACGAGGTGCGCACCCTGGTGCGCGTGACCACCCACAGCCTGATGGCGGGCATCGCCGCAGCCAAGGTCGGAGCGCGCTTGGGCGACATCGGCGCGGCCATCGAGGGCACGGTTCGGCCGCACCGCTACGGCATCGTGCGCGAGTTCTGCGGCCACGGCGTCGGCCGGCTTTTGCACGAGGACCCCCAGGTTCCCAACTTCGGCAGCGCGGGATCCGGACCGCGGATCCAGAGCGGTTGGTGCCTCGCGCTCGAGCCCATGGTCAACCTGGGCGGCGACGCAGTGCACACCTTGGCGGACGGCTGGACGGTGGTCACCAACGACGGCCGCCCGTCGGCCCACTGTGAACACAGCATCGCGATCACCGATTCGGGCGTCGAGATCTTGACCCTCTGTTCCGACGGAACGCACCCATAGCGACGTATTTTCAATAAGTTTGCTGGTCATTGCCTGCAGTCACCAGGCGCGTCGCCGGGCGCGCCTCTGCGGTGATTTTGGCAAGGATCCGCGGCAACGCTGCCCTCCGGCGCGATCACCCGGATGGCGCTGGAGTGCGCCGCGAGGCGTGCGATGATCGAATGGTGGGCGCGTGGGTTGTTTGCCGGCCATTGCTGGGCGTGCGGTGGGCGTCTTGCCCTTGGCGACGACGGCCCTTGGTGCGGCGGGTGCGCCGTGGCAGTGCAGCGGGCGCCGACCGAACCGCGGCCGATGGGCGATCTGCCCGTCCACTGCCTGTGGACCTACGCCGGTGCCGTGGCCCCTGCCCTCGCGAACGCCAAGGCAAGCGGCCACTGGCCCGCGCTGAGCGCCATCTCCCGCGACTGGCGGGCCCTGGTGACCTCGGCTGCGCCGCCGGGACCGCTCACCCTGGTTGCGGTGCCGCCACACGCCGGCCGGTTGCGCGAACGGGGCTGGCACCTGCCGGACTTGCTGGCCGCGGCCGTGGGGCGCGGCAGGGTGTGGCGCCCGCTGGCGCGCGCAGACGCTGCGCTTCCGCGCAGATTGGACCGTGCGCAGCCCCCTCGGTTCACGTGGTGCGCGCGCGCAGGTGGTGGGCCGCACGGCGCCGCGGTGGTCATCATCGACGACGTGGTGACCACGGGCACGACCCTGGCCGCCGTGCGTGCGCTGCTGCGCGACCGGGGCGTACCGGTCGCGGCGGCAGTCTGCCTTGCCGATGCCCGACCAGATGCCGTGGAACAAGCTGCCGCGCTGGCTGCGCTTCAATGCGGCTGAGCCAGCGCGACATCGGCGACCGTCCAGCCCGCGGCGCTGCCCCCGAGCAGGGCTGCGGCGCAGCCGACCAGGACCGCAGCCACCGCGCCCTGGGCGGGTCCAGGGCCGCCGTGTGGTCGATGCGTAGCCGCAAGCAGGGCCACGGCGCTTGCTGCCAGCGCCCATCCGCGCGGATCGTGCGGCAGTGCCGGGCCGGACGCCGGAGCGAACTGCGCAGCCCACAGTGCGACCGTTGCGCCGAGCGCGATCGCCGCCGACCGAACCAGCACGCTGGGATCGCCCGTCGGCCAGCCGCGGGTGCCCCGCCACCGGATCGGCCACAGCGCAACCACTGCGGCCATCCGCAGCAGGACGTCCACGGCAGGCCAGAGGCCACCTTGCGCGGCACGCGCGGCGACCCCTGCGCCACAGACCGCCGCGCACCCCGCGCACGCCCAACGCAGCCGTCCTGAGCCAGCGGCCAAGCCCACGACCAGGCACACCGCGCACGCCCATTGCCAGCCTACCGCGACCGGTGCGTCGACCCCGGCGCCAGCGGTGACGGCAACCGATGCCAACCCCTCGGGCAACTGCAACGCCAGGGGATGACCGCCTCCCGGGGGCCGCGCTGGCGCCGCGATGGCAACCACGACACCGATGGCCGCCGCAGGTGCGGCCGACGCCAACCGCAGGGCTGCGGCGAGCATGCAGGTCCCGGCGAAAAGGCTGGCGACAGCGTGCGCTGCGGGTCGTCCCGCGACCGGATCGCTGGCAGCGATCGCTGCGGTCCAGGCCAGGTGGGTCGCCGCGGCCAGCCAGGGCCGCTGTGCAACGGACGGCGACACCCACAGCGCGGCCACCCACCCGCTACACCAGGCGAGCAATCCCGCCGCTGGCACGCACACGATCGCGGCCGCGATCGCGGCGGCTGCGGCCAAGGCGCGCGACACTGGGGTCGGCCGCAGCACGGCGACGACCCCTGCGCAGGTGGCAGCAACCAGGACCAGGAGCGTCACGCCGCAATCCGCCGCGACGGACCCGCGGCCACCGCCACCGCGAGCAGCACGACGGTCGCAACCCACAAGGGCAAGCCGGCCGAGGGCTCCGCCAGCAACAGGCGGGCGCGCGCCCCGCTGCGCAAGTGCATCGGAGCAGCGGTGGATGATGCACCGACCAGGCGCGGCGCCGCCCAGAGCCGGGCGGCGCCAGCGCTCGCCGTCACCACAATTGGGCCGGCGACTGCGGATCCCACCGGTATCGCGCGACGATTGCCCCAGTCGGGCACGGCCACGGTTTGTCCGGGAACCAGCGGGATGGCGAGCTGCCGGCCGGCCGGCGTCGCCACGGTTGCCGTCCAAGCGGAGTCGGCCCCAGGCAGCGTGCCAACCCAGTGCAGCGAAGCTCCAGCCCCGGTGCCCGATACGCCGACGCCCAGGATGCAGTCGATGTCGCGGCCCTGCCCTTGGATGCGGCAGTGCACGGCATGGGCGTCCACCGGCGTGCAGCGTCCTCGCATGGTTCCTGGGGCAGGAGCCAGCCGGCCGTGGTCATTGCGCCAGGCCGTACCGATCGGCAGCGCCCCGCCGTCGGCGTCGATGGGAACATCGACCCACAGAGGTGCGGAGGCTGCTCCGTCCACGGCCACCCACGCGACGCCCGAGGTCACCGCACCCACCAGGGCCAGGCCGCGAGCCACCAGCCACCGGTCGGACCGCGACCAGCGCCAGTGCAGCAACGCTGCGCCGATCGCCACGGCCGCCCAGACGTGCAGCACGAGCGACCGGCCCAAGGTCGATCCACCCATCGCTGCAAAGACTTGCAGGTCGGCGCGCGACAGCCCGTCGGTGGTCGGCCACGGCGCACGCGCTTGCGGCCCCTGCGTGCCGAGCAAGAGGATCGCGCTGCCGACGACGAGGATCCACGTCGCGACGGCGGGCCGCCGCAGGCCCTGTGCCAACTGGACGATCCACGACTGGGCGGGCAGCGCGGCCCGGTCGGCAAAGGTGTGAGCGGGTGTTGCGGGCGCTGTCACGCGACCATCAGCCGTCGACGACGGCGACCGTGACGCGTTGGCCCCGGGCTTGGGCGGCGGCGATGACCAGGTTGCGCATCGCGCGCGCTGTGCGCCCCTGCTTGCCGATGACCTTGCCGATGTCCTCTCTGCGCACCGTCAGCTTGAGTACGCTGCCGTCGGCGGTGGTCTCTTCGTCAACCCGCACGTCGTCGGGAAAGTCGACCAGCAACGTGGCGATGTAGTGCAGCAGTTCGCGCACGTGGACCTTGCGGGCAGGTGGTGGTGCCTGATTGCTTCGCGGCGGTCGATCAGCCGGCGCGGCTGAGCTTGCGCACCAGCGCCGCCACGGTGTCGCTCGGCGTAGCGCCGACGCCCACCCAGTGATCGTAGCGGGTGCGATCGATGCGAACCCCGTCCGCGGCTGCGCGCGGATCGTAGGTGCCGAGCAGTTCGAGGAATCGGCCATCGCGACGCGCCTGGCTGTCGGCGGCGACGATGCGGTAGTAGGGGGTCTTCTTGGCGCCATAGCGCGCCAGGCGGATGCGGACTGCCATCGGTTCGTGCCTCGCGCGGACCATCGCGCGCTCTAGAGAAACTCGACTGATCCCAAGAGGTTGTCGCAGTCGCAGCAGAGCCGGGCGAGCCTCAAAGGGGGCGGTAATGTACGGCAATCCGCGGGCTTGCGTCAAGCATTCGCGCGGCGCCGGGCGTGCGGTCGAGAGACCGTCAATGCCGGCGGCGGTGCCTCTTGCCGCGACGTCCCCCATCGCCGTTGACGGGCGGTGCGGCATCGGTCGCTTCGCCGTGCGCGTCCGCCGCGGGCGGTTCGCTCGCTGGGGCCATCTTGGGTCCGACGACGATGCGCCGGCGATCGTGCGGCCCATCGACCCGAACCAGGACCCCGCCCGCCCGCTCGATCTGGTGACTGAGCAAGCGCATTTCGGTCTGGCCGAGCGGCCCGATCGCCATCGCTCGGCCGGTCGCCGCCACGCGCGCCGCGAGCAGGGCGCCAAGCTCATCGAAATTGTCGGGCCTGCGCCGTCGGAACCCATCGGCGTCGAGCGATAGGCGCGATCGCCGCAACGCCAACTTGTTGACAGCCTTGTTCAACAGGAACTGGATGCTCTCCAGGATGCGGGCGTCCGCGCTGGCCGACAACGCGGTCGGTAGATCGCGCAGCCGTACCACGATCTGCTCGTCGTCGACGCTGACGTCGATCTGCGGCGTGCCCGCGCCAATCAACTCGAAAATGCGGCCGGCCGCAGCGCGCGCGATGTCGATTTTCTCGTCGAGCGAAACGTGCAACCGCAACGATCCCGATCCCTCGTCGTCGTCGGACTCGGCGAGGTCGGTCGGCAGTTCATCATCAGATGCGGCGGGGGCGGTGGTCGTCATTGTAGGGGATGCTCGGCGCCCGGGGCGCACGGGGTCGTATCATGCGCACCGATGGGCGGCGCGCGCAACCGACGAACACAGGTTCAGGCGTTGGCAGGAGCCGCGGGCGGCGCTGCGTCGCTCCGTTGGATCGCCCACGTCTGAGCGACCGACAGCAGGGTATTGATGAGGATGTAGAGCGTCAGGCCGCTAGGCAGCCCGAGCATCATCACGGTAAAGAGGACCGGCATGAAATACAGCATCATCTTTTGCTGGGCCGGATCGCCGCCGGCCTGGGGCGTGATCTTTTGCTGCACGAACATGACTGCGCCGAGGACGAGGGGCAGCACGTAGTAGGGGTCCTTCTGGGTCATGTCGCCGATCCACCCGAAAAGCGGCTGGTTGAACAGCGACACCGAGGCGTTGATGCTGCGGTACAGCGCAATGTAGATGGGCATCTGCAGGAGCAGCGGCAGACATCCTCCGACCGGATTGACCCCGTGCTGGCGATACAGTTCGAACGTCGCGCGGTTCAGTTCCTGCGGGTCGGCGGGCTTGCCCAACTTCTTGGCGCGCGCCTCGTGGTCAGCGCGCAGTTTGTCCAACTCGGGCTTGAGGCGCGCCATCTGCTTCATCGATTTCATCGACTTGGCGGTGATCGGCCACAGCAGCACCTTGACCAGCAGGGTCAGCAGCAGAATCGCCACGGGCCAGCTGCCGGTCCATTGGTGGCCGAACTGCAACACGAAGAGCATCGGCAGCGCGATGGCGCCAAACCAGCCGAAGTCCAGGGCCTGCACCAGTTCGTGGCCGAACGCCGCCAACCGGTCGTGATCCTTGGGGCCGGTGTAGATCGCGTAGCTCCAGGTGTGCGCATGCGTGCCGATGTCCCGGCCGCACGAGGGTACTGCCACGGCCGCCAACCAGTCGGGCACGCAGCGGCCGGCCCCGGCCTGAAGCGTCGCCGGCGCCAGGGTCAGGCGACTGACCAACACACCCGAAGGCGCGGCTTGCATGCGCACGTCGTTGTTGGGCGCGAAGCCGCGAACCGGCGCGGACGCCAGCAGGAAGTACCGCGATTCGGTGCCGATCCACCCTGGCAGGCCCACGGCGGCACGGTCGGCGAGCTCCGCATCGGGCAGGCCGTGGCTGTCCAGATGCCGGGCGCCGTCACCCAATTGGAAGGCGGTGCCCTTGAGGTCGGGAGGGGCCCCAAAAAGCGCCGCGATGCCGCCGGACTGTGTGTCGGGCCGCTGCCAGGTGGTCACGTCGTGCGCGACCACCACCTCGGCCGACCCTGCGGCGAGGTTGATGGCCGTGACCTCCAGGTGCAACGAATAGGGCTGATCTGGTCCAGCCATCGTCCAGGTCTTGGCGAGGTAGATCGGGCTGCGCAACCGGGCGGGGTCTGGCCACACCAGCACGATCTTGTCGGCCGTGGCCTGTGCGACGGCCCATACCGGCTCGCGATCGGCCAGTGCCTTGACGCCCTCGGCAACCTGGACCCCGGTGCGCGCGTCGGTGACACTGCCGGCGACTTGGGCGCGGACGAGCACTTCGCGAAACGGATCCCAACGGGCATCCCAGGTGTCGATCAAGTCCAGACTCGGACCGGTGAAGCGCCCCTTGGCCCAGTCCGGCGCTCCCGGGGGCGCGGTGCGGCCGGGTATCTGAAATTGCGGGTCCAGCAGGGTCGCTGCCTGCATGCCGCCCAGGCACGGCGAGATGGCCCAGCGCACCTTGGCGGACTGCAGGACCAGCGGCACGATCTCTGGACGGCAGCGCGGGGGAGAAGGGGAGGCGGACGACGCGGCGCTGGCGGGTCCAGCGGCGTCCGGCGGGCCGACCTTGGGGGGGGCGGCGGCTGCCGTGGTCGGCGCGGGCGCAGCAACCGGGGTTGCGGCCTCTGGGGCCTGGCCCATTGCGTCCACGGTCGAAAGGGTTGCAACGAGGGCCAGCAGGCAGAACCCGCCGCGCAGCGGTGGACGGACGAGAGCAGGCAAAATCATGGTCCTTTGGTCACCAGGGGCCGATCGATGCGCGCGAGGCGGGCCGCGTCGCCGTAGGGTCCAGGGGGCGGCCAGTCCGTGCCACCGGCGCACAACGGCTGGCACCGCACCAGTCGCCACGCGATGAGCGCAAGGGCGCGCGGCGGCCGGTGGGTCGCAAGGACCCACAGTGCGTACTGCGAGCACGATGGCTCGAACCGGCACGCGGGCGGCAGCAACGGCGACACCCACCGCCGATAGGCGGCGATCGGCAGCGACAGCAGCCGGGCAACCGGCCGGTCGCTCGTGGTCGGCAGCACCATCGCTGTCACGGCCGCCGACGCTCGGGGCGGTCCGCCGGCGGCCACTGCGCAAAGACGGGCGCCGCCAGCGCGTGCAACTCCGCGCACAGATCGGCGAGGCGCGCGAGCGGCCAAGGGGCGCGCACCGCCACAACGCACTCTGCATCTGTCGGCCACCCGGGCCGCAGCGCGCGGAAGGCGGCGCGCACCAGTCGCCGCAAACGCGCGCGCGCGGGCGCATGGCCAGCGGCCCGACCGACGGCGATGGCCAAACGCGGCCGGCCCTGGGGCGGCGGGACCGCGGCAGACACGGTCAGGTGCAGATGCGCTCCCTGGCGACGTACGCCGCGACGCAGCACGCGTCGCACCTGCCGCTGCCGGCACAGGCGGTCACGTCGGCCGAAGCGACCGACCGGAGCCGCAAGAGCGGCGATGGGAACCGGCATGGGCAAGGTCAAGAGCCAAGGTGAGGATGGGAGGACAGGGCACAGGCCCCGAGGTGGACATGGGGCCCCTGGTGGACACAGGCCCCCTGGCGGGCTCGGGCCCGGCCGGTCGGGCCGACTGCGGTGCGGGTCCGGCGCTGGGCCGCGGCGATCCCGGTGCGCCCGGCAGTCCGTGCGCGTGGGCCCTACGCAATGCGCCTACCGGCCCTGGATCGACAGGCGATGCCGGCCTTTGGCGCGGCGCCGCTGGATGACCTTGCGGCCGTGAACGGTCGCCATGCGCGCGCGGAACCCGTGTGTGCGCTGGCGGCTGGTTGAGCTGGGGTTGCGGAGTCCTTTCTTCATGGTGGACCTGTGCGGCGCGGCCAAGGGGCGACCGACGCGATGGAGTTGTGCGGCCGGCGCGCAGCCCACTGGGCGGCGACGGCGATGATCGGCGCGCAGGCGCGCACCCCTTGGATCTGGCCGTGGACTCGGCCGAGGACAGCGGGCGCCGCCGGGGGCGCCGCTAGCGCAACTGTATGAAATCGCGCGAGTTTTCCATGCCGGACGCGCCCGGGGCGCCGCCAGCGGGGGCAGTAGTGTAGCGTGGGCGGGTCCGAATGTCACGGTCTGCCCGGCGGGTTCGGGCGAGCCCGGCGCGCAAGTGCGCCGATCGCTTGGATTCGGACCCGAAAGGCCGCGTCCTGGTCCACGAACGGCGATGTGCACCGACGCTTTGCCTTCTTCGTGACAAGCGCGCGGGATGCAAGTCGAAGCCGGCTGCCCGAGCCGCATCGAGGCCCCGCCGGTGTATTGCAATTGGTTGTCATGAAAAGGGATTTCAACATGCCGGCAAGTCCGCGCACTTGCGACTTGCCGCCCGCAGTCGCACGCTGGCCTTCTGGCCGGCCGATAGCAATTGTCTGTTCCATTTTGAAGCCTTGCGCTCCACGACCCCCGTTCTGTCCGCGGACGCGATCGCCTGCGCCTGCCGCGCGTGAGCTAAGTCCGCGAGCCGGTGTGCAGTTGCGCCGATGGCGGTCATGCCTGCTTGCCGATCGCCCCCGCGCCGGGCGATCATGATGGCGTTGCCGACCGCAGATCGCCCTCTGCGGCGACTTGGTCGTCGGACTTTTCGCGGAGTCCTCCAGCAATTCCGGCAAGCGGCAATCTGGATGCGAGTCCTTCGGCATGGCGCCCTTTGCCCTGCCGCGATGGGATGGAGTGCAAGGGGTCGACGGAACGCCCGGTCGGCCTTGGGTGAATTCGGGTCATGCCTGCTTCGCAGTCAACGACAACCATCCGCACGACGCTCGACGCCAGCGGCTTGGTCCGCCTTGCGGTTCCCGGCGTGGACCTGGCGCCGCAGCTGCCGTTTGAATCCGATCGGGCAACGATCGAGGCCTCGATCGAGGCAACGGTTGGGGCCGCAGTCGGGGCAGGAGTCGGGGCAGAGGTCGGGACAACTGCGCAGCAGCGGGCGGCGTCGACGCACGCGCCCGACGCGCCACGGTGGGACGCGCGCACGCCCCGCGAACTTGGCGCTCTGTGGCAGCGGGCGCTGGCCGCCCTCAAGAAACTTGCCGGCCGGTCCGCCGTGGACACCTGGCTGCTCAAGCTGGACCTGGTGTCGTTGTACCCGCTGCCCGCCGCGCCGGACGGCAAGGGCGACCCAGGCGCCGGCGTGCAGGCCGACCTGCGGGCAGCCGACGACCAAGTTGCGCAATTCGTCCGCGATCATCACCTGACGGCCATCGAAGCCGCCATGGCCCAGGTGCTGGGCGTCCCGGTCCAGGTGCGCGCTGTCGCTGCCAGTGGACCGGCCCCGCTGTTCGATCCGGCGCCAGCCCATCGCGTCGATGCGTTGGGCGCCCCGATCGGCAGTGGCGCAGTGTCCCTGGACCCAGACGGAGGCTTCGCAAGGCCCGCAGCCAGCACGGCCACGGGCCTGGCGGCGCAGGTCGCGGATCTGGTGGAACGCTTCACGTTCGAGCGGTTCGTGGTCGGCATCGGCAATGAACTCGCTGCCAGCGCGGCCGGCGCGATCTGTCAGGCGCCAGGGGTGCTCTACAACCCGCTGTTCGTCCACGGCGGCGTCGGCCTGGGCAAGACCCACCTGCTGCACGCCATCGGTCACCGCATGCGGGCGCTGCAGCCCAACCTTCGCGTGCGCTACGTCGCTGCCGAGACCTACATCGACGACGTGTACGCCGCGTGGCGATCCAAGGACAGCGCGTGCCGTCAGGAAGTGCGCAACCACTACCGCGACGGCGCCGACGTGCTGTTGCTCGACGATGCCCAGTTCCTGCAGGGCAACGACAAGATCGGAGAAGAGTTCTTCCACCTTTTCAATGCGCTGCACAACGCCGGCAAGCAGATCGTGCTGTCCTCCGACCGCTATCCCAGCGAACTGCAGGGGCTGCACGAACGGCTGCGTTCGCGCATGCAATGGGGGCTCGTGGCCGAGTTGTCCCCTCCCGATCGCGACCTGCGCATCGCAATCCTGCGCCACAAGGCCGGTGAGTTGCAGCTGGTGTTGCCGCCCGACGTGGTGTTCTACCTCGCCGACCACCTGTGCAACAACGTGCGCGAACTGGAAGGGGCGCTGCACAAGCTGAGCGCCCACGCGCGCATGGGTCGCCGCAGCATCGACCTCGGGCTTGCCCGGGCGGCGCTGGGCCCGATGATCGAGATGCCGTCGCGCAACCTGACCGCCGAGGTCATCCAGCGCGTGACGGCCCAGCACTTCGGCATCAAGGTGACCGACCTCAAGGGCGCCAAGCGCCACCGAACCGTGGTCGTGCCGCGCATGATCGCCATGTACCTGGTCCGCAAGCACACCAGCGCGTCCCTGCCCGACATCGGCCGGCTTTTCGGCGGCCGCGATCACACGACCGTCCTGCACGGCTGCCGCAAGATGCAGGGCGACGTCACGCGCAAGCCCGACATCCAGGTCGCGGTCCAGGCCATCGAAACGGCGCTGGGCAAGTAGGGCGCACCGGCTGCCCGTCGTCTCCAGTGGGAAACAACGCGTTTGGCGGGCCGGGCGTTCGCGTTGACCCCACCGCCGTGCGAGCGCACACTATTGGCCCGTTTGGGCGGCCCCACCGCAGTGGAGCGGCGGCCGCCGCGACAAAGGAAGGCCGCGATGCGCATTGCCATCGTCCGCGAGTCATTCGGCAATGAGCGGCGCGTGGCGGCAACGCCGGAGAGTTGCAAGAAGCTGACGGCGCTGGGCTTCAGCGTGCACGTCGAGGCTGGGGCGGGAGAGGCCGCGTGCTTCCCGGACCAGGCGTACCAGCAAGCCGGCGCCGAACTGTGTAGCGACGTCAAGGCGTTGTACGGTTCTGCCGATCTGCTCCTCAAGATCCGCCCGCCCGGCCAGCGCCCCGACCTCGGCGACGAACTGGCGCTCTTGCGCGACGGCGCGACCATCCTCAGCTTCGTGTGGCCGGCGCGCTCCAAGGTGCTGCTGGACGAGCTCGCCGCGCGCGGCATGACCGCGCTGGCCATGGACCAGGTGCCGCGCATCTCGCGCGCCCAAAAGCTCGACGCGCTCAGTTCGATGGCCAATATCGCCGGCTACCGGGCGATCATCGAGGCGGCCGGCCATTTCGGGTCGTTTTTCACCGGCCAGATCACGGCGGCGGGCAAGGTGGCCCCGGCCAAGGTGCTGGTCATCGGCGCGGGCGTCGCCGGGCTCGCGGCGCTCGGGGCCGCCAAGGGCCTGGGCGCCGTCGTGCGCGCGTTCGACACCCGGGCGGCCGTGCGCGAACAAGTGCAGTCGATGGGCGCCGAGTTCCTCGAGGTCTCGATCTCCGAGGACGGCGAAGGCGGCGGAGGCTACGCCAAGGAAATGTCGCCAGCGTTCATCGAGGCAGAGATGGCGCTTTTTCGGGCCCAGGCGGCCGAGGTCGACATCGTGGTGACCACGGCGCTGATCCCCGGCAGACCGGCGCCCAAGCTGTGGCTGCGCGACATGGTCGAGGCGATGAAGCCGGGTTCGGTGGTCGTCGATCTCGCGGCCGAGACGGGCGGCAACTGCGAACTGACCCGCGCCGACGAGGTGGTCGTCCACCAGGGCGTCACGATCCTCGGCCCCACCGACCTGCCGAGCCGGCTGGCGACCACGGCGAGCCAGCTTTACGCGCAGAATCTGGTGCACCTGCTGACCGACATCGGCGGCGCCAAGGCGCGCGATCCCGAACGGGGCGACCTGGGCCTGGATTTCGCGGACGAAGTCCTCTACGGCGCGACCGTCGTCCACCGCGGCCAGATCTTGTGGCCGCGCCCCGCCAAGGCCGCACCGGATGCGCCCAAGGTCGAACCCAAGAAGCAGTCGGACAGGCCGACCTCGGACAAGGTGGGCGGCGCCACGGAGCGCTTCCGCCAGCCCGCGTTGATGTACGCGGATCGCACCCCGGGCAACGAGCGCGGGACCACCGCCAAGCGGGCCGCGCTGACCTGGGTGATGGCGGCGCTGCTGACGGTGGCCTACGGCATCCTCAAGGCCCAGGGCCCGGACACCGGCCAGGATCTGGCGACCGCCCTTTTCCTGGAGCGGCTGACCGTGTTCGTGCTCGCGTGCTTCGTCGGCTGGCAAGTCATCTGGAACGTGACGCCGGCGCTGCACACGCCGCTGATGAGCGTGACCAACGCGATCAGCGGCATCATCCTGGTGGGCGGTCTGCTGCACAGCAAGGGCCCGGTCGCCAGCGCCCCCGTTGTGCTCGGCCTGCTCGCGGTGCTCTTTGCCACGGTCAACGTGGCCGGCGGCTTCCTGGTGACGCGCCGGATGCTCAAGATGTTCCGCAAATAGCACCCTGCCCGCCGCTGCATCTCAGCCCGGGCACGCCCACCCGTTCCGCCGCGGCGCAGCGGGTCAGTCCTACCCCCTCGGAGACCCCCCGAACCATGACGCAAGCGTTTCTGTCCATCGCCTGGGTGGTGTCGTCGATCCTTTTCGTGTCGTCGCTGCGCGGGCTCTCGCACCCCGAAACGGCCCGCCGCGGCAACGGCTTTGGCATCGTCGGCATGCTGATGGCGGTGGTCGCGGTGATGCTGGCGGCCGACGTCGGCAACCATGTGTTCTTCGCCCTGGCCATTGGCACGGGGGCAGGTGTCGGCATGGTGCTGGCGCAGCGCGTCGGCATGACGGCGATGCCAGAGTTGGTGGCGATTCTGCACAGCTTCGTGGGCCTGGCCGCGGTGTTCGTGGGCTACGCGGCCTTCCTCGACCCGCTGCAACACGGCAATGGCGGCCGCAGCATCCTGCTGGTCGAGATCTGGATCGACGTGCTCATCGGCGCCATCACCTTCACCGGTTCGATCGTGGCGTTCCTCAAGCTGCGCGGCAGCGTCTCGGGCAAGCCCCTGCTCCTGCCCGCCCGCCATTTCCTGAACGGCGCAATGTTCGTGGCTTCCCTGGTCTTTGTGCTGCCGTTCTTGATGGGCGAGGGCACGAGCGCCCTGCCGTGGCTGCTGGTGATGACAGCGATCGCATCGGTGCTCGGCGTGCACCTGGTGGCTGCCATCGGCGGGGCCGACATGCCTGTGGTCGTCTCGATGCTCAACAGTTACTCGGGCTGGACCGCGTCGGCGGCCGGCTTCATGCTGCAGAACGATCTGCTTATCATCACCGGCGCCCTGGTCGGGTCGTCGGGCGCGATCCTGTCGCACATCATGTGCAAGGCCATGAACCGCAGCCTGCCTTCGGTCATCTTCGGCGGTTTCGGCGCCGACCCGCCAAAGGGTGCAGTCCCGGCCGCAGCACAACCCCAAGGCGACGTGGTGGCGACCGAGGTGGCCACGCTCGCGGGCGAATTGGCTGCTGCCAAGGCCGTCATCATCGTGCCAGGCTACGGCATGGCGGTCGCGCGGGCCCAACACGCCGTGCGGCAACTGGTGGACCTGTTGCGCAAGCGCGGATGCAAGGCGCGCTTCGCCATCCACCCGGTGGCCGGCCGCCTGCCGGGGCACATGAACGTGCTATTGGCCGAGGCCAACGTGCCCTACGACATCGTGATGGAGATGGACGAGATCAACCACGATTTCCCCCAAACCGACGTGGTGCTGGTCATCGGCGCCAACGACATCGTCAATCCAGGTGCGCAGACCGACGCCAGCAGCCCCATTTACGGCATGCCGGTGCTCGAAGTCTGGAAGTCCACGCGCGTAGTGGTGCTCAAGCGGTCGCGCTCGTCGGGATACGCGGGCGTCGACAATCCGCTTTTCTACTTGGAAAACACGCGGATGCTGTTTGCGGACGCCCGCGACGGCATGGAAAAGGTGGTCGCGGCGCTCGGCGCGGCGTAGGCGACAGCGGGCCGCTGCGCTTGGCGTGCCGATTCAGTGCACGGCCTCGGATCCGACGGCAAGGCACTGGCCGACGACCACACTGGCGGGCCGCACGACTTCTTCGCCCAGCAGGGCGCCGGCCGACACGCTGTGCACCACCTTGCCGTCCTGGGCCGGGTCGAGCACGGTCAGGGTCGTCACCGCTTGATGGCGAACGGGATCGAAGGGCTCGCCGACGCCGTCGAACCGCTGCATGCCCATGGTCTGCAGCGCAGCGTCAAACTGACTGCGAATCATGGTCGCGCCATCGATCAGGCCCTGACCGGCCGCGCCGCCATTGCTGGCCGCCTGGCGGGTGCCGTCCAGGAAGCGGTCGAAGTTGTCCAGCACGCCGAGCAGGGCCGTGACCGCCTTGGCCAGTTGCTGCTTCTGCAAGCGTTCTTGTTCGCGGGCCAGGCGTGTCTTGGCGGAATCAAACTCGACGCGCGCCTTGTCGTAGGCGGCGGCGTATTGGCGGGTCTGCTCGCCCGCGTCGGCGGCGCGCTTCTCCAGGTCGCGCTGCGTGCGCTCCAGGTCGGCGACGCGGAGGCGCAGGCGGGCCAGTTCGGCTTGCAGGGCGAGGGCATCGACGGCGGCATCGGCCGCCGGATCGCAGTCGGCCGTGCAGCCCTGCTGCGCCGTGTCAGCTGCATCGTCTTCGGCCGGCAGCGTGTCGGCGTCGTTGGCGGCGGGCTGGGTGGGATCCATCGCATGACTCCAGGCAGGAAAAACGGCGAGCGGCCGGGGGCGCGATCGCACACGCCGGGCTGGGGCGCGCGCGACCGCCGCCGCCGGCCGCTCCGGGTACGGGTCGGACGCGGGACTAGTAGGCGAAACCCCAAATTCGCGTCGGGATACGGACCGTAATGCCGCAACAAATCCTCAATCAGTTTCGCCTACTAGGAGCCTGTCGGACTATCGTCCGACTGGCTCCGTGCTGGTTGCGATCGGGGCAGCGACCAAGAACTGCCTGAAGTAAATTCAGGCAGTTTCGGTCGCTGGCAGGCCGCAGCCGCGGCCTGCCTAGGAGCCTGTCGGCCAGAATCTGCCGATTCTGGCGTTTCGCAGACAGGCTCCTAGCTGCTTGTTTCGTGAAGGGGGCTCGCAGCCCCCTCGCGCGCCCATGCGCGCTCACCCCCGCGGCCGGAAGTACCTCAGCCCTGTTGCGCGCCGGAACCCGGCGCGAATTTCGGGCCTGAGGTACTAGTTGGCGTCCTTGGGTGCCTCGGTAATCGCGCACTCGGTGGTCAGCAGCATCGTGGCGACCGACGCCGCGTTGAGCAGGGCCACGCGCACCACCTTGGTCGGGTCGATGACGCCAGCGGCGACCAGGTCGCCGTAGACCCCCTTGCCGGCGTCGAAGCCGAAGTTGCCGCCCTGTGCGCGCACGGTCTCGACGATGACCGAACCTTCTTCTCCGGCGTTGGCGGCGATCTGGCGCAGCGGCTCTTCCAGAGCCCGACGCAGCGCCTTGACGCCGTGGTCGCGATCGTCACCGAAGTGCACCTCGTCGAGCGCCTGCGCCGCGCGGAGCAGGGCCACGCCCCCGCCGGCCACCACGCCCTCGGCAACCGCGGCGCGCACGGCGTGCAAGGCGTCTTCGACGCGCGCCTTCTTCTCCTTGAGCTCGATCTCGGTCGCAGCGCCCATCTTGACGACGGCGACACCAGCGGCGAGGCGGGCCAAGCGCTCTTCGAGCTTTTCCTTGTCCCAGTCGCTCTTGGTGACCTCGATCTCCTTGCGGATCTGCGCGACGCGGGCCTCGACATCGGCCTTGCGCCCACTGCCTCCGACCAGGATCGTCTTGTCCTTGGTGACCTTGACCGACTTGGCACGGCCCAGCTGACGCAGCTTGACCAGTTCCAGCTTCTCGCCGATTTCCTCGCTCAGCACCTCCGTGCCGCACAGGACTGCGATGTCCTGCAGCATGGCCTTGCGGCGATCGCCGAAGCCCGGGGCCTTGACGGCGCACACCTGCAACTGGCCGCGCAGCTTGTTGTACACCAAGCCGGTGAGCGCCTCGCCCTCGACCTCCTCGGCGATGACCAGCATCGGCGCGCCCGACTGCTTGAGCTGTTCGAGCAATGGGATGAGGTCGCGCAGGCTGGAGATCTTCTTTTCGTGGATGAGGATGTAGGGGTTCTGCAGCTCGACTTCCATGCGGTCGCCGTCGGTCACGAAGTACGGCGAGATGTAGCCGCGGTCGAACTGCATACCCTCGACCGTCTCGAGCGTGGTCTCGAACCCCTTGCCTTCTTCGACGGTAATGACACCGTCCTTGCCGACCTTGTCCATGGCCTGGGCCAGGATGGCGCCGATGGACTCATCGCCGTTGGACGAGATCGTCGCCACGCGCTCGATGTCGCGGCTGCCGTCGATGTCGCGACTCAGGCTGTGCAGGCGTTCGGTCACTGCGGTCACGCCGGCCTCGATGCCGCGCTTGAGCGCCATCGGGTTGATGCCGGCGGCGACGAGCTTGCCACCCTCGACCACCAGCGCTTGGGCCAGGACCGTGGCGGTCGTGGTGCCGTCGCCGGCCTGGTCGTTGGTCTTGGCGGCGGCCTCCTTGACCATCTGCGCGCCAAGATTGGCGAAGTGCTCCTCGAGCTCGATCTCCTTGGCCACGGTCACGCCGTCCTTGGTAATGAGCGGGGCGCCGAACGAGCGGTCGATGACCACGTTGCGGCCCTTGGGTCCGAGCGTGACCTTGACGGTGTTGGCCAGGGTGTTGACGCCGTCGAGGATGGCCGAACGGGCTTCGCTGCTGTAGAAAATCGCTTTTGCGGTCATGGTGTAGTTCCTTTGCGTTTGCGGTGGGTTGCGGACGGTCTCCGCCTAGTCGGTGATGACGGCCAGCAGTTCCGACTCCTTGAGGATGAGGAACTCTTCGCCGTCGTACTTGATCTCGTTGCCGCCCCACTTGGCCAGCAACACCTTGTCGCCGACCTTGACCGCGGGGGCGCGCAGGCCGCCGTCTTTGAGCACCTTGCCCTTGCCTACGGCCTTGACCGTGCCGTAGACCTGCTTCTCTTGCGCGGCGCTCGGCAGGAAAAGGCCGCCGGCTGTCTTTTCTTCGGCTTCGGCGCGCTGGACCAGGACGTTGTCGTAAAGCGGACGGATGTTCATGGGGTCGAAAACTCCCGGCCGCGCATCGGCGGCCGCGTTGGCGGTGTCTTGACAGGTTGTGCGCGTGCCCACGCGTCAAGCCGCGTTCGTCGGCGGATCCGCCGCCTGGGCGGTCGTTGACCCGCGCGAAATCCTTGTCGAAACACCAGATATCAGGATGCCGCCCAGGGGACGGCGCGGCAAAGGTAGGACGGGTCTCGGGGGCGTCAAGTGGCCTGGGCGTGCGGCCGCGTGCGCAGTCGCCGGCCTCCCCCTGCTGGCGGTCGCGCGGTCAGCCCATCGACAATTCGGGCGAGCCGGCATCGACATACAGACCGGCGAGCCGGCCGGCGACGTTGCGCACTTCGACGAAGCGCCAGGCCGGTGGCTCCTGCCACAGATCGGGGGCGACCTCTCCCAAGGCGCGCGACACTGCGGCCGGCAGTGCTTCGGTGCAACCCGACCACACCTTGACGGCAAGGCCCAGCCCGCGATCGGGCACGGCGATGCAGAACACGCCGCCCGCACCGATCTTGGCGGCGATCGGCGCGCAGGCATGGCGGACCACCGATGCGTCGAACCGGTCGGAGCCTGAGGCAAGTTCGGGGAAATCGGCCATGGCGCGGCCGATGCGGCCGAGTCGGGTGCGGTCGAGATCGTCGGCCATGGCCTCGGCCACCACCGACCAGGCGCGCGCGATCGCCGACAAGGGCAGGCAGAACGTCGGCACGCCACACCCGTCGAGCGCGAGCGCTGGCGCCACCCCGGTCCATTCGCGCACATGCGCGGCAATGCGCGCCTGCAAAGGATGGTCGGCCGGCCTGTAGTCCAGGGGCCAACCCGACCGGCTCGCCGTGGCCAACATAAAGGCGTGCTTGCCCGAACAGTTGTTGTGGATGTCGCCGAATGCCTCGCCCGATCGCAGCACCTCATCCGCGCTCGGGGCGTGCATGGGCGGGTGCGGTGCGCAACGCAGATCCGACTCGGCGACGTCGAAGCGCGCCAGGATCTCGCGCACCCAGCGCAGGTGCACAGGCTGGCCCGAGTGCGACGCCGCGCCGACCGCGAGTTCTTCGGGTTGCAGCCACGGATCGCCGAGCAACTCCAGACAGGTCGCCAGTTGCACGGGTTTGGCCGCCGATCGCCAGGGCGTGACGCCGTCAGGGCCGGTCTGGTAGGCGATCTGACCCGATCGCACGGCGACCGCCGACCACGGATGGCGCGCCTCGATGCAGCGGTGCAGGTCCAGGACGCGATCGCCGTCGACGTGCATGCCGCCGCGGGTTTGCAGGATCCAACGCATCGCGCACAGGGGGCCAACCGGGCCGCGGCAACAGTATTGCAGGCGGTGGCGATCGGCAATTGCACGACCGCCGCCGGCGCCGCGCGAAATTGCGTTGACGCCGGGCGCTTGGGCCTGCAAAATAACGCCCCCCCGTTTGCCCGACGCCCGTCGGAGCGAACGCGCAATCGTTTGGAACGATTGACCAATTGAAGAATGGGCCCGCCCTCTGGCAAGGATCGGCGCCCGCATCGCGGCACGGGTCGCCGCGCGCGATGGCCTGCGGGCCGTGCAACAGGAACCGACATGACGACATACGCAATCATTCGCACCGGGGGCAAACAGTACCGCGTGCAGGCCGGCCAGCAGGTGACCGTCGAGAAATTGGCCGGCGAACCGGGCGACACCGTGGTGTTCGACGACGTGCTGCTCGTGGCGGCCGAAG
This sequence comes from Deltaproteobacteria bacterium, assembly GCA_016875335.1. Taxonomy (GTDB): domain Bacteria; phylum Myxococcota_A; class UBA9042; order UBA9042; family UBA9042; genus SXRM01. Next base: position 1,036 of record VGRO01000065.1, on the reverse strand, counting down.
GCCAGGTGCGCGTCGGCGCGCCGACGGTGGCGGGCGCGCGCGTGGTGGGCACAGTCGTCCAGCAGACCCGCGACAAGAAGGTGCTGGTCCACAAGTACCGCCGCCGCAAGAACAGCCGCAAGACAATGGGTCATCGGCAGATGATCACGCGCGTGCGCATCGGCGGCATCGAAGGCTGAATCCAGGGCGCCGGGCGCCACAACACCAAGGGAGTTCGCCACCATGGCACACAAGAAAGGTCAGGGTTCGTCGCGCAATGGCCGCGACTCCAACCCGCAGTATCGCGGCATCAAGGCCTTCGGCGGCCAGACGGTCGGGTCGGGCGCGATCTTGGTGCGCCAGGTCGGTTCGACCTGGCACGCGGGCGAGAACGTGGATACCGGAAAGGACTTCACGCTCTTTGCCACCGCCGACGGCGTGGTGCAGTTCGGCACCGCGCACGGCCGCAAGACCGTGAGCGTGCTGCCGCAGGCCTAGGCCACTGCGGGTCCGATCGCAGCAGGACTGCCGCACGTCCTTGGGCCGCGGCAGCGAGTCCTTCGTCGGATTTCCGGTTATTTGCCGCCACCCAAATGTGTGGAATACTGGCCGCGGGCGGTGGCCCTCAGCCGCTGCGTGATCGCCGGCTGAGATTCGCTGACCGGCAGGCCATCAGAACCGGGCGGGACGAGAACTGGCCGGGGCGAACACCAGGCGCCGACCCGCCCCGGGCGGCAAGGCGCTGGGACCACCGCGACGGTGCGCACCATCCCGCTGCCGCCGACAGGACGATGGCCGAGCTTGCGATGACCGAGGTTGCGGTGACCGAGGTTGCAATGGGCCGAGGTTGCAATGGGCACTGACGAACGGCGCGGCGGCATCGGGTTTGGCAACCAGCGTCGCATGGATGGCGGCCGGTCCCCGGTCGATGACGAGGACGACGGCGGCGAATCGACCCGCGCCATGGACGTGGGCTCGTTCGAAGAGGCCGAACAACCCACGACGTACTCGCGCAGCCCGGCGCCGCCACCGCCGCCGCGCCCGCCCGCAGGCGCTT
>VGRO01000064.1 GCA_016875335.1 Deltaproteobacteria bacterium | reverse complement strand
CGCCGGTGCCTGAGCCGCCGCCGCCGCTGCAGCCGTAGCACGCGTCGCCGCCCTTGCCGCCACCCGGGCCGCCCGCGCCGCCCGGATAGCTGGCGCCGTCGTAGGTTCCGGTGGTGTTGGTGCCCTGCTTGCCATTCAAGGTCAAGGTGCCGGCGATCTGGACCGTGCCGTTGGCGAAGATGATGAGCGGCTGGGTGCCGGTCACGGTCACGGTCACGCCCGATTTGATGGTGAAATTCTTGAAATTGTAGGTGCCCGCGGCCAGGTTGGTACTGGACTGCGGCGCGTAGTCGCCGTCCGACCCGGTGCCGCACGCCGTGCACGAGGCGCCGGTCTGCACAATCTTGTTGTTGTCGCCGTCGCAGTTGTCGTCGATTTCAGTGGCGCAGGTTTCAGACGCGCCCGGGTTGACGGCCTTGTCGCTGTCGTTGCAGTCGCCGCCGCCCTTGGGGCAGCCCGCGCTGGTGCTCACCGCGCCCACGCAATAGCCATCGCCGTCCGAGTCCTTGCACACTTCGTCGATGCCGGCCGAGCAGTTGTTGTCAGCGCCATCGCACACCTCGGTGGCGCCTGGATTGACCGTCTTGCTGGTGTCGTTGCAGTCGCCACCACCCAGGGTGCAGACGCTAGGCGTGCCGATGGTGCTCATGGCGCTGTCGCAGTACTTGTCGCCGTCGTCGTCGCATCCCTCGTCGGTGGCACCTGAACAGTTGTTGTCAAAGTTGTCGCAGACTTCGGCCTTGCCGGGCTTGACCTGGTTGTTGGTGTCGTCGCAATCGCCTCCGCCCGACGAGCAGATCGGCTGCGAAGTGCCCACCAGGGTCAGGTTCTTGTCGCAGTATCCGTCCTTGTCGTCGTCGCAGCCGTCGTCGATGATGCTGTCGCAGTTGTTGTCCTGGTTGTCGCAGGTCTCGACCACGCCCGGCTTGTTGTTCGGGTTGGTGTCGTCGCAGTCGCCGCCGCCGTTGGGGCACACCACCGGCTTGTCCTTGGTGACCATGGTGCCGTCGCAGTACTTGTCGCCGTCGTCGTCGCAGCCCTCGTCGGTCGCGGCGTCGCAGTCGTTGTTCAGGCCGTCGCACTGCTCCTTGATGGCCGGATTGACCTCGACGTTGCCGTCGTCGCAGTCGCCGCCGTTCGAGGTGATGTAGAGGCCCTCGGCGAAGCACTGGCACTGCGAAGCGCCGGCCCCGTAGCCGTCCTTGTCGCCGTCCTTGTAGAACGCGGCGCAACCGGTCGAGCCGACATCGTTCTGCGTGCCATTGCAGTTGTTGTCGAGGTTGTCACCGCACACTTCGGCGACCCCCGGGTTGACGGTGTTGACGGTGTCGTCGCAGTCGCCGAGCTTGGTGCCGTCGCCCTTGTAGTTGTTGGTCGGCACGCACCAACACTGCTTGATGTTGACGGCCCAGGTGTCGTTGTCGGCGTCGAGGTAGAAATCCTTGCAGCCGATGGCGTTGAGACCATTGAGCGAGCCGTCGCAGTTCTCGTCCTGGCCGTTGGTGCAGTTCTCGTTTTGGCCTGGATTGACCATGTTGTTGGTGTCGACGCAATCGCCGCCACCGTTGATGCACACCGACGGCTTGCCGACCGTGATCATCGCGGCGTCGCAGTACTTGTCGCCGTCGTCGTCGCAGCCTTCGTCGGTCGCGCCCGAGCAGTTGTTGTCGATGCCGTCGCACATTTCGGCGATGCCGGGGTTGATGAGGTCGTTCTTGTCGTTGCAGTCGCCTGACTTGGTTCCGGTGTTCGGGGCGACGGCCTTGCACAGACACTTGGGCACGCCGCTCTTGTCCGAATACGTGTCGCCATCGGCGTCGACGCCATAGCTGGTACAACCGGTGGCGTTTTCGTCGTTGGTGTCGCCGTTGCAGTTGTCGTCGTAGGTCGTGGCGCAGTTCTCGGCGGCGGTCGGGAAGATGCCGTTGTTGGTGTCGTCGCAGTCGCCGCCGCCCTTGGGGCAAATCGACGGCGTGCCGATGGTGGTCATAGCGGCGTCGCAATACGAGTCGCCGTCGTCGTTGCACCCTTCGTCCGCGGTGCCGTTGCAGTTGTTGTCGACGGCGTCGCACTGCTCGCCCTTGCCCGGATTGGCATTCGGGTTGGTGTCGACGCAGTCACCGCCGCCGTTCGGGCAAACGTTGGGCGCGCCGACCACGGTCATCGCGGCGTCGCAGAACTTGTCGTTGTCGTCGTCACAGCCCTCGTCGATGCCGAGCTTGCAGTTGTCGTCGGCGTTGTTGCACACCTCGGACTTGCCGGGGTTGACCGCGGCCGAGGCGTCGTTGCAGTCGCCGACCTGGGTGGCGTTGTACACGTCCTGCGCGACGCAGTAGCACTTGGAGAGACCAGCGAGGCCATAGCCGTCCTTGTCGCCGTCCAGGAAGAAGTCTTTGCAGCCGGTGGCGCCGAGATCGTTCAGGTCACCATTGCAGTTGTCGTCGTACGGCGTGCTGCACAGTTCTGCCACGCCCGGCTTGACGTTCTTGTCCTGATCGTCGCAGTCGCCGCCGGCGCTCGCGCTGTACGAACCCGTCGCGGTGCAAAGGCATTGGCTGATGTTCAGGCCTGCCGAGTCGCCGTCGCCGTCGAAATAGAACTTGGTGCAGTTGATGGCGTCAGGGTCGTTTTGGCTGCCGTTGCAGTTGTCGTCCTGGTTGTTGCCGCACACTTCGTTGACGCCCGGGTTGACGTCGCTGTCCAGGTCGTTGCAGTCGCCCGAACCCTTGCCGCACACCGTGGGCAGCGGGTTGCTGACGGTCATGGCCGCGTCGCAGTAGCCGTCCTTGTCGTCGTCGCAGCCGTCGTCAATGCCGTCCTTGCAGTTGTTGTCCTTGCCGTCGCAGGTCTCGACCGCGATGCCCGGATTGACCAGCGCGTCGCCGTCGTTGCAGTCGCCTCCGCCATTGCCGCACGTGATCGGCTTGCCGACCGTCGTCATGGCGGCATCACACCATTTGTCGCCGTCGTCGTCGCAGCCCTTGTCGACGTTGCCGTCGCAGTTGTTGTCGACGTCGTCGCACAGTTCGTTGGCAGTCGGGTTGATGGCGGCGTTGCTGTCGTCGCAGTCGCTCTTGTTGGTGACCACGAACGACCCGGCGGCCTGGCACAGGCACTTGGCGGCCGTGGAGCCAAAGCCGTCGTTGTCGCCGTCGGCATAGAAGTTGCTGCAACCCACGGCGCCTGCGTCGTTTTCGTTGCCGTTGCAGTTGTCGTCCAGGTTGTTGCCGCAGACCTCGGCCTTGCCGGGGTTGACGTCCTTGTTGTCGTCCACGCAGTCGCCGCCGCCGTTCGGGCAGACCTTGGCGCCCGCGCTGCCCACACCCTGGGTCGCGTCGCAGTAGCCGTCGCCATCGTCGTCGCAGCCTTCGTCGATGGTGCCCGAGCAGTTGTTGTCGAAGTCGTCGCAAACTTCGAGCGCGCCGGGGTTGATGGTCACCTTTCCGTCGTCGCAGTCGGCCGTCTTCTTGGCCTTGAACAGGCCGACCGGCGCGCAGTAGCACTTGAACGCCTTGGTGCCGTAACCGTCGCCGTCCTGGTCGCTGAAGAAGATGGTGCAGTTCAGGGCGCCTTCGTCGTTGGCGTTGCCGTTGCAATCGTCATCTTCCGGGGTGCTGCAGTCCTCTTGCATGCCTGGGTTGACCAACTTCTTGTCGTCCATGCAGTCGCCGCCACCCTTGGGGCATACGGCCGGCGCACCGATGACGATCATCGACTTGTCGCAGAAGAGGTCGCCGTCGTCGTCGCAGCCCTCGTCGATCTTCAGGTCGGAGTTGTTGTCCTTGCCGTCGCAGATTTCCTTGCCGGCCGGGTTGATGGCCGGGTCGAGGTCGTCGGTGTCGCCCGCGCCCTTGGGGCAGATCTCGGGCGAGGTGCCGGCGCCGGTGCAGACGACTTGCACGGTCAAGGCCTTGACGATGCCGCCGCACGGATCGCCGAATACGCCGTTGTTGGCGCCGACGGTGCACGAGTTCTTGCCTAGGCAGGCGTTCTTGACGATGAGCACGCTGCTGCCCGCGTTGCACGAGGACGCCGCGTAGTTGCCGCAGACACCAGTCGGCGTGCCGTACGAGGCAAAGACGACGTTGGTGATGGTGTAGCCGGGCTTGCAGGTCAGCGTCAGGTTCTGACCCTCGGGCACGCTGCCGCAGGTCTGCAGGTTGCTGTCGACGGCCTCGTAGTTCAGGTTGTAGTCACAGTAGCCGTCCTTGTCGTCGTCGCAACCCTCGTCGATGAGGTTGTTGCAGTTGTCGTCCTTGCCATTGCAGGTCTCGGGCAGATCGGGGTTGATGAGCTTGTTGGTGTCGTTGCAATCGCCGATCTTCTTGGCCGAGATCGCGCCCTGGGCCACGCACTGGCACTTCTTGGGCAGGGTGCCCCAACCGTCCTGGTCGACGTCGGTGTAGAAATCGTCGCACCCTTGGGCGTTGACGTCGTTCTGGGTACCCGAGCAGTCGTTGTCGAGGCCGTCGCCGCAGATTTCGAGCATCGCCGGGTTGATCTTGTCGTTGCTGTCGTTGCAGTCGCCGGCCTTGGTCGCCGTGTAGCCGCCGGATGGGTCGCACTTGCACTTGCTCGCCCCGCTGCCAAAGCCGTCCTTGTCGAGGTCGGTCCAGTAGTTGACGCAACCCGAGGCGTCGTCTTCGTCGTACAAGCCGTTGCAGTTGTCTTCCTTGCCGTTCTTGCAAATCTCGACGGCGCCGGGGTTGATGGTTCCGGCCAGATCGTTGCAGTCGCCGCCGCCCTTGGGGCAGATCGACGGCGAACCTTCGATGGTCAAGTCCTTGTCGCAGTAGCCGTCTGCGTCGTCGTCGCAGCCTTCGTCGATGGACCCGTCGCAGTTGTTGTCGACGTTGTCGCAGATCTCGACGCAGTTGGCAGCGCCGCAGCACGACGCCAGATCCTTGCAGTCCACCAGGTTGTTGCCGTTGTCATCCTTGCCGTTGTCGCAGATTTCCGGTTCCGCGCAGGTCAGTTGCACGTTGGCTTGGGCCGTTCCGCCGCTGGGCACGTCCAGAACGATGAAGTACTCGTTGCCCGCAGCGCCCGCGAACGAGAAGCTGCCGGCCGCCCCCTTGGCGATGCACTGGTTGGGATCGCAGCCGCCCTGGTTGGCCTTGAGCACGAAAATGCGTGCAGCCGGATTGGTCAGCCCGGTGACGTTGATGGTGACCGGGCTGGACGTGCTGGGGGCGAACTTGATGGCGAATTCCTTGCCGTTGTAGTTCACGCCCGGATCGCACTTGTAGCTGGCGACGCTGCTGGTCGAACCCGCGCCGTTCGACACCAGCAGTTGACTAGCGCCGCACGCCAGCGTGCCCACGGCGGTGCAGCTGCAGATCGACTTGTTGATGCACGCGCCGGCCGAACACGAGTCCTCGGTGCACGCGTCCTTGTCGTCGCACTGGCTGTTGGTCAGGCAGTCGATAAAGCCGTTGTCGAAGAAGTGCAGGATGCGGGTCATCATCGCCTGCGGCGTGAACGACTGGTTGTTGGCGCTGGTCTTGACGCCAGCGAACAGCACGGAACTGGCCACCGTGCGATAGCCGGACGGGTCGTCGTGGCCGACCTGCACGCCGTAGATCTCGGTGGCCGCGGTGTTGACCAGCACGGTCTTGGTGCGCGGGATGGCAGTCTTGCCCTCGATGACGTCATTGACGTTGTTGAACGCCGACGATCCGTCGTAGCCAAAGTCGTACACGATGTTGCTGGCGATGTCGTTGTAGAAGCCGCTGCCGTTCAGCGGGCCGTTGAAGCCGAACTTGCTCGAATCGCCGATCTGCTGGACCTTGAACGACGCGTGCACGCTCTGCTGCGGGTCGAACACCCAGGTGTCGCCGCCTTCGAGGTAGAGCTTGCCGCCCTTGGCGACGTAGAGCTGCAACTGGTCGGCCTCGCCCTTGGTCAGCACGTGGTTGTTCGGATAGATGCCGAGCGGCACGAACACGCCGGCAAACGTGCCACCCGCGCCGGCCAACTCCGGGTACAGCGACAGGTCGGTGATGTGCTGCGCAGTCTTGCCGGCCTTGACCAAGGCGTCGAAGATCGCCGATCCCTGGGTCTTGGGCACGTCGCTCGGCCGCCACACAAGGTAGCCGCCGATGTAGGTCACGGTGATCTCGAAGGTGCACAAGCTATAAAGCGAGCCGTCGGACACCTTGATCGTCACCGGCCACGTGCCGATGTGCGCCAGCTTGTTGGGCGTGACGGTCAGGTTGCTGTTCCATGATTCGTCGAGCCAGAAGTAAATGGCGCTCGACATCGACACGAATTCCGGTGCCTGCACCATCTGGAACGACAGGATCGCGTCCGCGTCGGCGTCCTTGGCCTTGACCGGCACCACCTTCTTGGTGCCCCAGGGCACCACCTGATTGACCGGGCAGTTGGTGAAGGTCGGCTTGTTGCCCTTGACGATACAGATGTTGTCCAGCGCGTAGCTCTGGATGTCGAAGGTGGTGGCGCCCTTGACGCAGAATGCCAAGCGCAGGCCGTTGGACCCCGTCAACTCGGGCGGCAGCGTCAGATCGAGCGTCTCTGGCCCGAGCGTGTCGGTGGTCAGCTTGGTGTCGATGAGCGTCGCAGTCTTCCAATCTGGCGCGGCGCCGCCGAGCGACCCGTAGATGGTGATCGCCGTCTCGCCGCCCTGCGGTGTGAACTCGCGGTCGTACTGCAAGGTGATGGTCTTGGCGCCCGCGGCTTGGATGATCGGCGACTGCAGGCACGTGTCGTAGTTGACCACCGTCGGCGTCCAGTCGAGCTTGGCGTGCTGATCGGGGCCGAGGCCGGTGCTCGTCGACGGCTTCCAGTTGTTGGCGGCCTTGCCGCCGGTGCCGATGTCGGTCGGGTTCCAGCCCATCGTCGGCAGGTCGGTGCCCGCCTGGAAGTCCTGGCAGTAGCCGATGTTGACCGTGCACACGGGCAGTTTTTCGGAGCCGCATTTCTTGCTGCCGTCGGACTGGTCGAGGCATACGCCCTTGGCGCACTCGCTGTTGAAGGCTGCGCAATCGACCGCCTCCGTTTCCTTGCTGCAGCACAACTTGTTGTTGCCGACTTGCTCCAGGTGGACGCACTCGTCCAACACGCACATGTCCTCTGTACATGGCGAGCCGTCGTTGCAGTCGAACTTGTCCAGGCAGCATGCGGTGACGTTGCTGTGTGTGCACTTGCCGCCCGTGCAGGCGTCGGCCGTGCACTTGTTGTTGTCGTTGCAATCCAGGCCTTGGGCCGTCAGCAACTCGTCGCACTTGCAGCCCGCGATTTGCGTATGGGCGCACGAGCCTTTGCCTGTGCCCGGATCGACGTTGCCGCACGTGTCGTTGGTGCAGGCGCTGCCGTCGTTGCAGTCCTTGCTGGTGGCGCAGCAGCCGTTCTTGGGCACGGTGTGGCGGCACTCGTTGTTGACGCAGTACTCCATGGTGCACGCGTTCTTGTCGTCGCAGGTCTTCTGGGCGTCGGCGTCGTCGATGCAGCAGTCGGGCTTGGTGGAGTTGACGCACTGGTTGTTGACGCACTTGTCGAGCGTACATGCCGCGTTGGCGTTGGGCGGATTGCCGCCGATGGGTTTGCTGTCGTCGCACTCGAAATCGGCGGTGCAACAGCCAGGGGCGACCTTGTGCACGCACGCGCCGCAAGCGCCCGAGGTGTCGCAGGTGTCTTCGGTGCACTTGTTGCCGTCGTCGCAGTCGGCGTTGACGGTGCACTTGTCGCTGGCCGTCTGCGACTTGCACTTGTTGAAACCGTCGCAGTAATCCTGGGTCTCGCACTTGCCGTCGTCGCAGTCGGCGTTGCCGTTGCAGCAGGAGGCGTCGCCGTTGGACACGAACTTGCACAGCTTGGTCGGCCCCGGCGGCGCCGCGTCGATGCCCCAGCTCTTGCGCAGCCAGGTCAGCACCAAGTCGCGATCGCTGTCGGTCAACGCCTTGTTGTAGTACAGGATGTGGCCGATGTAGGCCTTGGAATCCTCGCTGACGTCGCTCGACCCGACGTACAAGATCTTGTTGCCGAGCGAAATCGAGTTGCCGTTGCCCTGGACCTGCACGAAGCTGGCCCCCGTCGCCACCGACGCATAGGACCGCGCCGTGCCCTGGATGCGGCCGTAGAGGATGTAGTTGACGTCGCTGGTCAGCGTCAGTTCCACGCCACTATTGTCGTTGCCGGACTGGAAGTGGGTGATGTTGCTGCCCGCCTTGGCCGCGTTGTGCTCCAGCGCCCAATCCATGTCGCGGTTGCCGTGGTGGGCGATCGATCCCCAGCCGTCCGGCGTCTTCCACTGGATGACCGCGAACACTGTGACATCCGTGGTGATGGGGAATGCGTCGGTGGTCATGCGCCGATCGGTGCCGTTGAAATCGAGCGCCGGCATGGTGCCGATGAGCTTCTGGGCATACACCGGACTCTTACCGTTGGGCTTGAGGTGCCGGTTGTTGCCCGACAGGTCCTTCCACTCGGTGACGTTGGCGTTGGCGTCGACGACCACCGAGGCGATGTCGCGGGCATCGAAGTGGGCGACGAGACCCGTCTTGACCGGCAGATCGCCGGGGCCAAGGTCGCAGGTGTCGGTCGTGCAGGCGTTGCTGTCGTTGCACTCGCTGTTCGACTCGCAGCAGTTGGGTTTGCTGATGTCCGGACCGTGGTAGCAGATGTGGTTGATGCACACGTCGACGGTGCAGTACTTGCTGTCGTCGCAGATGGGGTCGCTGTCCTTGTCGCAACAGGTCGGATCGGTCTTGGTCTGCTTGCACACGCCCGGAATCTTGGTCGCGTAGTTGACGCCGACGCACTGCGGGATGGTGCAGAAGAGGCCGTCGTCGCAGTCGGCGAGCGTGTCGCAGCACTGCGCGTCGGTCTTGGGGAACGAGCAAACGCCCTCCTTCTTGCCAGCCGGGATGTCGCACTTGTTGGTGGTGCACATCTTGTCGTCGTCACAGTCTACGTCGGCGACACAACAATCCGTGACCTGCAAGTGCACGCACTTGTTGTTGCTGCAGGTGTCGGAAGTACAGCCGTTGCCGTCATTGCACTCCAAGGTCGAGCCGGCCGTCATGCAGCACACGCCCTGACCGCCCATCTTGTCATCGAACGGGTTGCTGCAGGTCTTGTAGCCCTTGGGGCCGACCTGGCTGCTGCACACGTTCAGCGTGCACTCGTTCTTGTCGTCGCAATCCGAATCGGCGACGCAACATCCCGGCTTGTTGATGAGATCCTTGCCGTAGCGGCATTCGAGGTCGACGCATGCGCCAACCTCGCACACGTTGGTGGCGACGCATTCACTGTCGGCGCAGCAGGCGCCCGCCGGTTTGACGTGGCTGCACTTCTTGAGCGTCACGTTGCAACTGTCGACCGTGCAGGCCTTGCCGTCGTCGCACTGGCCCGCCGCGCTGCCCTTGACCGGGTCGCTGTCCGGGAAGCAACACGCCTCGGGGTCGATCTTGGGGAAACTGCACTTGCCGACCGCGCCGCTGAGATCGCAGACGTTGTTGGTGCAGGCGTCGCCGTCGTCGCAGTCGGCATTGACCGAACAAGTCGTGCACTTGCTCTGGGCGGTGTTCGGGTTCAGGCAGGTCGGGCTGGTGGTGCTGCACTCGCTGTTGTTGCCGCAGCAGTTGAGCACGATCTTGTACACGCACTTCAGATCGACGCAGGCGTCCGACGAGCAGGCCAGGCTGTCGTCGCATTCGACGCCCTGGGTGCAGGTGTTCTTGGCATCCGCATTGAACGGATCCTGCGAGATGAACACGTGCACGATCGCGCGCGCCGTGGCCGCGGACTCCGATTGTCCGGCGGCGTTGGCGAGCGTACACGACAGCACGTGCATGCCCTTTTTCGTGCCGAAGTCGACATTGGCGAGGGACAGCGATGTGGCCACCAGCGGGGCCTTGCCGTCGATCGAACACAGAATCTGGCCCGCGCCCGCGCCGATCGTGTAGTTGGTCACCTTGAACTTGGCGGTGATCTTGATCGCGCCCGGCGAAGCCTGCGTGTAGTCGATGTAGTAGTACTTGCCCTCGGGTGGATCGGTGATCTCGATCGCTGGCGCGGCGAGAGCGAACGTCTCCACGCCGAATTCGGCGTCGACCCCCGCGGCGTCCTTTTCCGCCTGGCCGGAAGGCGGTGGGGCGGATCCCTCGTTGCAGGCGGCGAGCACGGCGGCGAGAACCCCGGCGATCGCCAGGCGCCAGCCGAACGAACGGCCGACTCCCGCGCAGTGCTCCGTGGTGGACTCGTGGCCCGCGTACAGACGATCGCCCGCGCGCTGCAAGAAGCGCCAAGTACGGGGATGCAGCAGGTTTTGCATGACAGTCCTCCAATGCCGCTCGGGTTGCCGCGGTCGGGCCAAGTGCGGCCAAACCGGCACGCGCCAGCGCTGCAGACGCTGGCGGGGCAAAGCAAACCCGGGATCAACCGATGCGACGTGCGCGGGGGGTCAGGTCGCAGGGGATCACTGCGCAGGATCCCGATCTCGGACCGGCGGCCGCGTCGCTTGAGCTTCGCAGTCGCTGGCAGACACTAGCGAGCGCCCGTGTCGCGGTCGTCCGGCCTGTGCCGAACCGCGCGCCAGACCGCACCGTCTGCCGATCGCACGGCGCGCGGCCGGCGTACGGAAGGTGCGGAACGGGCCAGGGGCGGCAGCGACGCAGGTGTCGCGCAGCGGGGCGGATCGACGCCGCCTGCCGCGCAACGAATGGCCGAATTCGCACCGTTCTATTCCGCCGGCAAGTGACCAAGCGGAGAGAGTTCCGCCAGGTCGGGATCGCGGCTGGCGGCTGGCGGGGTGCGGGATCGGCCGGGGTTGCCAGTCCTTCGCGCCCCGGCCGCTTTGCGCAAAGCGACAAGGGAGCGGTGGACTGCCAGCACGTCGTGCCGTCGCCACAGCGTCAAGGGGGGATGGCGTGCGCTGAGGCTAGCTCGACCGCGGCTCGCAGCCACGGCCTGTCGGGGGCGGAAAAGCAAGCGACCGTCGCCGGACGCGACTTTCCCAGTCGAAGGCTAACAAAGCGACCGGCGGGGTGCAACCGCGCCGTGCAGGGGCCTGAAAAGTGCGCAAGGGGGGCGGCGCGATCGCAGCGGGCGTCGCCGCGCCCCCCGCCCGGCGGCCGTTGGATTCGGGGTTTGGCCGCACCTGGACCCAGTGGACCGCCACGTCGGAGCGTGAAACGGGATTGCGCTGGTTGCGCCGGATCGATGGGACGCTCCCAGGCCGCCATGTGCCCCGCCCGCCAGCGATCGCGGATCTGCCGCGGCGGCCGCTCCACCGCTGCAAGGATTCGCGCGCGGCCGCCTTGCCGGAGCGGGAAACGGGATTGCGCTGGTTGCGCCGGATCGTTCAAATCCCGTTTCGGCCCAGATGGGCGACGCCTAGACGACGAAAACGAAGCTTGTTCTGGAGCGTGAAACGGGATTGCGCTGGTTGCGCCGGATCGTTCAAATCCCGTTTCGGCCCCCGTTGGAGACCGTTGTCGAGACGACGGAGAGGTTTTCTTGGAGCGGGAAACGGGATTTGAACCCGCGACATCGACCTTGGCAAGGTCGCGCTCTACCGCTGAGCTATTCCCGCGAGAACCGCCTGTGCGGCGGTTGCCGCGCTTGCACAGGCCCGTGGGGGCCGCGAAGCGGGCGGCAGTATAGGACCCATCGTTTTGGGCGTCAACGGGACCTGACGCGCTTCGGGCTATTCGGCGTTCATGTCCACGCTGACGGTGGCCGCACCGCCGGCCTTGACCGTGGCGCCCGCCGTCTTGGTGACCGTGCCCTTGATCAAGGTGACCGTGTACTTGCCGGCCGGCAGCGTGATCGTTTGCGGCGTCAGCCCGTACTCCTTGCCCTTGATCATGACCTTGGCCCAAGGTTTGGCCGACACCGTCAGCTTGCCAGGGCCGGCGGGCGCTTCCTTCTTTTCGCCGGGCGACGTCGCCACCGCGGTTCCCTTGTCTTTTTCGAGTTTGAACTCGAAGGTCTCGTCCTTGGTCACCATGCGGTCGACCGTCTCGTTCTTGTGGCCCTCGGCCTTGATCTCGATCTTGAGCGCGTCGCCAGCCTTGACGTTGGCGACCTTGCCGGTCCCACCGACGAGCGCCAGCGGCTGACCGTTGACAGTGACCGTGGCATTGTCCGGCGCAACCTTGACGAAGACGTTGGGCGCAACCGCTGCCACCTGCGGGGCCGGATCGGCCTTCTTGGCGACCTCGGGTACCTTGAGCTCGACGACCTCGCCGCCTTTTTGCACGTCGATCTCCTGATCGACGCCCTTGCCGTCGGCGTTCTTGGCGATGACCTTGTGCTTGCCGGCTTCGACTTCGATGTCGCAAGTGTCCTTGCTCATGCACGCCGGGAGGCCGTCCACCAGGATTTCAGACGCGCCCGGAGCCTTGACGAAGAACTTGAGCTTGGGCCTCTCGACGGGTGGGGCCGGAACGGCCACAGCGCCAGCCGCGGGCCGATCGTCCTTCTTGCCCAGCAACACGAAGGCGCCGATGCCGATCGCCACAGCCAGCAGCGCGCCGATGCCGATGAGCAGCCCGGTGTTGGACTGCTTCTGGACGATGATCTGCGATGCGCCCTGCATGGGGATCGCAACCTGGCTCTTGCTGCGCATCGCCGCCATGGCGTCCGGAATCGCCATCGTGCGGTCGCTGTCGCCCGCCATGGCCGCGTCGGGCAGGGCCATGGTGCGCTCGTCGTCGCCCCCCATGGCGCGGGCCTGAGGCTGCGATCCGGTGCCGGGCTTGCGCTGGCCCGACAGCGTGGCGCCGCCGCGCTTGTGCGCCTCGAGCATCGCCGCCTCATTGGCGGTGTCGCTGCGCAACTGGGCGATCTCGTCGATAAAGAGATCCTGCATGTAGCCGTTGAGGTTGATGGCGTCCGGGTCCGGCACGGCCGAGAAGAACCAGCGGTTCAGTTCATTGACGAACTGGCCGACATCCTTTTGTCGGTCGCTGACGTCCTTGGCGAGCGAACGCAGCACGATGGCGTCCAGTTCCTTGGGCACTTCGGCGTTCAGCTCGCTTGGCGGAGGCACCTCGGCCTTGAGCACGTTGTTCAACGTCTCAAAGTCGGTCTCGCCCACGAAAAGCCGCTTGCCCGTCAGCATCTCCCACAGGCAGACGCCAAGCGCAAACAAGTCGCTGCGCGCATCGAGGTTCTTGCCCCGGGCCTGCTCGGGACTCATGTAGGCGCACTTGCCCTTGACGGTGCCGACCCGGGTCTTGGTCGAGCGCGAGGCGGCCTTGGCGATGCCAAAGTCCATGATCTTGACTTCGCCAGCAAAGCTGACCATGACGTTGTGCGGCGACACGTCGCGGTGGATGATGTTGAGCGGATTGCCGTCCACCACCCGTTTGTGCGCATAGTCCAGGCCCTTGCTGGCCTCAATCATCACGTAGACGGCCTGGGCGATGGACAGCGGCTTGCCAAACTTGGCGCCGACGTCGAGCACGCGCTTGAGATCGCGGCCCTCGACGTACTCCATGGCGATGTAGAAAAGGTCATCGACGGTATCGAAGTCGAACACCTGGACGACATTGGCGTGGGTCAGGTGGGCCGCCACCCGCGCCTCGTCCTTGAACATGGTCACGAAGCCTTCATCTTCGCTGAAGTGCGGCAGGATGCGCTTGATGACCAGGACTTTCTCGAAACCCTCGGCGCCAAAGCTCTTGGCGCGGAAGATCTCGGCCATGCCACCCATGGCGATCTTGGCCGTGAGCGTGTACTTGCCGAATTGCTGGGGGTATGCGTTGGTCAGGCCGGTTGCCATGGGATCTCCGGGCCGGTCAGCAGGCGTGCGCGGGTTGGACCGCAATGGCCGTGTGCAGCCGACGGCAGTTCGGGCGCGCGGGCGCCAACGATCGGGCACGCCATTGAGTGCCCCAAGCGGTGAGACGCACGAGGCGCGCGGCGGGCGAGCCTACCACGAAAACGCCGAAACGACAACGCTACGCGGATCGAGCCCTGAACGGAATCAGGCCGCTGGCACCTGAACTGCCGCCGGCGCAAGATCCCTCGTTCAGGCGACAGGGTCGGGATCCTTCATGTCCGAGATGAGGCGCGCCCAGATTTCGTTGTCGAGCAAGCCCTCAGTGTCGGCGTCCGCCGCGAAGGTTTCGCGGTTGGCGCCACCTTGGATGCATTCGAAGCACACCATCGAACGCACGCGCAGAGCATTGGCGTTCATGTAATCGTCCAGGCACACCGACAGCAGCAGGTTGCGCCCGCGGGCGTGGCAGCGGAAGGCGTCAGAGAGCCGCCGCGGGCGGTTGGCTTCTTCGAGGATGTGGACCGGCAACAACGTGGACATCGCACTCCTTGGCGGGGCCGCCGGCCGGCAGCGGAACGACGCCACCGGCAGGACCAAAGCCCTTGAACTATCGCAACGAACCTGCGGCCTTGGGCCGCGCGACCCGGAAAAACGCTTGCGGGTCGCGAAAGTGCGCGGAGTTTAGCGGCGCTCGGACGCCCGTCAAGCAGTTTTTTCGCGGCGGCGGGATCCGCGGCGTTCCACGGTTGCCTAGGTTGCCTTTGGCGGGCCATTGCCTATGCTTGCCCCATGATCGGCACATGCAACTTCGTACCCAACCGACCCCATCTGCGCTGGATGGGCGCGCTCGCCGGCCTGTTCGCGCTCGGTCCGAGACCCGCCGCCGCGTTCGATGTCGAACGGCACACGACCGGGGCCCTGCTGCGCTACGCGGACCGGCCCGTCGCCATCTACGTGGTCTACAAGGGCGCACCCATCGGGTTGACGCCCGCCATGGTGCACAAGGCGGTGCAGGGCGCCATCGACGCCTGGGTGCAGATTGCCGGCACGCGCATCCCGCTTGCCTACGGTGGCCTGATGGCGGAACCGGCGCGCTACGACGTGACCGTTCGCTTCGACCCCAACTACGCCATCGGCGACGGCGAGGCCCTGGCGCGCACGGAACGGCAGGTCGGGCCGGGCGGAGAACTGCTCCGCAGCGACATCGTGGTCAACGCCCACGACGTGCAGTGGACGGGCGGCATGACGACCGGTACCGCGCAGGTGACGGCCGATCTGCAAGGGGTGCTGACGCACCAGGTCGGACACGTCCTGGGCATCGGCCACAGCCGCCACCACGACGCGACGATGTATTTCCACGCCACGAGCAGCGCAGCCCGCAGCCTGCACGACGACGACCATCAAGCCGCCCGGTTCCTGTGGCCCAAGGACGGCAAGCGCATTGTCAAGGCCACCCAGTGCGACGCCTGCGACGGCGACGTGGACTGCGCCGACGGGGCGCTGTGCCTGGCGTGGCCCGATGGCGCGCGTCACTGCGCCCGGGGGTGTGCCCACCACAACGACTGCGCGATTGGCACCAGTTGCGGCACCTATGGCACGGGTGGCGGAGCTGGCCAAGCGTGCCTGCCCAACGAGGGCCACTGCAAGCCTGATGCGGCGAGCGCCGGCCTGGGCGACGCCTGCGCCAGCGACACGGCGTGTGTCGGCGGCTACTGCATGCCGGGGGGCGACGTCGGATTCTGCACCCGTTCGTGCAGCAACTGCGAGGCGCCCGGCCAATGCGTTCAGACCAACGTCGGCGGATTGTGCCTCATTGCCGGCAAGGGCCTGTTGGGCGCGCAGTGCTGGCTGCCTGGCAACTGCCAGAGCTTCTTGTGCAGTCCGTCCATTTTCGGGGGCGGCAACTGCGCCCGGTCGTGCGGCAGCGGATGTCCGAGCGGCTGGCAGTGCGGCGAGGGCAACGTGTGCGCACCCGCCAAGAATGCGGCGGGTCTGCCAGTGGGTTGGCCGTGCAAGAGCGGCTTCGACTGCGCGGCGGGGCACTGTGTGGCCGTGTCCAACGGTCGCTTTCCCAAGGTGTGCGCCCAGGCCTGCACGGTCGCGACCGATTGTCCGACCGGGACCGGGTGTGCCAAGTTGGGCGAATCGACCCTGTGCCTGCCCGTCGCCAGCGCTGGGCCGATCGCCGGCCTGCCATGTCCGACTTCCGGGCAGTGCGGCGGTGCTTTGGTGTGCGACGAGGGGCTGGTGCCCGGGCTGGGCGCCTGTCGCGCGTTGTGCGATCCGTTCGCCCTGACCCATCCGTGCGGGTCAGGCGAAGTGTGCGCCTACGTCGGCGCCAAAAGCGCACAGGCGGGCGCCTGCCGTCCCGCCGTCGGAGGCTCTCGGCCCTGGGGCGCTGAGTGCAGTGCCGTCGAACCGTGCCGCGCCGACCTGGTGTGCGCGCTGGCCGCTGGGGACCCCGCCAGTCCGCTGGCCACAGGGGTGTGCCGGTTCGACTGCGCGTTGGGCTCGGGGGCGGGCTGCGAGGCCGGCGACGCCTGCGTGCCAGTTGCCAGCCAGGCCCGCGGGGCGTGTATTCCAGGTGGCAAGCAAGGCACCAAGGTCACCGAGATCGTCAGCACGGCTGGCAAGCCGGTCAATTTCGCGGCCAGGGCCATCGCATTGCCCAAGACCGTGCGGGCCAGCCAATGGAAACACACGCCGCCGCCCCCCCCGGCCCGCGCACCAGCGCAGGACTGTGCGGCCGGTCGGGCACCGGGCAGCGGCCTGGGGCTGATCGCGGTCGTTGCGGCCTGGATCGCCTTGCAAGCGCGGCGACGCAGTCGAGCGTAGCGGCCAAACAGGTGTGGGATCAGCGCGCAAGGCGCCCGGGCGCTGTCGCTGTGGCACTCCGCCTGGCTCCGGCAATCGATCTTCCCGGGGAGTCCTAGAGCTTGCCCTCGAGCACCTGGCCGATGATCTTGTTGAGGCGGTCGGCGTTCATGCCGCCGTTGTACTTGCGACCGTTGATGTACACAGCCGGCGTGCCGTTGACGCCCGCGTCGACGGCCTCGTTCATGTCCTTCTTGAGCCGGTCTTCGTACGCTTTGCTGGCGACAAAGGCCTCGGCCTTGGCGATGTCCATGCCGATCTCCTTGCACCAGCGTTTGAGGTTCTCGGTCTGCGCAGCGAGGCGCGCCGGCAGTTCTCCCTCGCGCGGCATCATCGACTGGTAGTTCTGGAAGACGATATCCTCGAATTCCCAGAACTTGCCCTGCGCTTCGGCGGCCATCGACCAGTACGCGGCGAGGCAGGCGCCGGGGTGCATCTCGCGCGACATCTTCGGGTTGCACTGGTTCGACAGCGGAAAATGCTTGAACACGATCGACACCTTGCTCGCGTTGTCTTTTTGGACCTGCTTGAGCGCCGGTATGATCTTGGCGCAGAACGGGCACTCGAAATCCTTGAACTCGACGATCTTGACCTTGGCGTCTTTGGGCCCGAGCGTCGGCGACCCCCGGTAGTCAAAGTCGGCGACCTTGGCCTCCAGCGGCGGCGGTGGAATGAACTCCTTGCCGTCGCCGATGGTCTTGGCGTAGATCTCCTTGCGAGCAACGCCAGAGGCGACCTTGGCCTCGGCCTTGCCCATTTCTTCGTCGATGAGCTTCTTGAAGTCTTCAAACGGCCGGTTGCCGCCCAGCTTGCGGCCGTTGACGAAGAACGCCGGCGTACCTGTGGCGGTGATCTTTTCGGCGGTCGCCTGGTCCTTGAGGATCTGCGGCTTGAACTTGTGGTCGGCGAGGCACTTGTTGAACTTGTCCAGGTTCAGGCCGACCTCCTTGGCGTGACCAGGCAACTCGTCGGCGCCGAGCGCGCCCTGGTTGGAAAACAGGCGCTCCTCCATCTCCCAGAACTTGCCCTGGTCGCCAGCGCACAGCGCCGCCTCGGCAGCGATCATCGCGTTGCTGTGGAACGGCAGGGGCTGGTTCTTGAACACCAAACGCACCTTGTCCGGCGCATAGTTCTTCTTGACCTCTTCCAGCGAGGCCCGCACCTTGCTGCAAAACGGGCACTGGAAATCGGTGAACTCGACCAGCGTCACCAGGGCGTCGGCGTTGCCCTTGATCGGTTCGTCGCCGTGCAGCTCCACCTTCCACACCACGTTGGGGTCGTCGCCGGGCTTCTCGCGCTTGGGGGCGGGCGGCGCGGCGGCCGCAGACTTGGGTGGCTCTTCGCCCTTGAACACCAAGCCGATGATCTGACTGCCGACCGAAGGGTTGTTGGCGCGCGTCAGCTTCTCGTTGATCTCGGCCATCGGCGTGCCCTTGCCGAGTTCGTCGTTGGCCTTCTTGATCTGCTCGTCGATGATCTTCTTGAACTCTTCTTTGGGCTGGGCGCCGGAAAGGCTGACGCCATTGACGAAGAAGCCGGGCGTGCCGCTGACGCCGAGCGCGTTGGCCACCGCCTGGTCGCGGTCCACTGCCTTGGCCACGTCGGCGTCCTTGAGGTCGGACTCGAAGCGGGCCATGTCCAGGCCGATTTCCTTGGCCCACTTCTTGTAGTTGTCGTCGCCGAGTTCCTTGGCGTTCGAGAACAGCTTGTCGTACATCTCCCAGAACTTGCCCTGCTTGTGGGCCGCGAACGACGCGATGGCGGCGGGCCGCGCCTGGTTGTGAAAGGACAGCGGCTGGTTGACGAACACGATGCGCAGGTCGTTGGGGTATTCCTTGTGCAGTTCATCGAGCGTCGCCTTGGCGCGACTGCAGAACGGGCACTGGAAGTCGCTGATCTCGATGATGGTGACCTTTGCGTCGGCCGGCCCCATCGACGGGTTGCCTGCAAACGCCGGCGCAGCCGCGGCCTGCGCGGTCTGTTGCGCTTGCACCGGCTGGGCCGCAGCGGCGGCGTCGCCTGCCTTCTTGGCCGGCTTGTTGATCATGGTCCCGGCGACGAACGCCAGCACGGCGGCACCGATGATCGCGATGATGGCGGTATCCTTCTTCATGAGTTCCTCGGGTTTCGCGCAATGCAGGCCGCGTCGGGGGGCGCCGCGGGGCCGGGTAGCTTACGCGCGTGCGGGCGGGCTTGCAATGCGCCGAAGGCACGCCACATTCCCGGAATCGGGCGCACGCGGCTTGTGCCGCTGGCGCGGTTGCGTTCCAATCCGGCCGGCGCCGCGGATGGCGCGCGAGGACCAGGTGGACGCGGTTTGGTGCTGGACGGCGGCGGCTGTCCTTGCGGTGTCCGGGTGCAACCAGCCGACGGCCACGCCGGCCGCGCCGGACACATCGGTCGGGCCAGCAGTCACCCTGCGGCAGCAGGCTACGGGCCGCGACCCCGACGCCCCCGACGAGGCGCTGCGCGACGCTGTGCGCGCCTTGCAGGACCGCTTTGCGTGCAACGCGATTTCCGGTTGCCCGGCCCATGCGACGCTGGTCGGCTTTGGCTGGCAGGCACGGCCGCTCCTTGAGCAGGCGTTCGGCCGCGCCGGGCTGCAGTCGAGCTACCGTGCGCGCGCCGTGCAGATCGTCGCCGAAATCCGCGATCCGGGCGCCGAGCCTTTGCTGGCGCGGTTGCTCGACGACCGCGACCCGGAGGTGCGGGCGTGGGCGATCGTCGGCCTGCGCGACTTGGATGCGCGTTCGCACCGCGACCGGATCGCAGAGGCGACGGCGAGCGACACGCTGTGGTTGGCGGCGCCGCGCCTCGCCGCACTGTGGGCACTGTACGGGTGGGGCGAAGCGGCCAAGGGTCCTGCGTTCCAGCAGTTGCTGACCGAACTCGCCCGCCAGCAGATGGCGGCGACCGCGCTGGTGGTCGGGGCGTGGCTCTGCGCCCGACCGGACACCCCGGACTGTGGCGCTGCCCTGCCGGAACTGGCCCGACACCCCAATTTTCAGGTCCGCCGCGACGCCCTGCTCGGGATGGCGCGGCAACCACGGCGCAGCTACGCGGCGGCCCTGGTGTACCTGACCAACGACCAGGCCCGGTCGGTCCGCCAGACCGCGATGGACACGCTGGCGGTGCTCAGCCGCGGGCACACCGCCACCGATCACCCGGGCTGGCAGGCGTGGCTGGCGGCGCAGGGCGGTCGGTAGGCGAGGCGATCAGGCGGAGGGGGCATCGGCGTCGAAACCGGGCAGCCCTGCGTCGTCGCGGGCCAGCGGCAGGGTCAGGCAGCGCGGACCGCCGCGGCCGCGCGACAGTTCGCTCCCGGGCAGGGCGACCACGAAGCGCTCGCCGGACCGGGCGAGCATCTCGGCGTTGTCGACCACGAAATCGGGGGCGAGCACACTGAAACCTTGGCGATTGAGCGCCCGCAGCGTGGCGGTGTTGCGCCCATACAAGACGATGCCGCCGGGCACGAGACAAAACGCGTTGGCGCCGTCAGACCACTGCTCGCGCAAGGCCGCCCGCGCGTCGCCATCGCCGCACGGCACCACGGTCACCGCCAGGCCGCGCTCGGCGAGCGCCGCAGTCAAGGATCCCGCGATGGGGCACCCCTCGGCCAGCAAGTCGACCAACCCCACGGCATCGAGGTCGCCCGCCGCACCGCCGAGGGCCGGTGGGAAAGCCAGCACCAGGCTCTGGTCGATCATCGTGACCACGGTGTCCAGGTGCATGGTCGCGCGGGCCACCGGCAGGACGACGCCGAGGACGTGGCGGACGCCGCGATCGCGCAACTGCGCCGCCAAGCGCAGGGCTGCCGGCAGCGTCGTGCGCTGACCGATGCCGACCAGCACAAGGTCGTGGCGCAGGACCAGGACGTCGCCGCCCTCAAGGCACCGCTCGTCGTCCAACTCGGCGGGCGACAGGCCCGGTCGGTCGGCACGCAGATCGATTCGGTCGGCGCCACGGAACCACGGGTGGTGGCGCGCGACCGCCCGCGCCAGGATGCCGTCGCGCTTTCGGGCGCGGCTGCGCGGCCAGCCGAGCACCACCGACTTGCCGACAACGGCCAGCAGATCGCGGGCGAACAACAGGTTGGGTGCGGGGTAGCTCAGCCATCGGGCACCGGTGTCGGGGTCGGCGCCCGAAACAAGCGCCTGACAAAGATCGGCGGCTGGCAGGTCGGCCAGGACGGTCCTGGCGTGATGCAGCCGTGGTCCTGACAAACCCAGTTGACCTTCGAGTTCGAGCACCTCGGCCAGGATTTCACTTCGGGCTGCGGGCAGCGCCAGCACCTGGCCGAGCAGTTCGCGCACGTCCAGGCAGTTGCGATCGCCGGTAAAGGCCGCGACCAGCCGGCGCAGCACCGCGTGTTCGGCCTGCAACTGCGGCAGCAACACCAGGTCGTCGAAGAGCAGGTAGTCCGGGTTGGCCTCCCACCCATAAGGGCCGAGGCGCAGCGGCGAAATGTGGTCGGGTGCCATCGCGTCGTGCTCGGGGCCCGGCGCGCACACGGCACATGCCGTCAACCTTCCTATCTCACTTGTGATTTCTGGAGCGGGTCGCTGCATCGGCAGGCTCGCCGCCTACTTGACCGTGAACTGGACCGGCACTTGGCTGCTCCACGCATAGGTGGCGGCGTCGTCGGTCTTGACCCCCTGCACCTGGCACAGCACCTCGTAGGCGCCGGGCTGGTCGGGCAGGAGCTTGGTCCAGCTCTGCTGGTCCGTGCTCTGCTGCACTTCGCTGATCCACGAAGTGGCGCCCGCCGGCCGCGACGACACGACGAATCGATAGTAGAAAGTCTGGTTGTCGAAGGTCGCGCCGCCCTTGGCGCCGGCTTGGATGGTGACCAGGTTGCCCTTGGTCAGGTTGGCGGCGTCACCGCCCAGGGTGCACGCGACGGTCGGCGGGACCACCTTGTCGTCGAAGGCCACGGCGCCCGTCAAGTTGATGGCGCGCGTCACGATGGTGCCCTGGCACTTGTCGCTGGCCCATAGGCCGTTGCAATAGGACACGTGCAACAGGTCGCTCACTTGCTTGGTGGTCGCCTTGGCGTCCGGCGCAAACTTGACCTTGAGGGTGGTCACGCCGTACGCCGGCACCGACATGGGCGCGAAGGCCGGTTCGAGGCTGTGGCTTTTGGACGGCGCTTGGCACGGTTCGTTGCCCTTGTACGAAGCAGGCGCGATGCATGCGGTCACAAGCTGCATGCCGGCGCAGGACTGGTTGGCGACAGCGATGTTCCCGGTAGAACTCTCGCCTGGTTTGGCCATCTGCCAAAGCTCGGTGGGACCGAATTCGGGGGAAGGCGCAGTGCAGCCGCCGACCAGGATCGGCAGGGTCATGGTGCCGTTGTTGCCGCCCGCGCTGCCGTAGCTGAAGCTGGCAACGGCCGCAGGCGGCTTGCCCGCTCCCTGCGGCGTGTATTCGCAGACCAGGTCCGCGGATTTGCCGGGCCCCACCGAATACAGGTCGTGGGCGGTGCCGGCGATGTCGACGAGCTTGCACTTGAGCGCTGCGTTGACCGCCTCTTCGTCGTTGCTCTGGACCGGCACGGCGGCGACGTTCTGGATCTTGAGCGGCGGCGGCCCGTCGTTGACGACCTTGCAGGTCTTCTTGCCGGCTTTCTCGGCCTCAGGAAAGAAAAAGCCCAGCTTGCCGGTGGGGTCGCTGCAATCGACCTTCCATTTGGCCTCGGCCTCAGTCTTGTGGCTGATGAGCGCCTTGACCTTGCCGTTGTCCGTCGTGGCGTTGGTGGATACAACCAGGATCACGTCTTCATTGTCCGGCGAGTCGTCTGGGCTATAGCGCACACACACCTTGAACTCTTTTTGGCCGTCCGGGTTGGCCGGGTCGCCTTTGGGCGCGATGGCATCCTCGGCGTTGGGCTGCTGGACGATCTGGTACTGGGCGTTCGCCGTCTCGAAATCGGCGCCCTTGAAGGCCAGCGCCGCGGTGCCGCAGTTCTTGATGCCGAAGCACTGGGTCGGCGGGTTGGCCTTGGTGGCGTTGGCAAAGTAGTACTCGGACGGGAAGATGGCGCCGCACGCGCCGACTTTGGCGATGCCAAAGCAGATTTTGCGGACGTTTGGGTTCTCGGTCTTGGGGTTGACGACCTTGCTGTTGCTGCTGATGGTGATGGTGACCGGGTCGCTGTCGCCGCTTTCGTTGCCCTTGTACTCGACGTCGAGCACCAACGGCTTGCCGTTGACCGGGATGGCAAACAGGCCGGTGGTCCCGGGCTTGAACGGCGATGTCTCCGAGTTGGTGCAATACGCGTCGTCTTTCTGATCGCCGCCCGACAACACCGTGACCTTGAACTGGGTGTTGGTCTTGGTGGCTTCCCACTTCAGGCAGAGCTTGGCCGGCGCGGCGCCGACGTCGGCCTGGGTGTTGCGGATGGTGATCTGCTTGTGCTTGAGCACCTGGCCGCCGGTCAGGTCCTGGTCGAAATTGGTGCAGACCGGCGCCGCTGGCGGGGTCTTGTCCGCCACCGTAATCGCCAGGGTCGGCGGGCTGTAGATGGAGGCCGGCGGCGTGTCGCTCCCGCATCCGATGCACGTGGCGGCCAAGCCGGCCGCCGAGATGCCGGCAAGCCCCAAGACCTGTCCCTGCTGCCACCACAAACCGTTGATCATGGAATCACCTGTGTCCACGCATGCCGTGGTCGCCGCGGCGAGGATCGCCCAGGCCCGGACTTGCATGACCGCCTCAGCCTGCGCGCATCCGGCGGGGGTCCGACGGCGCGCGGGCCTCATGCTACGCCGGACCGGCCGTGTCTGCCAGCCGATCCGCTACGGATTGCACAGCATCTTGTAGTAGATGGAGATCTTGTCGCCCTTTTGCGGCATGCAAGCGCTGCCGTCGGGGAAGATCACGCTGTTGCTGGGCGCATCGTACTGCCAGCCGGGCGGCGGGCACGGCTTGCCGTTGACCTTGACCACGATGGTCGCGGGCTCAGGATTGCGCGTGAGAAAAAACTGCTGGGCGAGGCCAAAGGCGACCGTGCCGATGTCCTTGAGCACCTTGGCAAAGTTGCCGTCGCAGATGGAGCCGAACTTGCCGCCGGTGGCCTGCGCAATCTTGATGTAGCGTTCGCCGCCTTCCGCTTCGCCGCCCGGGCCCTTGCAGCCGCCGCCGGGGCCGACGATGGCGTGCAGGTGGAACAGGTTCTTGTTGGCGAACCCTTTGATCGAATAGAGGAAGTTGATGTAGTAGTTGACGTCGTTGCTGCTGCCGTCTTCTTCGTCAGACACGATGACTATTTCCAAGCCGGCGTTCTTGCGCAGGAAGGTGCGGTTGGTGCCGCCGCACATCTTGGTCGCGGTGTCGTCGGCGTTGGGGATGCACTGGCCGCCGGCCTGCTTGCAGTCCGCGTCGGCGGTGCATTTCTGGCCGGTGTCGGTCACCAACGGCGCCGTGAGCGCGGCCTCCGCCGCGGCCAACCCCTGCTCATTGCCGGACCCGCCACTTCCCGGCTTGGTCATCTTTTGCAAGGTGTCGCCGCCGTTGGGCGATTTTGGGGTCACCACGCGAATGCCGTCGGCGAGGCGCAGCTTGCCCGACTGGTCCGCCGCGGCCATGTCGGTGGTGACCACGCCAATGTGGTAGTTGGTGCTCCAGATGTCGGCGATTTGCGTGAACTGCTTGAAGTTGCTTGCGAGGTTCTGCTGCTCTTCGCTCATCGACCCCGAGTTGTCGACCACGAAAAGCACGTCGCTCTGCTTGCCGACGCCCTGCTCGAACTCGTCGGTCCACTCCTTGTCCAAGGTGCCCTCGCCGGTCATCGGCACGGTAAAGAGCTGCCCGGCGCAGAACTCGCCCGCGGCACAGTCGCCGTTGATGGTGCAGTCCTTGCCGGTCTGTGCCCCGTCGGCTTTGGTGCATACGCCGTTCAGGCTGGTGTAGATCATCAACTGGCACTGGTCCTTGCCGACGTTTTGCGGCGCGTACTGGACCTTGAAGGTCGCCGGCTTGGCCTGCGAAATGGGATACCCCGTCTTGGGGATTGCCGGCCAGGCGACCCCGACCACTTCGAGGCCGCAGCCGCTCAATTCCAGCTTGTTGACAAAGGCTTCGGTTGTGCCGGTGTTGAACACCATCACGTCCTTGCCGGGCGACTTACAACCGACAGTGACCACACCGAATTCCAGGTTTCCCGGCATCACGGAGACGGCGGCCTTGCCGACCTTGGCCACCAGATTGGGTTTGGCCTTGCTGACGGCGGTGGGGTCCGAGAGCTTGACGTCGGTGACGGTGACCAGCCCGCCCGTCGAGTCATCCTCAAATGTCGCGACCAGCAACCCGCCAAAGTCCGTGACTTTGTTGACAGCGCCCGTCTCGAAGAGGCTGGCCAGGCCCTCGGGCGCGCTGAAGGTGACCTGCAGCTTGCCGGTGTCGCCAGGCCCGAGCTTGAAAAGCGTGGTGCTCGGCGCTGCGGTCATGAACAAGGTCTTGGCCGTCGAGCATTTTGGCTGCGGGGGAGGCAATCCTGCCAATGGCAACGTAAGCGGCGCAATACAATCGACCGCGTGCACTTCCTTGAATTTGCAGTAGCCGGTGCCGACGTTCTTGAACGTCACGGGCAAGGTCTTGCTGTTGCCGTAGGGCAAAAGGCCAAAATTGACCACCGGCGGCACCATCGCCACTTTGCACACGGTGCCGTCTTTGCGCTCGGCGTACATCGGCAGCACCACGTCGGGCGTGCCCGGATCGTTGGAGTAGATGTGCAGCTTGGCGCTGGCCTTCTGCTCCACCGGTCCCTTGGCCTCGAACTGGACTTCAAACGACTGAGCGGCCGAACCGGGTTGCAGCGTGGCGGCCGAACCATTCGTCGGGGCGAAGTTGCCGGGCACGATGGTGAATTCTCCGAGCTTGTCCTTCTCGTCGGTGATCTCGATCTTGGTCACGTCCAGCGGCGACGACCCTTCATTGAACACCTGCACCGTCCGCTTGCTCTTGACGCCCTTGCCCACGAACGCGAAATCGACGTAGTCGCCCGGCGTCACCAAGATCTTGGGCGCGTTGGTCTGCGCGAACACCATCAGGTTGTAGATGGGTTGGGCCTTGTCGTTGCTCGAAATCAGGATGCTCGCGACCGGGCTGCCGTTGCTGGGCAGCGGCGTTTTGGTCTTGCCGGTCAGCGTGAAAAGCACGCCGGTATCGCAACTACCCGACACTTTGGGCGGAGGCACCGTCACCGGCAGCTTGATATCCCACGCCAGGTCTTTGAGCTGCGACACCGGCGCAAGCTCAAAGCCACTGACTTCTAGCGGCGCCATGCCGGTGTTGCAGATCTTGACCTGGGCGGTGGCGGCCTTGTTGAGTTCCATCTCGCCGAGGTTGACCTTGGGCGGGACGACCTGGATCCGCGCGGCGATCTCGTTGCCTTGGATGCCGATCTTGTATTTCTTGCCGTCCTTGGTCTCGACGAGCAGGCTCGATTGGTCGAAGTCGCCGCCCGTCGGCGTGTACCGCAAGGTGATGGGCACGTTGCCGTTGGCCGGAAGCGGCTGGGCGATGTCCGGCATCTTGTCGATGACGAAGTCGGTGGTGCCGCTCTTGCTGATTTCGATCGACACGATGTGCATGTCCAGCGTGCCGATGTTGACCAGCGAGGCCTCGATCGTCGGGCTGCTGCCGCCCGCGACGTTGCCGAAATCGATGGGATCGGGCATCACCTGCAACAGCGCCTGCCCCGCGGCGACCTCCACCGGCACGGCCAGTTTGCGCTTGTTGGCGTCCTTGTCGTTGTTGGCCAATACCAGGTTCAGCTTCTTGGACCCGGCGGCCTTGGGGGTGTAGCGCACCGTCAGCGTGTGGCTCTTGCCGGCCGCCAGGTCGAAGGTCGCAAAGTCCACGACCTGGAACTCGCCGCTTGGCGGGTCGAACGTGGCCGCCGACACGCGCAGCGTGCTGTTGTTGCCGATGTGGGTCACGGTCAGCTGCCGGTCGACCACGGTGCCTGGGGCCACGTCGACAAAAAGCAGCTTGTTGGGGCTGACGCCGATGCGCACATCGGCATCCACGCAGAAACTGCCGGTGCAGATCTGCTCATTCTTGGGCTGGCCGTCGGTGCCGGAACCGCTGGTCGGCCCGCCCGGGGTGTCTGAACACGCCGCGGCCCAAACGCAGCAAAGGGCGAACAAGCTGCGGGTCATCATGTGCGCTCCAGGGGTAGGTCGGCGGGCGGCCGCGCGGCGGTTGGGTCAATCCAGCGCGGGCGCCGGGTACTTCTTGGTGACGAACGGCGACTTGTCGCTCGCCGACTTCTGTGCCGTCTCGATCTCCGCTTGCGGCCAGCCGATCTTGGCTACGTACCACATGTCGCCCTTGACCAGATCGGGCGAGGTGACCTCGAACTGCAAAACGCCGTAGATGTAGATGCGGATGATCGCTTTGGACTTTCCGTAGCCGAAGTCGTTGTAGTAGTGCACGCCGACCGAATAGGTCTTGCCGTCCTCGGGCAGCGTCAGGTTCAGGTTCTCCGGACCGGCGCCATCGGTGTCGTCGCGGTCCAGGCTCGGGTCGTCGTCGACGTTGGGGTCGTAGCTGCCCCATTCAACGGTGTTGCCGTTGCCGCAGTTGAACCAGAAGCAGTCGTACTGGCCGGCGAACCACGGGTCGGGCTTGCCGTCACCGTCGTAGTCCTGGCCGGCCGCGTACTGGTGCGCGAAGTGCAAGTCGAGGTCGGTGCCGACGCCCGGCCCCGCGTCGGTCTCGTCTTTGTCCCCCGGGGTCTTCCACAGCAATTCGACGTGGATGGCCTGGTCGGGGATGACCTTGACCTTCTTTTCCGCAGGAGCGCACGACTTCTTGCCCCCCGCATCCCAGACGTGCAGGCGGAAAAGGTAGTCGCCGGCGACATTGGGCTGGAAGGTCACGGCCGAACTGGTGGCGTTGGGGGCGAACAGGCTCACCGATCCCTTGGCCTGTTCGACCTCCCATTGGTACTTGCCGATGGTGCCGCCGGTCGCGTAGCTCTGCTTGCCGTCCAGGTGCAGGATGGTTTGCGGCGTGACCGTGTCGCCCTCGGCAATGGTGATGATGGGCGTCGGGCAGTCGGAGCTGGCGCCATAGCCTTCCAGCGTCGCCTTGGCGGTTCCGGCGGCGGTATTCGAGGTCACGGTCAACGCCGCGGTGTCCTGGGTCACCGACCCTGAAGCGGAGGTCGGCGACAGCTTGTCGGGCGTGTAGCGCAGGTTCAGGGTCACGCTTTGGTTGGGCGCGAGCTTGAGCGGGGCGTCGGCGGTCGGTTCTTTGCCGCCAGATTCCTTGAGCTGTGCCCATAGGACTGAGAAGTTCCCGGGTCCAGGCGGCGTGTCGAAGGCGATCTTGCTGATGGACACTGGTTCGTCGCCACAGGACTTGACCAGCAGCACCTGCTCTTTGCTCTGGCCCACCGGAGTGGCGCCAAAGACCACGGCCTTGGGCGACAGCAGCAGACACGGCCCGGTCGAGTTGACCTTGACCGGCACGCGCTTGATGCCGGCGCCGTCGGTCGTCAGGCTGGCATCGTTGGTGTGCAGCAGCAGGTCGTGGGCGCGCGGCTTGTCGTCCTTGGCCGAGAACAACACCGAGAAGTCAATGCTGTCGTTGGGCTTGACGACGGTCGGCGGATCGAGCACCACCGTCGTCCCGGTCACCAACTCCTTGCCGTTCCAGACGATCTTGAAACTCTCTTTGTCGAGCGCAGTGGCCTCGACCTGCGAGATGACCAGGTCCGCGCTGCCGACGTTGAGCACGACACCGGCCGCCACGGGCGAGGTGCCGACCGGGACGTAGCCAAAGTCGATTTGCGCCGGTTGCACGGCAATCTTGGCGAGCCCCGCGGTCGTGGCGAACGTCACGGCGAACTCCTTGTTGCCCTTGACGT